>CAYPDX010000039.1:0-12813 GCA_964409695.1 uncultured Rickettsia sp. | reverse complement strand
CTTACAGATTGCATTATGATCTAAAAAAATTGAAACCATGTCTATGAATCTCACACTTTATCTCTCAAAAATTAATTCTTCACAGGAGACGGATTCTTAGTATCAATTACCAAATACCTTTATATTGATCCACTATCCGATTCTAGGCAGAGTTTTTACTGCAAAACAAACCTAAAAATTGAACCACTTTCTCCATTACTCTCAGCCCATATCTTGCCACCATGGGATTCAATTGCTTTCTTGCAGAGTGCAAGACCAACGCCTCTACCACCGGCTATAGTTTTAGTTCGTGAACTTACTGAGAAGGTTCCAAATATATCATGTAACTCTGCCTTTGGTATACCTATACCTTCGTCCTTAACGCTGAATTCTACACCATCTTTATTTTTGTGAAGCCCAATTGTAATTTTTCCATCATTGCAATACTGAATAGCATTTATAATAATATTATCGATTGTGCTTGTGATATAATGCCTATCACATTTAACTCTTATATTATCGTCTATATTTAAGACAAACTCTTGCAGTTCTCTCGTTTCTTCTTGTTGATATAGTTTTTTACAAAATTCAACTCTTTCATAAACGAGCTTGCTTAAATCAACTTTTTCCAGTTTTAGCTTATTGCTCATGCTAGAAAGTCTTGATAGGTCAGTTAGATTATTCACTAGATCATTTAATCTATTAGAACTACTACTAATCTCTTTTGCTATCTCTTGCCTTTGGTCGTCATGTAATTGATGATAATTCTCATAGAGAGCTTGCCCCATAGATATTATACCCATTACTGGGGTTCTAACCTCATGATTGATGTTTCTTACGAATTCATTTTTTAATTCAAGAGTTTTAGATAATTCTTTCTTTTGACTATTTAGTTTTTCATTTTGATAATCTAATTTTGCCTCTGTAGTTTCTTGATATTCTTGCTTGGGCTTAAGAAATCCCACTAAAAAACTACAAACTACAAACAGTAGAAAAATAATCTTAAAATTATCAGAGATATTCTCAAATACTCCAGTGCCATAAAGTAAACTATAGATTTCAAAACTCGTAAACATTCCTATCACTATCATGCATAAAGCTACTTGCCATCTTACTAGTAGAGCAAGAGTCATGAGGCAGATAACCATAATAGTAAGTATAGATTGATCGAATTTACTCATAATTAAAAACAGACTACTGCTAATAACAAGTACATATAGAAGTGTGAAATTCCATATTACACATATAAAATTTTTACTTTTAAATCTCTCCTGCCAAATTGGATATGTAATTAAGGCTGTGGAAAGTAAAAACATTGAGTATTCAAGAAATTTTATTGTTGAATAGTACATAATGTAAGTATCATGCTGTAATACAAAAGCTAATGATACTACTAGTATGGTATTAATTAGTCCCAAATATACATAGTATTTTGATTCGCTTGGAGTATTGGTTTGACAAAAGCCTATTATACTAAAATTAGTGAAAACTTCTTTAAATCTACAGAATTCTGTCTTTCTATCTTTAATTTGTTTTAGATTAGCTTTGTCTTTATTAGAATCCAGCCACCTTGTTGATTAAATAAATAATGCATCCCAAAGGTAACAGCTAAATTAGCAATAATTCCATGAATAAAACCATCTGTCTCAGAAAATGCCATAAATGAAATTACGGTTATAAGACCTGCAAACATTCCAGACAATGCTGTGATTGTACTTGTTCTAAATCCAAAAATTGCAAGAAGAAAGGTAACTGTTACTACAGGCATATAAAAACTGAATGTAGCCATTATAACTTCTAGCAAATTTTTGGAAAACAAACTAAGCGTTAGCGCAGAAACCCCTATAATAAATGCACTAATACGAGCTAAAAATAGCTGTGTCTTGTCTGATATTTTTATCCCAATTGATTCACAAAAATCATGTGAAAATAATATAGATGAAGAGTTGATGTATGAGTCAGCTGTTGACATTAACATTGCAAGAAGTCCAATAACTGCTATTCCCTTTAAATATACTGGAGTATAGTTGTTTATTATGTGCAGTATTAAATCATTAGGATTATGGTGTAATGTTTCCTGAGCTGCAACTGCTACAGCAATAAAATAAAACATGAATCCAATAAGGCAACATAAGCCAGCTGCTATTAAAAATGCTTTTTTAACTTGTTTAGTATCTCTAGCCATAGAGATTCTTTGAAAAATTGCTGGATCTAATCCTGGTATTAAGAAAAAAGTAAATAACACTAAACAGCTAAAGAATTTAGGATTAGATATATTAAAAACTTCTTTTACATCATATAATTCACTGCGAGCTATATATTCAAAGATTGCGTCTGTATGAGAGATATTTTCTATTACAGCAACTCCTATGGTTGGAATCACAAGGCAGAATGTAATAAATTGTATCATATCAGTAAAAGTTACTGATTTTATACCGCCAAAAGTTGAATAACCAATTACAATAAAAGCGCTAATTAAAGATGAATATAAAGCGGAAATACCTGTAATACTTTGCAATAAAACCGATGAAATAATAAACTCAGCTGATACAATTCCAACAGCAGGGAAAATTCCTAGCACAGAAGTTACTGCTCTTGCTTTATTTCCGTATAGTTTCCCCATTGCCTCTGCGACCGAAAGACAGCCCAAAAACTCTCCCATTCTTGGTGCAATAAAGAAAGCAACTATAAATAATGATGCTGCATCGCCAAGGCCAGGGATAATGTGGTATAAGCCTGAACTATAAGCTTCAGAGATTTTAATAGTGATAAAATTTGCAGAAATCCAAGTGGCAACAATAGTTGCAACTAAGGTAGCTGTAGGAAAATTTCGATTTCCAATAGCATAATCTTTAATTGACTTTATCCCTCTTCCAGAATATAGGCCTACGAACAAATTAATAAGTAAAAATCCTGCTAAGAGGATAATATCGAGATTATGTGCCAAAGTCACCTCTGTTTAATTTTATTTATATTAAAATTCAGCCTTCTTACTACCAGCTATCCCGTACTTGATAAGGCTTTGTTGCATGTGGTGGCGTTTTTTAGAAAATAGGTTTATTACAAAAATTCTTTGATCGGTAATGTGAGAATTAACAAAAGATAATTATATTACTCAACTCCATCAAAGTCACCACCTAATATTGCTACATCTGATGATCCAAGTAAATCTATAGTCTCGTATATTTCAACAATATTTCCATTAAATCCTAATCTTCCACAAATTATTTTGTTTACAGGCGTAGTCACTGTCTCTGTTATTATACCATCCATTGCGGCATGAGCTGTTGTTAAATCTTCGTGAGGAGGAAATTCATACCAGAAAGTTGCATGTGGGTTATAAAACTCTTTAATACCACCAACTCCATATTCACCAATTTGAGCTTTTGCAACTTCTGACGCTCCAGGATATGCAACGATTGATCTTGCAAGGGGACGTTGATGAAAAGGCACTGCAAAATCAACAATTTTTTTATGAACTTTTACAACATCAGTCTCTTCTCCTGCAGCTGTAAATTTCTCTATATTCCAATCTAACCAACGATTACCAGTATTAACAATACGATCTACGAATGTAACATTAAAAGGCTTAATATCGAGAGCTTTTAAGCCATTAACTATTACTGGTAAATCTTCCTGTTTATAAGCTCCATGGTAAGCAGTTACATGCGGATTACTAACAACATTAGTATGATCTGGAAGAAATTCTGCTGCTTTTGCATTTAATTCAGTCCATTTTACTGGCAAAGCCTCGGGTACGAATGCAATTGCGTACTCTACAAAATCATCATTTGGAAGCACTACATCAGCAGAAATTGTTACCTCAGCATAAAAATCAAATGTTTTACTCATATTATCTCTCAATTTAATTATACAAATGAAACAACACTTTACTTTTTGTTGTCAATCTCTACCCAAAGACGTGAAGCTCAATAGATTTGATATCTTCTTTTACAAGATCTTTATGGATTTCTTTTGTGACTTTACTTTTTAAATTTTTACTCAAATTCTCTCTGATAAAACCTAACATTCTTGGTTCAACTATTATTATTAACTCTCTGTAATGAGAATTATCACCAAATAATTTATCCAAATATTGACAGATTAATTTAGCGGAATCATTTTGATCAATTTCTTCTGGCATAGTACGGGGTTCAAATCCCAATCCAAGCCCAGGATTTTTCTGATGATTTTCCCTTAATTTTTCAGACTCTTTATGGTGAGTAAAAGGTAATTTTATATCCTTAGGCCCATCTGTAATTTTAAGCCCATTAGCTTCATAGAGTTTAAGATGATAAGAATCCAGAACTGCAATCAATTTTAAATTAGAATTTCCCTTCATATAGTCCTCCAAAATAGGTTATAATTTATCCTATACTTGTTAAATTAAAAATCAACGCCATAGTATTATTTCCCCAAAAGAGTTGTCAGCTGCATCGCATGAGCAAATTTTATTAAATCTGATCTTGATGAAGCATTAATTTTGATCTTTAATGACAGAACATAACCTTCTATTGTTCTTGGTGAAATTTTCAGTAAATTTGCAATTTGCTTTACAGAATTTCCACCTGAAAGCAAAACGAGACATTCAAGCTCTCTTTTTGACAACAAATAACTCTTTCCGTCTTTTCGAAGTCTTAACCCTGTTGCTTTAGTAGATTGAAATTTATTATGTAAAAAATTTTCTTCAAAGCTCTTATCAAACATTGGTTTAATAATTTTTTGATATTTAGGATTAGAATAAATCTTATGGATTTTCGGCCCAATTACTGAAATAAAATTTCTTAAGTAATCCAGATTGTTTATATAATTTGTAACAACTTCACTATTATCAATGGTAGAAATAAAATAGAAACCATCAATTTTATCTATATCCACTTTATACAATGCCAGAGTATTCCACATTCCAAATTCATAAAGTTTTTTCAAAAATTCACTTTGTTGATTTACATCTCCAATTCTAAGACAAAATTGTTGATGATTATGAATCACCTCACCTATTTCTGCTTGAAAATGCTCAGCCACCATCTTACTGAAACTAGAATCATTAACTTCAAAGTCAAACCAAGATAAGTTCGTTGTAAAGCCGATTGTAGTACCATTTTTATAAAATCTTCTAAATCCCAGGTCTTTTATTCCAAGTTTTTTAAACCTTGGAAGCTCGTCCTGCAGTATTGTATGAAACTCAGAAGAAAATTCTTGATATATATGAGAGTCAATTTGTTTATCTATCATATTTACTCATTTGTTTTTATGATTAAGGCAAATAAAAATAAACTATTTTAATATATATGATGTTGGATATTAGAGCGCCGTATTAATTCTATACAATATTTAGTGGTTATTGCTTATTTCCTAATTTGAGTCACATTATAATTTAATATGGTTAATTTTTAGTTAATTTGACCCCGTGTTTTTCCTGGATATTAATTTTTAAAAAACGAAATATGATTCATATCATTATTTGGAGAACTACTATGACTACATACAAAAAGACTCTTAAAAAAAATATTGATAGAGAAATAAAAGAGCTCAACATCAAAACAAAAAATCTACTTGATGTTGTCACTAAACTCATGGACACCGCTAAACATATAACACACGAAGATACCGGGGGAACTACTAAACCTGCTAAAAATAGTAAAATTGAAAACAAAGAAAAAAGTAAAGAACCTAAAATAGATTAATTATGTCCATAATACAACCATACGTTAAATATGCAACATAATTAATCTATTTTCCGATGCAGAAATTTGAGAAAATTTGATCAAGAACTTCTTCTACATCTATCTTTCCTATGAGGTTAGACAGAGATTTTGCTGCAAGCCTTAAATCTTCAGCCGCAAGGACTAGATCATCTCGTATGTTGCATCTCGATAGAGCATCATATGATTTTTGAATTGAGATTCTATGACGTGTTCGTGTTATAGATGGAGCTTCGCAATCTCCAGCAATATTCGATGCTAGCTCAGCTATTTTAACTATCAAATCATCAAGACCAATATTATTTTTTATAGAGATTTTTAAATAATTATCAGCTTTGATTTCTTGCAAATCTATCTTATTAATAAGATAGATTGTATTTTCTTCCATTTGCTCAGCTATTTTATAATCACTTGTATCTTGCATGAATATTTTAATATCAGCATCTTCAACTTCAATTTTTGCCCTTCTAATCCCTTCAATCTCAATTTGATCTCCTGCATTATCATGTATTCCAGCAGTGTCTGTTAAAATAATAGGATAGCCGTTAATATCAATATGAGACTCTATAACATCGCGCGTTGTTCCTGAAATTGAAGAAACAATTGCGACCTCTCGCTGAGCCAAGTAATTTAAAAGGCTAGATTTACCAACATTTGGCTTACCATATATAGTTAGTTTAATACCATCTCTAAGCCTTTCTCCCCTTCTTTTGTCGTTAAGATGCAAAAGAAGCAAAGATGATATTTCTAAAATCTTTTTTTCTGCATCAGATAATATAGATTCTGGTATTTCTTCATCTGGGAAATCTATAAAAGCCTCAAGCAAACTCATTATCGAAACCACAGACTCTCTCAAAAAATCACACTGATCATATAGAGAGCCTCTCATTTGTCTTAGCGCCTGTTTTTGCTGCATCAGCGTTTCTGCATTTATAAGATCCATCAGACCTTCAGCCTTTGTTAGATCCATTTTTCCATTTAAAACAGCTCTTTTGCTAAACTCTCCAGCATCTGCATATCTAACTCCATCAAATGACAGAATAGCTTCTGTAAGTAATTTTTTTATAGCAACGCTTCCGTGAGTGTGAATTTCGACAACATCCTCTCCTGTAAAGCTAAATGGTGCCTTAAAAAACACAATCATCGCATCATCTATTTCATCAGAAGTTATTGGGTTTATTATCTTTGTTTTTGTAAGTAAACGTGGTTGTACATGCGTTAAAGTTGGCCCTATAGAGTTTAATACTTCCAGTGATTTTGGGCCCGAAATTCTATATACAGCTACTCCAGACTTACCGCTTGCCGAAGAAAGCGCAAAAATTGTGTCCTTTTTCATATCTCTTACATTGATAAATATAATAAATTATGCCAAATATAACATATAAACCATAATAAGCGACAATTATGAACAGAATTGAACTTATAAAAAACATTTCAAAAAACCATTCAGACAAATTATACAAAGATTTCGTAGAGCAATTCTACTCATATATTCCAATAGATTACTTAAATATTTTCAATGAAGAAAAATTGAAAATATTCTGTGAACACAGCTTTGAATTTATAAAAACAAAAACAAAAAACAGAACGGCTGTTTTTAAGCAAGTTAACTCTCCAACTAACATGGCTATTTTCTCTATTTTAGGTGATGACATGCCATTTATTGTGGATTCAATAAAAACATTATTGCATGAACATAAAATCCTTTATGAGTGTTTTTTACATCCGCTAATTAGCGTTAAACGTGATAACAATGGACAGTTATTATCGTTTGATAAAGATGGTACTCATGAATCTTTAGTTTGCATATCAGTGAAAGGTAAAATTGCAGATTCTTTATCAAAAGAAATTATTGCAGCAATTTTAGATACACTTGTCAAAGTTGAGACAACATATAACGCATGGTCTAAAATTCTTGAATCTACAGATGAGTCAATTAAAAATATAAATAATCTAGAGGGTATATTTTCTCAAGAAGAAATTAATGAATCAAAAGATTTTTTAGAGTGGATTAAAAAAGAAAATTTTACATTTTTAGGTTGTATAGATTTTGATATTTCTAAAAAAGAAATTTCAAATGTAAAAGGTGATTCTAGTATTTGGGATGATGGAAATGAAATTAAACATTTAGTTTATCAAGAAAATCATGATATTAGTAAGATAATTGAATTCGGCAAATTAGATAAAATATCCAAAATACATAGAAGCAACTTTATTGATTTTATTATTGTTAAAAATTTCGACCATAATAAAAAATTTATAGGTGGAAGAGTATTTATCGGACTTTACGGTTCCAACATAGATTACCAATCCGTAAGTAAAATACCAATAATCAGAGAAAAATTAAGCTATATTCTGCAAAAAACTCATTTCCCTGCTCATGGCTATAATTATAAAAAGCTTAGAATTATTGTTGAATCAATGCCTAGAACGGCTCTTTTCCATATTGATAAGGATGAATTGCTCGATTTATGTATTCATACTCTATCTGCCATGTCTGTTGGTAATTTAAAACTATTTAGACTAGGGGAATGTAAACAGAATTTTGTTGAACTAATTATTTTTATGCCTAGAAGTAGGTTTACTCCGGATGCTCATCTTAAAATCCAAAATTATATACAAAATAAGTTCAATGCTGATGTTACTAGAAATTTCATCACTGAAGTAAGTCAACATTACGCTTTTCTATATGTTACGTTTGCTTCAGATAATTGCTCAATTCTCTCTGACTTACAACGCGAGACGCTAGAAAAAGATTTAGAATTACTCACGAGTTTTTGGGAAGAGAGCTTTGTAGCTGCATGTGATAAAATATATGGTTCAGAAGAAGCTTTCATATATTCTACAAAATATTCGAGTCTATTTCCCAATGACTATAAGTTTAAACATACTCCTGAAGAGGCTGCAAAAGATCTAGCCTATCTAGAAAAATTATCTAAAGAATCCCCTACTTTATGCACCCTTGATAATGATGGGAATCTATATCTAAAAATCTTTAGTTTTCTTGGTAAGTTTACGCTTTCAGATACTATGCCATTACTCGAAAACCTTGGCTTTTTAGTTCTTGAAGAGCAAACTTATAGTCTTGAGAATTCTGCTAATATTTGTATTCACAGATATAGCCTAACCCTAAAACATAATTTCAAAGATTATAAAAAATTAAAATCTTTAGTTGAGGATTCTTTCTATGCAATATTATCAAATAAAACATCGGCAGATGAACTTAGTAAATTAATAACTTGTAGTGAAATAACATGGAGAGAAGTTGATTTAATAAGAACTATTGCATTCTATATTCATCAAACAAAGTTTAGCTATGATTATACTTATGTAAGCGAGACTTTAATCAAACATTTTGAATATACAAAAAATCTAATCAAATTCTTTGATCTTAAATTTAATATTAATACTCATAACATAGATGAAGCTGCAAAATTAGCAGCCTCAATGAATGAATATCTTGTTACTGTCACTAGTAGCGCTGAAGACACAGTGTTACGCACTATGCTTCTTGTTATTGAAGCATCTGTAAGAACTAATTATTACCAGAAAAAAGACGGTCATTTTAAAGATTATATCTCAATAAAATTTAACTCAGCTAAAGTACCAAACTTACCTCTACCGCTTCCTTACGCGGAAATATTTGTGTTTTCAAATGATTTTGAAGCAATTCACTTAAGAGGAGGAAAAGTAGCTCGTGGTGGCATTAGATGGTCAGATAGAGGCGAGGATTATAGAGTGGAAGTTCTAGGACTAATGAAAGCCCAAATGACAAAAAATACCGTCATAGTCCCGGTTGGATCAAAAGGTGGTTTCTATACTAAATTCAAATCTCAGAATATGACTAAAGAACAATATATGGCACGCTCTATCAATTGCTATCAAAATTTCTTACGTGGACTATTAGATCTTACAGATAATATAGTTGGCGCTCAAATCATCAAACCACATGATGTGGTGGTCTATGATGAAGATGATCCATATCTGGTTGTTGCAGCTGATAAAGGTACAGCAAGCTTCTCAGACTATGCAAATTCGGTATCGCTAGAATATGGTTATTGGCTAGGAGATGCTTTTGCTTCAGGAGGTTCTGCTGGCTATGATCATAAAAAAATGGCGATTACAGCAAAAGGCGCATGGATATCTGTCCAGAGACACTTTAAAGAACTAGGAATAGATGTCCAAACAGACAATATAACTGTTGCTGGTATTGGGGACATGGCAGGGGACGTTTTTGGAAATGGGTTGCTCCTATCTGAATCAGTAAAATTAGTTGCAGCCTTTAACCATATGCATATATTTATAGATCCTAACCCAGATCCAAAAAAGAGCTTTGAAGAAAGAAAAAGATTATTCAATCTTCCAGGCTCCAAATGGTCAGACTATTCTCCATCTCTTATCTCACAAGGAGGCGCTGTTTTTGATAGAAAAGCAAAAAAAATTGAGCTTTCAAAAGAAATCAAAGATCTTCTTGATATTACGGAAGATGAAATAATTCCAGATCAACTAATTAAAGCCATACTAAAAGCAAATGTTGATTTGCTTTGGAATGGCGGGATTGGAACATATATAAAAGCTTCATTCGAAGAAAATTATGCGATTGGTGATAAGACCAATGATAATTTGCGAATTAACGGAAGCGACGTTAGGGCCACTGTCATAGGTGAAGGTGGAAATCTTGGAATGTCTCAATATGGTAGAATTGAATATGCTAAGTCTGGAGGAAGGCTAAATACCGACTTTGTTGATAATTCAGCTGGAGTTGATTGCTCAGATCATGAAGTGAATATTAAAATCGCTTTTGGCAAATCTATTCAAAATAAAAAACTAACTACAGATTCTAGGAATAGTCTCCTTACAAAAATGACAAGCGAAGTAGCAGAATTAGTTCTTGAGGATAATAAATATCAAACTCTTGCTCTGACTATAATGCAACATTCGCCAATTTATACTATGGAAACTTTTATCAAACTAATTGATATACTTGAAGAAGAAAATCTATTGCAAAGGAATGTAGAATTTATTCCTTCTAACACTGAATTAGTTCAAAGAGCGAATAATAAGGAAACTCTTACAAGGCCAGAATTATCAGTTATATTATCTTATAGTAAAAGATCAGTCTATGATGAGCTACAACAGAGTAAAATATCAACAGATCCTTATTTTGAGAAATGGCTTATAGAATATTTCCCTCCATTAATGAGGAAAGAATATACTGATGAAATACTCACTCACCCTCTGAGATCCGAAATTATTCTAACCACTATTACAAATAAACTTGTTAACCAACTAAGTGGACCCGTTATAAGTTCTTTAAAAAGAGAAACCGGTGCATTTCTTTGCGATATAGCTCGTGGCTTTGTGATTGTACAAGAAATCTTCGACTTACATTCATTGTGGAATGCAGCTGATAAATTACCAAGCACAACGCCTCTTAATGTATTAATTGAAATATATACTGATATCAACAAAGTACATAGAAGAGGAATATCCTGGATGATAAGTAATCTCAAACATCCGCTAAACATAGGAGAGTCAATAGATCTCTACAAAGAATCTGTATTGAAGATTTCAGAAATGATGCTGAAAAATTTATATGGATCAGCTAAAGATAAATTTGATAGTAAATTTACAAAATATATAGAAGCTGGCATTCCAGAAGAATTTGCAGAAAAATGTGCGAAGCTTGAATCTTTGATTTCATCCTTTGACATTGCCTTTATTAGCAAAGATACAGGAGCTTATGCTGAAAGTATTTGCGAATCATATTTTAAAGTAGGTACAGAGTATAATATCGATTGGCTCAGAAAATCTTGCGATAAATTAATGACGGAATCTTATTGGCAGAGACTATCTCTACAATCTCTTAAAGACGACTTATATGATAAGCAGAGAAGAATTATTAAAGTAATCGCAAAATCTAAAATGCTAGATAGTCTTGAGGAGTGGTTTGTAAAAAAAGAACATCACTCACAAATTTTTAATAATTTTGTAGAAAACTTAAAGCAACTAGAAACAATTGATATTAGTATGATAATTCTTGCCAACAAAAAATTGGAGATGTTCCTACGCAAAATATAAGCAAACCATACCAAATTGGTGAATTACTTAAAAAGAAGAGGAATGAGCGAAATATTGAAATCGGGAAAGTAGCACAGCTACTCAATATTCGAAAACAATATTTGCTTGCCCTCGAGAATGGAAGTTTTGATGATATTCCAGGAAAAACTTATGTAAATGGGTATTTAAAAATCTATTCCCATTTCCTCGGCATAGAAGATGAAATATCTAAAATTCAAAAAATCTTGCCAGTTAAAGTTACAAAGCTTACTAAAGCGAAAAAACATATTAATGACAACTGGCTTCTTGGAAGTTTATTTGCTTTATTTATCATTATCGCTATCTTTGCTATTTTTAGTAAATCTGATAGTTCTAAGAATAAAAATAATGTAATGAATCATCTTATTAAAGGAATTGTTAATGAATAGTCTGATAAAATGAAAAAATTTCTAGAACTCACTAATAATATAAAATCTGAGCTGAATGAATTGCAAGGTAAGCTAGATGATATTTTAGCAAAAAACACCATATTAGAAAAAGAAAATGCAAAACTAAAAGATGAATGTAAGAATGCATTATTTGAAGTTGAAAAATGCTTAATAGCTATAGAATCAATACAAGGGAAAAATGTCAACAGTAGCGATAGTAATTAATTATAAAACATATCATATCGCTTGCGAGGATGGTAATGAAGAGATTGTTCAAAACTTAGCAAAAGAGCTTGGGAGAAAATTTGACAATTTAAAATCTTCAAGCCCCACAGCAACAACAGAATATTTGCTACTTCTCTGCGCTCTTAGTATGCAAAATGAGATTTCCAATTCCAGCAAAAAAGATTCCCCAGAATTTAAAGAAGATTATATAAAACTCGGAACTTCCCTTGAAGAAATTTTGAGTATTACGAAAGAGTTAAATAAGTAAATAATAAGCTTGCTCAGATTTTTTGTTTTAAATTCATTATAGAGTGTCTTTCTCAGGCTCTGTCGCATCTGTTTTCGTCAATACTCCAAAACTCTCAAATCTTAGTTTTGGATATTATGATGCCATTAGTATTGCAAAATTCTTAAAG
>CAYPDX010000038.1:0-12825 GCA_964409695.1 uncultured Rickettsia sp. | reverse complement strand
CTACATTGCCTATACATTTCCTGGCGAGTATCCTCATCTATAAATTTACTCGGAGCTTCTTCAATAACTTTCTGATGATATCTTTGAATTGAACATTCTCTTTCGCCTAGGCAAACAACATTCCCAAATTTATCAGCCAATACTTGAATCTCAATATGTCTTGGCTTCTCTATTAGTTTTTCAATAAAAACTCTATCATCATTAAAACAACTTTCTGCTTCGAGCCTTGCTGATACAATCGCAGACTGCATTTCTTCTATGTTTTTAACAATCCTCATCCCCCTTCCGCCGCCGCCAGAGGCCGCCTTAACAATTACAGGGAATCCTATTTCTTCAGCTATAGTTATCGCTTGTTTTAGATCTGTTATTGTTCCCATATATCCAGGAACTGTATTAACTCCAGCAGCTATGGCAATTTTTTTTGCCTCAATTTTATCTCCCATTAGCTTTATTGCTTTTGAATTTGGGCCGATAAATTTTATGCCCTCTTGCTCTAATTTATTTGCAAAATGAGCATTCTCAGAGAGAAGCCCATAGCCTGGGTGAACAGCTTCAGCTCCACTCGCTCTTACTGCATTTATAATATTTTGAATATTTAAATAACTTTGTGACGCCGGAGAACTTCCTATAAAGTATGCCTCATCAGCCTTTTCAACATGAAGAGAATTTGTATCAGCTTCTGAATATACTGCTACAGATTTTATACCCATTTTCTTCAGGGATCTATTTATTCGCAGAGCAATTTCACCTCTATTTGCTATCAGAACTTTGCTAAATAACGGTTTTTCTTTTGACATATCAATTCTCTATAGAGGAAGATTATCGTGTTTTTTCCAAATAGTATCAACTTTCTTATTTTTTAGAAAGCTTAAGGCTTTACATATTCTCCAGCGCGTATTTTGTGGCTGGATAATATCGTCTATATAGCCCCTGGAAGCTGCAACAAATGGCGATGTTACGGTATTTTTATATTCTTCAATTTTTTGTTTTTTTGCTTCAGGATCCGAAGCAACTTCTTTAAATACAATTTCAACAGCGCCATCGGCGCCCATTACAGATATTTCCGCATTTTCCCATGCATAATTCACATCACCCTTTAAATGCTTGGAATTCATAACAATATATGCGCCTCCATAAGCTTTTCTAGTAATTACGGTTATTTTTGGAACTGTCGCCTCTGCGTAAGCATATAATAGTTTCGCTCCATGCTTAATTATGCCTTTTTGCTCCTGAGAAGTTCCTGGTAAAAACCCTGGCACATCAACAAGAGTAACAATTGGTATATTAAAAGCATCGCAGAATCTAATGAAGCGCGCTGCCTTACATGAAGCATTAATATCAAGACATCCAGCAATATTCATAGGTTGATTTGCAACAAATCCAACAGTCCCCCCTTCCATATATCCAAAGCCAATAATAATATTCTTTGCATAGGTTGGTTGAAGTTCGAAAAAATCACCTTCATCAACAATTCGCTCAATTAATTCCTTCATATCATAGGGTTTATTGGGATTTGCTGGAACAAGTGTATTTAGCGACATGTCAACCCTATCTGCCGGGTCTTTTGTTGGTCTTGATGGTATTCCATGCCTATTTGAGAGTGGAAGGAAATTTATAAACCTCCGAAGTTCAAGTAAAGCCTCAATATCGTTTGTGAAAGCAAGGTCAGCCACGCCGCTAATTTTTGTATGCACAGAACTCCCACCAAGTTTTTCTTGCGTGATTTCCTCACCAGTTACTGTTTTCACAACTTCTGGGCCAGTTACAAACATATAGGATGAATTTTTTACCATGAAGATAAAGTCTGTTAGCGCTGGCGAATAAACAGCACCACCTGCGCATGGGCCCATTATCATGGATATTTGCGGTATGACGCCTGATGCTCTAACATTGCGATGGAAAATCTCTCCATAACCGCCAAGCGCATCTACTCCCTCTTGGATCCTCGCACCACCCGAATCATTGATTCCGATTAGTGGCGCGCCAGTATTTATGGCCATATCTTGAAGCTGGCAGATTTTTTTTGCATGAATCTCACCGAGCGAGCCTCCAAGCACAGTAAAATCCTGACTATAAACATATACGAGCCTACCATTAATTGTGCCGTGGCCTGTAACCACACCGTCTCCTGGGAATTTTCTTTTTTGCATCCCAAAATTTTCGCACCGATGCTCAACAAACATACCTGTTTCTTCAAAACTATCAGGATCAAGGAGAACTTCAATTCTCTCTCGTGCTGTGAGCTTGCCCTTCGCATGTTGTTGCTTGATTCTTTCGAATCCACCTCCAAGTCTTGCTTCTTGGATTTTATGATCTAAAGAAGGTTTTTTTATCTTACTAATCATTGGCTTTAATTTTAAATTAAAGAATGTTGTTCTTAGATAAACATACATGAGTTTTTAGAAAAATATAGGTGTTTATTACTAGCCATTCTGTCAAAAAACACAGTCATCCCGCACTAAATACGTGACGACAATATGGGTTGCTGGATGACAAATAATAACATTGCCCAAATTAAATCAGACAAATGATTTTTAGGGCAAGGTTGCGCAGCGTATACTACATACGTAAGCACAACCGAGACCAGCAAAAATCGTTTGGATCATTTAAAAATAGGCAATGCTATAAAAAAAAGCACCCGGTTTTCACCGAGTGCCTTTTTAGTAGTTTCCGAAAGTATGGACTTAGTAGATTATAGATCTACTTTAAGTCTTAGTGTACCTTGGTGAGCGATGTACTTGTTAGCAAGTTGTGCATCGTATCCGATTCCATACTCAACCACTCCTGATTTAGCTGTTACACTTGTACCAACATTATACATAGCTTTGCTTGGTTTAGCAGATGTCACATCAAATGCTGTTGGAGCACCTGACAATTGAGCTGTAACTTTAGCAACTTTTCCTTTGAAGTCATAGTTTACAAACGCATGGAGCTCTGGTGTTACCATTGTTCCTGAACCTGCATCATATGTACTATCAATTCCAGCACCAAAGATACCAATTAATTTATCAACTGATTTCTTTGTTATAGTTTGGTTAGTTGCTGAACCTGCTTCTGTATAACCGCCTTCATTGATGCTTAAATATTTAAGACCAATCATTGGTGTTACAGCTGCATTTTCTGCAAACTTGTATTTGTAACCAACTGTTCCTTGAACTTGGAAAGCCATTGTGTCGTATTTGCCTGAAGCTACGTCATAAGCGCCTGCACCTGTTACACGCTTAGCTGAAGACTTAACTTTACCATTACCAAATGCTGCAAGTCCACGTACAAACCAGTTTGCATCTAGATCATGTGATCCATATACACTGAAGAATAAGTTATCTGACTTGACTTTATCACCTGATTTTGAGTTTTTGAATTTCAATTCTGTGTTTGCCATTGAAACAGCGAAACCAAGGATTGTGCTTTCATTAACTTGACCATCAACACCGACAGATCCACCAAGTACTGTGCCTTTATAACCAGCATCGCCTTTTCTAGCTTTTTGTGTTGATTTTGAACCGAATCCAGAAGCCCAGACACCTAGGTCCATTTTTCCGTCTTCTTCACCAGCACCAATTGCTACATCACCAGCTCTTCCAGCAACTTGTGAAGCTACTGCTAAAGCAGCGCAGTCCATTATAGCAACTGGAGATGTTGGAGCTGAAACTCTTTCAACAGCTTCAGCTGCTTGAGCAGCAGTAAGAGTACCTTGTCCCACGTCAGTAAGAGTTAGGAAAGCTAGAGCTTGACCTGAAAGGTTTCCAGCTGCAAATTGGTTACCAAGGCTAGTAACAAAAGCAGAACCATGTGTAGACAGAGCTTTATCTGCATTTATAGCGTCTACATATCCAGAAACATTCGCACTTACAGATATATCTAAGCTATTAGCATCGTTGGCTGTCGGAGAAAGTGTCCATTTTGTTATTGAACTTGATGGAGTAACTTTAACTGAACCAGCTGTAAGAGCTGCACCAGCACCTACAAATGTTAAGTATGAGTGCACTGTTTTAGAAGAAACAGGAGTAGTTTTAACATCTAATGTAACTGTTCCACCAGCTGCCAAAGTTGACGTAGCAGGCATTACTAATTGACCAAGGTTTGTTCCATCGTATGTAGCGTTAATAGCTACAGCACCGCTTAGAGCTGAATTGTTTGATAATGTTACAGCTGTTGTTCCTACATTTAATGTTGTTCCAACAATTGCTGTTTGACCGCTAATTGTTAAAGCAGTACCTGTAGCAGGAGTTACTGTAACAGTTTGAGCACCAAAAGTAATCGCACCAGCAGTACCTGTAGCAACATGAATATCTTTTGTTAATGTCACAACTTTACCCGCAGCACCTGTAAATTTAATACTATTTGCTGTATTAGCAGCTGTACCAATAGCACCAAGTGTATGAGTACCAGCAAATGTTAAATCACCACTTGATGGTGCAGCCGTTGTAATAGGCATATTTATAAGACTCACACCATCAGCAAATGAAGCTGTACTGACGCCTGCGAATGTAATCCCTGTTGCTGTAGAATCAACACCATCAATTGTTCCGCCGAAGCTTACGTTTGAACCGTTTACTAAGTTTACAGCTTTAGCAAAAATTCCACCAGTAACTTTATCTGCTGTACCAGCACCATTAGCTGCATCAAAATTTACAGCTAAAAGTCTAGCATCAGCTGTACCGAAACCATTATATGTTCCGCCATTTGCGATATTACCAACTTTATTAACTGTTAATAAATCTTTTGTATTAGCCGTAACAAGACCAAACACGTTCTTATTATTCAGATCCAACGCACTTGCAACAGAACCTGAGTAATTAAGAGCAGTTAGTTGGTTTGCTGTTGCACCAAAATCAGCAGCAAGAGTTGTAGCAACGTTTCCATAAGAAACAGTACCACCGCTTTTTGCAGAAGCTGTTGTGAATTTAGCAATGTTATTAATCTGATCAACAGTAAATGTTGCAGCTGAACCAGTTGTAGCAAAGTTAAGCTCTCCAATTTTCGCATTGGCAGCAAGAGCTGTACTTACAGTAACATTACCAGCACCAGCTACAATTACTTTAGCGACTGCGTTCGTTGCACCAACTTTAGCAAATGTCATCGCATTTGCACTATTAAGAGTTATAACTTGACCAGGGCCTCCATCTGTGGAATCTAAGGTCATCACAGCAGTACCAACACCTGTTAAACTTGCCTGTGTATTAGCAGCTGTTAATTGTAATTCTGCTACATTAACAAGAGAATTACCGAATGTAACAGTTTTCCCACCGTTTACAGTAACACTTGCTAATTGCAATCCAGCGCCTGCTTGGCCTAAAGTTCCAATAACAGCGCCTGTTCCGCCAAATATTATTTTACCAGTGCCAGCACCATGACTTGTTGTAACAATACCAACATTAAAATCTCCATCTGCTGTTACTTTAATTGTATGATTTGTAGCAAATGTAATTTGATTTAAGCCATTAGTTGTTGTACCGATTGTTTTAGTTGTAAGATCTTCACTTAAAACTATTTGACCTTCACCTGCGTTAGTCGCTGTAATTGCTGTAAAAGCATGCGGACCAGTAGCACCTAATGTTAAAATAACATCATCGCCAAAATTTAGATTATTTACACCAGTACCTGTAAGTGTGGCTTGATTAACTGTTGTTGCAGATGCAACGGTTGTACTAGCACTACTAGTATTAGCAGCATCAAGAGTTTCTACTGTTCCGCCATTAAGAGTAATAAGGTTGGCAGCAGCATTAGCAGTAAGAGTTGTTACTTTACCACCAGCAACTGTGAAAACACCTGTACCGTTGAGTGTAGCAGCGGTTAGCGTAGCGTTTGTATTAACAGATGCAGTTGAAGCACCACTTAGTGTTATAGAAGCTGTAGTACCATTATTCAAAATAGCAGACGCACCATTTGTCAATGCAATTGTGCCAGCAGCGTTAGCGCTTTTTGAACCGATTGTAACTACAGCGGTACCTGTAGCATCAACGTTACCTGCTTGAGATGTTTCTGAGGTTGTTAAAGCACCGTTAGTTGCAACTACTGTATGGCCATTAAAACCGTTTGTTCTAAGATTAGTTGCTCCCGCTAACACTAAATCATTGTATTCAGCGACATTAAGGGTACCAAGAGGGGTACCACCGTCAATGCTTACAGCACCGGTTACACTACCAAATGCAACTGTTTTTCTAGCTCCAAGTGCCGCGCCTGTCACATTAATATTAACACTACCGTTATTAGCACCACCACTTGTTAATTTTGCATTGGCAGCAGAAGCAAGAGTACCTTCTGCTGTAATATTAAAGACAGAGGCAGCATGATTATCAAATATTACATTTCCTACAAACTCAAGTCCACCTGACAAAGTTCCAGCAAAAGCACCTAGTTTAAGAGTAGCAATTTGATCTGCAGCCACAGCCGCACCCGCGTGCGCGCCAGTTGCAGCACGCATATCCGTACCAGCACCAAACGCTGCATCAGTGGAGTGATCTTCACTTTGCAAACTAATAGATTGATCAGCAACACCAAATGTGATACGAGCATTTGCAAGCATGTCCAAATCTACTATATGGCTTCCACCAACCGCAGGCAATTGTCCCAAAACTAAATTATGACCAACATCAGTTTTTGCAAATATAAAGGTGTGTGTTGTGGCATTAGTCGTAGCAGCACCAAGCGCACCACCAACTTCTGTGAATGTATGAGCGCCAGTAGTATCAGTAGGGTTAGCAGCTCCTCCAGTATCTACATAATACGTATTGGCAGCAGCACCTGAACTTGTAGCTAGCACTGCGAGAGTCGAAGCAGTTGCTAGTAGATTTTTTATTATTTTTTTGTTGTTTTGCATAAACAAACTCCTTTTGTTGTTATTAAACTCGTCAAATTAGCGCGCTTTATTTAGCACTGCTCTAATGTTGTATTCGTCATCCCATACTGTCATCCTGGCCTTGAGCCGGGATGACGGAAAGGGCCTGAGATGACAGCATATGCTCAACATCACAGCAGCGCCAAATGATAAATCACGACAATTTAGCACGCCACTAGCATATCAAAGAGTCCGCGTATGGCAAGACATAATTATAAAAATTAACATTAATTTGTATAAGGAAGTAAAAATATCACTATATTTATGCGCTATTTTTGCAACAGAATGTTAATTGACAGGTAAGTTGTTGGTTTTCTCTCAGTCACCATGCATTTTAAGCACTGAATCCAGAATCTCTCGAATAATTCACTTATTCACTAGCTGCGCTAGTGGTCTGGATCCCGCACCAAATGCGGGATGAGTGTGTTTTATTCGAAAAATTTATACTTGATGCATATCTGATTTAGCATTATAGTTACAAAAAATGAGCATTACATGAAATCATTTTATGTATATATTTTAGCATCAAAAAGAAATGGAAAAGAGCCTGGAAGCTTAGATTAATAGAAGAACAGAACCCCGATTGGGAAGATAGATATTATGCCTTATACGGCGGGCGTAAAGAGGATTGATGTTTTTGCAAAACACCGTCATCCCGCATTTAGTGCGGGATCCAGTCTCGCGAACATAGTGAGCGAAAATATACATGATGCAATCTCTCGAATAATTTACTTATTCACTAGCTGCGCTAGTGGTCTAGATCCCGCACTAAATGCGGGATGACGACGCTTTATTTAGCAGGTTCCTGATTAAATAATACTAGGAGCTAAGAGCGAAGCCTATTTTTCATAGGTAAGCGATGAAGCGACGACGTAGGGTTAATTTGGAACCTGCTAAAATGCATTCGTAGCTCAGCTGGATAGAGCATTACCCTCCGAAGGTAAAGGTCGTTGGTTCAAATCCAATCGAATGCGCCATTTTTTTTATAATATGTGAGATATTACTATGATCTATGTTACTTCTGCTTATATTATCTATTTTATTATTCTCTCTTATTTAAGCCTTTCGACTATATATAAATATTATAAGCAAAAAAATGCATCCGAAAACTAAGAACCGAATTATTACTTCTTCTATTATTTTCCTTATTATATCTATTGGGATTAGTTTGGTCTTATATAATTTATCAAGCAATATTTCTTTTTTTGTTACTCCGACTGAATTGCTTGCGAAACCTAATTATAATTATATTAAGCTTGGCGGCTATGCAAAGAAAGATTCTATTGTTAGAATCAGTATTGATGAAGTTAGGTTTATTGTTACTGATAGGATCAATGAGATTGAGGTACATTATAAAGGAGCTGTGCCTGGAATTTTCCGCGATGATCAGGGGGTTGTTATCTCTGGATATTTTCAAAAGGACGGAAGCTTTGCTGGCACTGAGCTATTTGCTAAGCATGATGAGAAATATATGCCTAAATCTGCTAAAGATAAAATGAACAATGGAAATACAAAGTGATAACATTTGAATTCGATGAATATTATAAGAAAAAATACAAATCATTCTGCGGGTGCGATGAAGTTGGACGCGGCCCACTTGCTGGCCCTGTTATTGCATGTAGTGTTATTGTTAATGAAGATTTTATATGCGGAATTAATGATTCCAAAAAACTTTCACTTGCAAAGCGCGAATCATTGTCTGATTTAATTACCAGTAAATATACTTTTGCTTTCGGAGAAGCTTCTGTAGAAGAAATTGATGAGGTGAATATTCTAAATGCAACTATACTTGCAATTAGAAGATCCGTTGCAGCCCTGCCAAAAACCCCTGAAATAATGCTTATTGATGGGAACATGAAATTTCCTAACCCAAGATATATGAGCATTGTAAAAGGTGATCAAAAATCCTATTCTATAGCCTGCGCATCTATTGTTGCGAAAGTTTACCGCGATAATTTAATGAAAAAGCTGGCCGAAGAACAGCCAGAATACGGATGGGATCATAATGCTGGCTATGGCACAAAAAAGCACCTTGACGCCATTAAGGAATTTGGGATTACAAAACACCACCGCAAAAGCTTTATACATATTGGTGGGTAATTACGCATCATACCGCGCTTGGACCAGTTAAGCCCATCGCACCGTCATCCCCGCGCTACGACGCGGGATGACGTGTCAATCCTTGATAACTGAAGTCATAGCCCCGTGCTTCGGCGCTGGAACAATCTCCTTTGCTTTCGCACGAAATGGTTTTTTAGGCTTTACAGCTTTCATTTCTTCATCTAAATCATCATCCTCATCTGGATCATAAGTTGGACGAGACTTCGCTGCTTTCTTTGGCTGATCTGTATAAGGACATTTTGCTTTTGTAATTTCATCACGTGTCTTTTTAAGCATCTCTTTAATATCAGCTATTTCTCTCTCTAATTCAACTTTATCCCTCATTCCATCATCACGAGATAATCTTTTCCTTGAAGCGACTAAATCAAGATCATTATAATCATCGGCTGGATCTGGTTGATATTGTTTCTTTGCAGAGAATAATCTATCTCTCTTGTCTTTTTTTCGACCATCCATCATACCTTTATACATTTTGACATTTCGAGTTGATGCATCTTCATATTCTATGTCTGGATCTTCATCCTCGTCATAATCATCTTGTCTAATATTCTGCTTAGCTTTCGTTATATATTTTTTATTATAAAGAGGTCTTCGTTTATTTGAATGGAAACCATCTGTATCAAAAAGCTTGTTGCTTGAGGATCGTTTTAGTTCAGATCTACCGGTTACAGCACAGCCTGAAAGTACTGACGCCGCACAAAATAGTATAAGTAATAGTCTTGCAATTTTCATGTTTTTACCCGAGAGCTTTCTAATCAAAAAATAAAAGTATCAAATTAAGAAGATTTGTCGATAATTTTATATACTTCCTGCATAATAATTTTGCGACTATCTATTTGAAGCTTCTTTAATTGGCTTTGCGCATAGGATAATTCGTCCTTATTTCCTAAAATTTCTTGTATTTTTGTTGCCAGTATCTCTGGAGAAATTTTCTTCTGCTCAATAAGCCACGCAGCCTTAAACTCAACTAAATTCATAGCATTATGCATTTGATGATTATTTTTTGCATAAGGATATGGTACTAAAATTGAAGGAAGCTCATAATGGATAATTTCATTTATTGTACTTGCTCCAGCACGCGCTATCAATATATCTGCAGTGGAATATTTTTCATTTATATTATGATAAAACTTTGCAATATCAGATGTAACTCCTATTGCTTTATATTCTTGAGACAGAAATTTCTCATCTATACTTCTAACCTGCTGAATAATGTTAAATTTAATCTTAGGAAGTTTTTTTACCAAAATTTTTATTGTTTCAAATAATAATTCGTCAAAAATAGATGCGCCTTGGCTGCCACCAGTACACATTATCGTTATTTCAGAAGATTTTCTTTCTGTAACTATTTTACCATTATAATTATGGCTTTCCAAAGTTGGGATTCCCGTCCAAACAATTTTTTTACTATCAATAAGTGGTAGATTGATTGTGTGAATAAAAGATATAAACAAACGCTGGGACAAATACGACAATAAGTAATTCACTGTTCCTGTGATTGCGTTCTGCTCATGTAGTACAAATTTTACCCCTCTCACCATTGCAGCCAGCAAAACAGGAAGAGAAGAATATCCGCCACAAGCAATTAGCAATTTTGGCTGTGTTCTCTGCATCAAGCTAAAAACTTGTAACAATCCTTTCAGGCCGGAAAAAATAGGTTTATAGAATGAGAAAAAACCACTTGCTCTTGCGACTTCAATTATTATTACATCAAAAGCTAGATTCTTGGGTAAGTAGTTTTCGCATCTTTTATCAGTAATTAATATTGGTCTAAAATTTTGCTTAAAAAGCTCCTCACAAATACTAATAGCAGGCATCAAATGCCCTCCAGTTCCACCTCCCGTTACGATGATAGTTTTTTTATTCATAAATTTATTCAATTTTATTTTCTGGTTTTAACAGATTATATTTTGCATTGATAACATTTGTCTTCGAGAATGCTAGCAACATTCCAATTGCAATACCTATAGATAAGGTTGAAGACCCACCATAGCTAATAAAGGGAAGCGTCATCCCCTTAGTAGGAAGCAAATTTAAAGCGACGCCCATATTTACAGTAGATTGAATAGCAAGCTGAGCTACTATACCACTCGCTGCTATTACTAGAAAATCATCTTTCTTCTCAAACAATAGTATCATCCCCCTTATAACTATAAAAGCAAAAAGTAAGCTAATAAAAATACATAGGATTGCGCCAAATTCCTCGCCAGCTACCGCAAAAATAAAATCAGAATGAGAATCTGGAATTGAACTCTTAACAGTTCCTTCGCCAGGCCCAGTACCAAAAAATCCTCCATGCTTGAATGCATTTAGTGATTGCGTTACCTGATAATTCTCACTTAATGTTGGGTGTAAAAAATTATCTATTCGAGCCGTAACATGAGGTAAAAATTGATATGCAAAATATAGACCAATAGCTGATAACAAGAAAGAACATATTATCCATATAATTGGAAGACCAGCAACAAAAAGCTGGATTCCCCATATACCTGTAAGCGTTATAAGCATACCAAGATCAGGCTGCGATATTAACAAACCAGCAACAATCACAAATATAAGAGAAGTAATCATAAAACTATGGTTTCTACTAGGAAAATATGCAAAAATTGCACCCGTTAGAACTGCAAAACAAGGCTTGATAAACTCTGACGGCTGCAAAGAGAATCCAAGAATATTTATCCATCTCCTTGCGCCCTTAACGTCATATCCATAGAATTTTACTAGGGCCAGAAGTATTAAATTAAGAATAAACCCAATAATCGCTATTTTTTTTACTGAATCGCTACTTAAATAAGAAAATCCTACAATCAAAATATAACTACCAACAACATAGAATATATGGCGAATTGCGAAATAATCTTCTGGCACGCCGATTCTAAGCGCTACACCAGAGCTTGAAGTAGTAACGAGCAACATGCTTATACCAATAAGAATGGACACGGCTATTAGGAGCTGTTGGTCTACGCTTCTCCACCATTTCCAAAAAGCAATCTTCACAATATGTGACAAGCCATTATTCTCAGTATTATGATCCACCAACTATAACCATACTCAAATTATTGTATAACTGAATGAACTGCTTGCCCCTTTCTTCAAAATTTTTGAATTGATCCAGCGACGAACATGCAGGTGAAAGTAAGATATTTGCTTCCATACCATCGCTTAGGGCGTCTTGATACGCCTCCTTAAACGCTGAATTTAAGTCCTTGCAAATTTTAACAGGCACTTTACCTTTTAACGTAATTGCAAACCCTATGCTTGCTTCTCCGAAAACATAAGCTTTTTTTACATTTGAAAATTGCCCTTGCAGCCTTTCAATACCGCCGGCTTTTGGAATGCCACCAAGTAACCAATATATATTTTCAATAGAAGCTAATGCAGGTTTTGATGCATCTGCATTTGTAGCCTTACTATCATTATAAAAACTGATTTTTTCAATATTTCCAACATATTGCATCCTATGAGGTAACCCCACGAAAGAATCTATATGTTTTTCCATTTCTTCAGCACTGACACCAACTGCCCTACAAGCAGCATAACTACAAGCTAAATTTATATGATTATGTTTTCCTTGAAGATAAATATTTTTGTCAAAATGCAAAGTTGTATTCCAGTAATTATCTATAAAATATTCATTACTATAGCAAATGACATCTTTAATATGTTCTTTTGAACTTTCGCTACTTATACCAATCGTATTGTTGATTGTTTCAAGCTTTTCTTCCTCATATACATACGAAGCTATTTCATTATCTATACAAATTATTGCATAATCTTCTTTCGTTTGGCCTCTAAATATCTTCTTTTTAACTTTAATATAGTTCGCCATGCTTCCGTGACGTTCTAAATGATCTGGCGTAATA
>CAYPDX010000037.1:0-12990 GCA_964409695.1 uncultured Rickettsia sp. | reverse complement strand
CCACTGTATGGAGAAGAAAATAGAATGGAAATAATACCATCGCTAAATAATTTATGTAATTTCCACTATTAGTACTATCGTTTTTTGATAAAAAATAAGCAACGAACCAAAAAAACACCAAAAACAATGAGATATTTAACTCACATAATATAGTAATATTATCATCTTGGTATTTCAAAACACTTATAAATACTATTGGAACCAGCAAAAAACTTAGAATAGAAAGACCTATAAAAACAAATATAGAAAATTTCTGCGCAAATGTTTGCTCGCTTTTATCGTTAATAAGATAGAGAGAGATGGTAACAATAAATCCTTTTATCCATCTTATTCTCTGCTTAACCCAAGCAATTATAGAGACAGAAGCTTCTTCTTTCGTAATTGACTCTAATATTGTCACTTTATACTTCATTAAACTGAGCCTTAATCCAATATCTGCATCTTCTGTTACATTATAAGGATCCCATAAACCAATTTTTCTTAGCAAATGAACTCTAAAATGATTACTTGTACCACCAAGCGGTATAGGCCAATTAAGTTTTGCTAAACCTTTTAGCAAAAAAGAAAATAACATGTCATATTCAAACTTAAACAAGAAACCAAGCAAATCATATTTTTTATGTTTAATTTGCAATCTAGCTTGTAAACATGCATATTCAGGACCTAATTCAGAAAATTTTGCCACAGCATCAAGTAGTTGATTTTTATCAGGCATATCTTCAGCATCATATATCACCAAAAACTCACCTTTTGCATAGCTAACAGCATAATTGCATGCTTTTGGTTTTGTTCTTGGACCGAATGATGGTGTGTGTATAACATGAAAATATTCAGCAAGCTCTACAAGTTGCACGGCTTTGATTGTAAGCCAATCATCTTCTTCTAAAATCAACTTTACATCCAGCTTATCCTTTGGGTAGTTTAATGATTCAATCGCATAAATTATTGATGCCACCTTTGAAGCTTCCCTATACAAAGGAACTAAAATTGTATACATAGGGAGGTGCTGATATTCCACAGCAATTCTTTCGCCACGTTTTAATTCAAAAAGCGAGATAGTAAAAATACTGAGTTTAAAACTAGTTTGAATAAAATACACAATATTTGCTGCGTAGATTAAGATCCCAAACAAATAAAGACACAATATGCAGCATATAATAAACGATCCAACAAGAAACCTACTTAGAAAATCATTGTAAATATATGCATTAGTAAATGGATGTAAAAAACGCTGCCTATACTCTGCTATCATGATATTCGTTTTCTTACAGCAAGACTCGATTACCTCTAAGAAAAACCTATCATTACATAGATATTTCTTATAATCAGTGTATTCTAAAAGAAGATAATCAATCGAGTATAGATTATTCTCATTAATTAAAATAATTTTTTGCTCGTTATATTCCCCTATAATGAACCCTGATTTAATGGAAGATTGAATGTCTCTGAAATTCCTAATTTTGATATTTTTAACTTCAGATAAATTGGAAAGCTTCTTTACGTATCTGTTACGAGAGAAAATATTTAGTAATTTTTGGTATGATAAGAGTGAATAGTCTATTTTTTCTGCTTTATTTACTTCATCTAAACCATTAGATTCTAAACCAAACACCACAAAAAATTCCCTTTCCCGCTTGTTTTCTTTTCTTATGGAAATAATCTTGGTACAAGCCAATACTTATAGCATCCATACCAGGAATAGGAATAATATCACTTGATAATTTTTTTGCAACTATAAATTGGTCTCGCCAGAAATATCTATACCCTAGATTGTAATTTTCTTTGTAACTATAATAAGTTCCCAGTTGCAACATATAGCCAGAACGAAATTCTAGAGTCTGCCTAACGTTAGACTCAATGTAATTATGCCCTACCGCAATTGTCGCAATATCCACCTCTGTTATTAGTTTTCTGGCCGCTTTTGTAGTTTTTACATAAGCACCATTTACTCTTATCATTGGATAAATATTATTATTATGTGAATCTAAAATTTTAAAACCATATTCTGCAGAAAAAATCCATTTTTTACTTTCATATAATCTACGTTTCCCAAAAATTTCTAAATCTAAAAACCTCTTTGAACTTCCATTAAAATTCATACTTGATGATGCGTTCGCTGAAAAGCCCATTGAATTATTTAAGTCGATACCTCGTTCTAAATAATAATTTTGGGAAGTTTTTACAAAATCCTTCGCAATTTCTTCTTGCCTCCTCCTGATAGAGGCTATTTTATCATCTATTATTTCTACTCTTTGATTAGTAACATATGCAAGCTTAGAATTATTTTCTATCAGATTTGATCTCACCAAATAAAGTTCAGCAATTTTTGCTTCTAATTCTGCATATTTATTAACTTCAATTTGTGTATCTTTTGAATAGGATGTAACTTCTGAAGCGCTAATACCAACAAGATATTCAGAAGGTTTAGGAAGCCAAGCCGAAGCCGCAATAGTTTTCTGAACCACAAATAATATAGCACAAAAGCTGGTTGTTTTTATAAACCTTGCTTTAGCCATTTAGAGAATTTTCCAAAAAAACTATTGGAATCCGATGAAAAAGATGAATGTTTTTTTTGTTTTATCATCTCATGTTTGATAAGACCTATTGCGCTACAATAGCTTGCAATACTATGATCTACAATAAATCCAGGAATATTTAGAGGATGACCTACCCTAACTTGCTTCTTAAAATTTTCAGATACAATCTCTTTAATTCCTCTAAGCTGGGATCCACCACCAGTAAGAATCACCCTCCTCGAAATTAAATGATCAACCCCCATTTTTTCATATTCAGATTTCAAAAGTTCGATAATTTCTTCAGCCCTCGCTGAAATAATCATACTCAAATCATCTGATGTAATATTCCTATCATCATCCATGCCAAACTGGGGTTCAAATTCAGCGAGATTTATCATTGTCTCACTCTCTCTAGAAGAAGCAAAAGCTGAACCATATAGTACTTTTAATTTTTCAGCAGCTGGCATGGATATTGAAAGAATTTTTGCAATATCAGATGTGATAGCACCACCACCTAATGGCACAAAACCCGTACAAACAAGCTGCCCTCCAACAAAAACAGCGAAGCTTGTTGTAGAAGCTCCAAAATCAATTACAATTGAACCAAGGCTTTTTTCATCTTCAGTAAGAACTGCAAGACTTGCCGCATATGGCCCAACAACAATTTCCTTTACACCAATATTACATTTCGCGAAACAATTTAGGATATTTGTTACCTGGCTGGTTTCAGCTATAATAACATGTAATCTACAACCCAAAACATTTCCAAACATTCCGACTGGATTTTGAATAGAATTGTTTGTATCTAAAGTATACTCTATAGGAAAATAGTGAATAACTGTTTGATCATCAGAGCCAAATTGCTCGAGAGCTTTTGATATTAAAATATTAACATCAGATTTTGTAACCTGACCTTCAAGCAGTCTGACTTTGTGATAAATATAATATGATTTTGTTCCAAACCCTGAAAGAGAAATTGAAACATTACTAATATTCCTATCTATCTCACTTTCTAAGCTATAAATTGCATTTACAATACTTGTTTCCAAGTTTTTGTAATCATTTATAATACCGGCTTTTATACCGCTAGAATGAAACACCCCTTGAAATCCAACTTTAGCATCACCCCTTGCATATAGTTGTGCAGCAATAATGCTAATCTTTGAGCTTCCAATGTCCAGTGCCGTGAAATTTGTATTAGTTGCTTTCATAGGAAAAAAATTACATATCTTTAAGATATATACTAAAATAGGCTCCGGTTGCAACAATAATACTAGCTAATTTTCTAAAAACTATATAATAGAGCGATATTTATACTAAGTAAGGGTTACGGCATGCTCAAACAAGAAGATAGAATTTTTACTAATCTCTATGGAGAATTTGAAACAAATCTTGCTGCCCACAAAAAGCGAGGTGATTGGGACAATACTAAAAAGCTCATTCAAAATGGCAGGGACTGGATTATAGATCAAGTCAAAGCTTCTGGCCTAAGAGGCAGAGGAGGAGCTGGATTTTCTACAGGTATGAAATGGTCTTTCATGCCAAAAAATTCTGATAAACTTAGCTATCTTGTTGTAAATGCCGACGAATCAGAACCTGGTACTTGCAAAGATAGAGATATTTTGCGATATGAACCTCACAAACTTATCGAAGGCTGTTTACTTGCGAGCATAGCAATAGGAGCACATACCTGTTATATATACATACGTGGAGAATTTTTCCGCGAAGCCGAAATCTTACAAAAAGCATTAGATGAGGCTTATGATACTGGCTTGATAGGCAAAAACTCCTGCAGATCTGGCCTAGATGTAAATATTTATCTACATAGAGGAGCTGGTGCCTACATTTGCGGTGAAGAAACAGCTTTACTAGAAAGTTTGGAAGGGAAAAAAGGTCAACCAAGATTAAAGCCTCCATTCCCAGCAGGCGCAGGCCTTTATGGATGTCCTACCACTATCAATAACGTAGAATCTATTGCCGTAGTTCCAACTATTCTTAGAAGAGGAGCTCATTGGTTTGCATCAGTTGGTAAACCAAATAACACAGGACCAAAACTATTTTGTATTTCAGGTCACGTTAACAAACCATGTAATGTTGAAGAAGAAATGGGAATTCCTCTAAAAGAACTCATCGAAAAACACGCAGGTGGAGTGAGAGGCGGATGGGATAATTTAAAAGCTATTATTCCTGGCGGGTCTTCCTGCCCAATGATTACAAAGGAAATATCTGAAACTGTTACAATGGATTTTGACGCACTAAGAGCAGCGGGCTCGGGGCTTGGTACTGGAGGAGTGATAGTTATGGATAAATCCACTGATTTAATTGCCTCAATAGCACGTCTTAGTAAATTCTATATGCATGAATCATGCGGACAGTGCACACCATGTAGAGAAGGCACAGGCTGGATGTGGCGAACAATGATGAGGCTTGCAAAAGGTGACGCCGAAATTCATGAAATTGATGATTTACTAACAGTTACAAAACAAGTTGAAGGACATACAATATGCGCTCTTGGAGATGCAGCCGCCTGGCCAATACAAGGACTTGTTAGACATTTTAGAAGAGATATTGAAGAAAGGATTCATAATTATAAAAATAATTAAAAACAATAAATGCACAACCATACTTTCGGACTTTTAGCCGAATATATCGTTATCGTTCATTACCTATTTAGAGGCTATTTTCCCATCAAACATCGCTGGAAAAGCAAAGCCGGAGAAATCGATATTATACTAAAAAGAGGAAGATCAATTATATTTTGCGAAGTAAAGGCTCGTAGCAGCGATTTTATTGTCGAGAAACATGTTAGCTATACGCAGCAGCAAAGGCTTACAAGGTCAGCTGAATATTTTTTAGCAATTAATAAACAACTTAAAATCAAAAACACTCGTTTTGACCTAGCTATAGTTAAATCACTTTTCAACACCAAGATTTATAAGGGCTGGATTGGTTGGTAAATTATATCCTGTACTTCTTCCGCCTGAATCCTCTTTTACCAAAATCCCCCGTTGCACTAAATCATTTATATCCCGTAACGCTGTATCTTGAGAAGATTTTGTTATTAATGCCCACTTTGATGAAGTTAATTTTCCATCAAAACCATCTAGTATTTTATTAATCATAAAACGTTGCCTATCATTTAAAGAAGCATCAATATGTTTTTCCCAAAAACGAGCCTTGAAGCTTACAGATTCAATAAGCTCCTCTGAAGCTAAGATAGATTTCTTAAAACAATTTAGAAACCACTCTAGCCATAGCGTAATATCCAAAGTAGCTTTCTGACAATTCTCTAAAATATCATAATACGCCTTTCTATCTTTCTGAATTTGCGCTGACATACTATAGAAGCGCTTACCAGTTTTTTCAGAACGAGCTAACATCATATCTGTTATAGCGCGGGCAATTCTTCCATTACCGTCGTCGAATGGGTGAATAGTTATAAACCAAAAATGAGCCACAGCAGCTTTTATAACCAAATCTACATCTGAGTTATCATTATACCATGATAAGAATCTATCCATCTCAAATTCAAGCCTATCATAAAGGGGCGCTTCAAAATGAATTTTCTCTCTACCATGTGATCCTGATACTACCTGCATAGCACCACTAGATTCTCCACGCCAATTTCCTTTTACAATTTTCTGAAACTTAGTTTTTGATATAGGAAAAAGTGCATTATGCCAATTACAAAGACGTTCTTTTGTTAGAAAATTATTATAGTTTTGTGTAGCATCAACCATGATTTCAACAATACCTTCTACATTCCTATTTACTGGTAAAATTCCTCCAATATCTATACCAAGTCTACTAGCAACAGAAGAACGTACTTGATTATCATCTAATTTCTCGCCTTCTATTTCAGATGTCTTTATCACATCTTGTGTAAGTGTTTGAAGAATTACTGAGTTATTAATGCCAAATCCGAATGCTTGCACCATACCTATCAAATTACCCTGTAAATAACGAGCATCGGCAAGCAATGTTGATACGATTTTATGATCCCATTTAAAATTAGGCCAATCTTTTTTTTTATGTATATACAAAATAATCACCGCATAAATTGCGGTAATTATATCATTTAATCACCGCATAAACAAGAATAATATCAAGAGAATATGCGGGGATTAGTCCAATTATTCTCTTCAAACTTCTAGAATAAAAGATTTTTTAAAACAAGCGCAGTTTTCTATTTAACTTTAAGTTAAGTAGATTAGAATGGCGCACTGACAAAACAAACACTTAATACAGAGGAATATAGTGTCAGGCAAACCGGAACATTTATCATTATTTCATGTTATGAAAAGTAAAGTTCTAGCGTTGTTAAAAACCCATGAAAAAGCCCCAGATGATAAAATAATTAAAGTTCCAGGAATTGTCTATGCTAATGACTATATAAAATATCACGAAGCAAACGGCACATACGACGGAACTATGGAGAGGTTAAGAGGAACATATATACATACATCTCGAAAATTCCCATTAAAAACACTCAGAGAAAAATATTTATCAAAAGAGGAAGACATCAGTGCACTTGCAGAGATTAAATCTTACGGTGTTGACCAAGATAATCATAGTGTGCTAGCTGATTTTAAGCCCTATTGCCCTTACCTCCCGGCCACTAAGTCAACAAATTCGCATGCAGCAAACTTTTCTCCAATAATTACCTCATCGATAGAACATACTATTGATCCAAATTTTGACATTGAGGAAACAGCCTCAAGCTTTGAAGGTCTCACCGTATATACATCTAAACCCACTGAAGGGGATGAATCAAGCTGTACAACAAGTACCTACGATTCATCAAGCTTAATGTCACGCACTAGAGACCTAGCTCCAAGCTTTGATGAAAGTCATGATGCTTTTGACCCACATTCTTTAGCTAATATTAAATATAATCCGCCTAATACTGGAGTTATTGGTACCAATCTAGTAACATCAACGGAGGAATGACTATAACCAACCAGAGGATATATGTCGAAAATCACTGGAACACAAGCAATATCTTATCTAAGCAAAGAATTAAGCAAATATATCGAGAGAATTGAGATAGTAATTACATATAGTGAGAATGCTCTCTATAAAGGTTTGCCTTTTTATCAAGAAATATTCTATTTCCCACTGCCTCACTCAAAAAAAGTAATAAAAGCACTGATTGAAAGCAAGGAATTTAAAAAAAATATAAATGCTCTTTTGAGTGATGATGGCTACGAAGATCAACCAATTTATAATTTTTTCCTACTTTTTGATTGCCTTGGACAACGACTATCTGTTAGAGAAAATGAGCTTTTTATACGCTCTGGCCAGCTAATGATGAAATATGGTTTTTTCGAAATATTTGAAAATAGAATAGAAACATCAACTCTGATTATAGACCACGTCACACAACGTCTAAGCTCCAACCATTATGACTCAAAAACACAAATCTCTACCGTAAGTGATGAAGATGCAATCGCTTACTTAGCTGGAGAAAATTATAAAAAATTGAACGAAGCAATTAGTATGCTTGGCTCAAATAAATCAGAAACCTCAACTGAAATAACAGGTTCGCAAAGCCAAGATCCTGACTCTTCAAGAGAAGCTATAGGTTCTGAGTCTCTTTCAAGTGATCAAGGAGGAACAGACCTATAATAATATTATACCATTTCCTAGGTTAAATCAGACAAATGATTTTAAAGGCGAAGCTGCGCAAACTTATACTACATAAGTGAGTAAAGCTGAGTCCTGCGAAAATCGTTTGGATCATTTAAAAATGGGGAATGGTACTACAACTCGAAAGCAACTAGACATTTCCCACATGCTATCTATAATCGTAAAAAATCTTGAATATATAAACTTATGCAAGTACTTCCTGTTATTATGGCCGGTGGATCAGGCACACGCCTTTGGCCTCTTTCGCGTGAAAATTACCCCAAACAATTTATAAAAATATTTGATGGGAAAAGCTTACTACAGCATAGTTTGTACAGGAATAAAGATTTCGGAAAACCAGTTGTTATTGTGGGAGAGGAGCATAGATTTATTGCTCTCGAACAAGCGTCGGAAATCGGGATTAAAGTTGACATTATAATAGAGCCAGAAGGAAAAAACACCGCGCCTTGCGCAATAATAGGAGCTTTAATAGGATTACATAGAAAAGCAGACTCTGTTCTACTTCTCCCAGCAGATCATTATATAAAAGACCTAGATTCATACAAAAAAACTATAAAAGAAGCTATTTCTTCGTCTCAAAAATCAGAAATTTCAACTATTGGAATTAAACCATCAAAGCCACATACTGGCTATGGATATATAGAGCTTGGAAATTTTATTGATGGTTCAGCGTATAAGGTGAAGAATTTCGTTGAAAAACCGAACCATGCTACAGCGACAGAATATTTTGAGTCTGGAAAATATTGCTGGAATTCTGGAATGTTTGCATTCTCACCTTCGAGCATGATTTCTCTGTGCCAAAATCATATACCAGACATGTTTGAACATACATACTCGTCTCTTGAACACGCAAGTAAAGATCTTGATTTTTTAAGGCTTTCCTCAGAAGAATATAAAAAAATAACTCCAGATTCGATTGATTACGCAATAATGGAAAAAGCTCAAAATATAACATGTATAAAAGCTATTTTTGAATGGAATGATCTTGGAAATTTTGCCTCAATTTGGGATATTTCACAAAAGGATGAGAAGCAAAATGTATTGCTTGGTGATATTTTGACCGAAGAATCAAACCATAATTATATCTACACAAGTAATAAGCTAGTAGCGACTTGTGGTATAAAAAATCTTATCATAATAAATACAGAAGATTCCATTCTTGTTGCTCATAAAGATGAAGCTGAGAACATCAAAAAAATAGTATCGAAACTCAAAAAATTGAACCGCGAAGAAGCTAAGAACTCTACAATATGCTACAGACCTTGGGGCTCATACCAAACTATCGATTCAGGTGAACTGCACAAAGTCAAAAGAATCATTGTTAAACCTCATCATAAACTTTCTTTGCAATATCATAATCATAGAGCGGAACATTGGGTAATCGTAAAAGGCACTGCTGAAGTTGAGATTGATGGAAAAGTAACTATATTAAATGAGAATGACTCAATTTATATTCCAAAAAATTCAACTCATAGACTTACTAATTCTGCTAATACAGATCTCCATTTAATAGAAGTACAAACTGGAAATTATCTTGGTGAAGATGATATTGTAAGACTTACAGATGCTTATGGAAGAAAGTAAATTTACAAAGCAAGAATTAATTACTCTGTCACACACAGATTCTTATCTGATAAATGATTACATCATTACCCAGTGTAACAAAGAAGCCATTGATGCAACATTACTTCCTGAAATAGGACTCAAGCCATACCAGCAAATTCTTCACGTAAAAGGTGGCGAATCTTCAGGAAAAACATTTTTATGCAAATATGTAGCAGCAAAGAAAAATGGAATATTCATTTTAAATGCTACTACAGCAGTTGCTAGTCGAAATAAATATTTGATAGTAGACGATGCAGATAAATATGAAGAAAGTGAAATTTTTCATATCATCAACACATGTGCTGAAAATAATAAAAACCTTCTCATAGTCTCAGGTAATTCATGGAAACCATCCTTAAAAGACCTTCAATCAAGGCTAAATGTAATAAAAACAGTTTCAATAGATGAACCTGATGATGAAATGATGGAAGTAATTATAGGATCAGAATTTTCTAAAAGATCTGTAACAATTAAAAAAGATGTTATTTTATACCTCAAAACAAGGCTCCCAAGAGATTTTTCCAACATTAAAAATATCATCGAAGAGATAGATAATTTCTGTCTTAAAAATAAAAAAAATGTGAATGTAAGGACTTTATCAGAGTTTTTCTCAAAGAATTTCACTCAGATATTGACATAAATCCATAAAATTGCTATCAATGTGCTCCTACAATATTATACTAATCTCAGATTAAATTAGATTGGTATTAGAATCTTTTGGGGCGTCGCCAAGTGGTAAGGCAACGGTTTTTGATATCGTCATTCGTAGGTTCGAATCCTGCCGCCCCAGCCACCTTTCAAAGGTCCATACTGGACAAATAGATTACAACTATTCTGAGACTATATTTTATTCACGTAACAGAACAATAATTACGAAGGCTTGCTAGGTAACATGCCAAGCGACTGAGCATCCCAAAGATCCCTAAACAATCCAGCCTTTTCATAAAGATCAAATGGAGAACCATCCTCTACGATCCTTCCATGTTCGAATACAAGTATCCTATCCATGCTACACAATGTTGAAAGCCTATGAGCTATAACTATAGAAGTTTTACTATTCATAATATCCACTAGATTTTGCTGAATAAAATTTTCTGTTATTGCATCTAGGTTACTTGTTGCTTCATCAAAAATAAGTATCGGAGCGTCTTTTAATAGAGCCCTTGCTATAACTATACGTTGTTTTTGACCGGCAGAAAGCTTAACACCTTTTTCTCCAACATTGCTATTGTAACCATGAGGAAGCGACATAATAAAATCATGTGCATTAGCTTTTTTTGCAGCGGCTATAACTTCATCATCTGATGCAGACATTTTACCATATCTAATATTCTCTAGAACATTTCTATGAAACAATGAAGTATCTTGAGAAATTACTCCGATAGCAGACCTTAAGGAATCTAAAGTTACATTCTCGATATCTTGACCATCTATCAATATAGACCCTCTGTTAGGATCATATAATCTAAGTATTAGATTAACAAAACTTGTTTTACCACTTCCTGAATATCCAACCAGCCCTATTTTTTCTCCTGAATATATTGTAATAGAAAGTTGATTAAATAATGGATAATCACCCTTATGATGAAATTTTACATTTTTAAATTCAATTTTTCCATGACTCACTTTAAGCGGACAAGCGTTTGCAACTTCAGCTACTGTATTTGGTGCGTCTAGAATTTTTAAGGCTTGATCTACGGCCCCCCAATTTTCACTAAATAATCTCATATTTTCTGTCATATTTGAGAGACCTACAACAATGCTTGTATTGATTGAGAGAAGCATTGCAAAATCTCCAGTCGTAACTTTTGAAATCCTATATAGATATATAAGCATAAAAATGCTTATAGCTTGATATGTAGCAAATACTATACCTTGGATTAAATAGAATTTTAAAGAGAATATTCTCTTCCTTTTCATAGCTTTTCTATATTTATCTTGTACTCGAGAGAGTTTAGATAGTTCAAAACTCTTGCCACAAAAAAGCCTAACTGTAGATATATTACTAAGTATATCAACTATATGCCCTACAACTTTTGATGACGCTTCAGAGCTCATAGACGCTAAATCTGAGAATTTTCTTACAACGATAATGGACATTACAATAAATAGAAGCGCCCAAATAGACATGGCTGCAGCAAACCATATGTGAATATGCCATAAAGCATAAATAGCAACAAAAAGACTTACTAAATTCATGATAAATGAATCAAGAGCAAGTGTTACAAGCTGCGGCACATATTTTACAGTATCATTTACTTTATTGGCTATACTTCCAGGGAAATTCTTATGAAAGAAATTATGAGTCTGAGCGCTGATCTTATTTATCATAATCTTAGATATATAAGTTTTAAGAGCTGGCTCATATTTAAGGCAGCACCAATCATATATTCTCCAACCAATAGGAACTACAAATAATACAATAATATATATAATACTTATATTGACCATTTCACTATAAGCTTCTGACATAGGTTTTGTAGAGACTGCATCTATCATTAATTTAGTTAAATATGGACGCAGAGAAAGATCCAAAGAATAAATAAAAATCATTGCAAATGGCCCTATCAAAAAGAACCTGAATGGCCAAATAACGTTTACTATGAACTTTAGAACCTTCATCAATAAAAACTCTTATATTTGATCTATAATATTGTAAGATGGTAGAGATTTTAGCTCAAAGAGCAAATAGAACGTAATCTTACTATCCAAAATTTTATTATTATGCGCACAATTAACGACATTATATATTTGCAAAAATCAATAGTACCAAGCGAATCTCGTATTCTACTTCAAAAGTTATTGAATGTTACTCTTGAAAAATTAATTCTAATTACAGATAAAACGCTCTCAGAAGAGCAGTATAAAGACTTTTTAGAGCTTTGTAGCAGAAGAATAGCTGGAGAACCTATAGCATATATTTTAGGCTCCAAGGAGTTCTATGGTCGCATTTTTGAGGTAAATAGAGACGTACTTATACCTAGGCCTGAGACTGAACTAGTTATAGATGAAGCCGTTTCTTTTTTGAGGACGCGTACTAACCCATGTTTTTTTGACCTATGTACAGGCAGTGGCTGCATTGCTATATCAGTTGCTCTTGAATTAAACGATAGCAAGGCTTTTGCTTCTGACATTTCTAAAGAAGCTTTAAATGTCGCAAAACGAAATGCAAAAAAATTAGGGGCATGCGAGCAAATAAGTTTTTTTGAGTCTAATTGGT
>CAYPDX010000036.1:0-13344 GCA_964409695.1 uncultured Rickettsia sp. | reverse complement strand
GTAATTTTCTAGCCTCTATGTAGTAATTATATAAATGATCTATAGTTACTTTTTGCTTTTGCAAATATTCATATATTGCCTGATAATCTTCATCAAATATATCGGTTTTTAGCATAGAAATCTCACCTATAGTACTTATAATCAACTGAGTTGATTCTGCAACGCTTATATTTTTTTCGCTAGCAAGAGCGTTAATATCTATGATTTTATCTTCAAACCTTACTTCAGGATTTAATATTCTATAAATAGAAGGTTTAAGATCATGATTTTTTCTAGTATCTTCCGAAAAACCCTCGTAAATATTTATGCAACGGGATTTTATTGTAGGGATTAATTTATCATATTGCTGAGTAATAAGAAAAATATAGCCATACTCTGGTGTATCTTCTAAAATTTTAAGAAGGCAGTTTGATGCATTTAAATTCATCAACTCAGCTCCTATAACAATAGCAAATTTATAAGGAGAAAGACCGCTTGTAGAGCTAAAATGCACCTGTAAGCCTCTTATTTGCTCGACAGAAATATATTTTTGCAAATCTCCTTTTTTATTTTCGTTAAGCTGAATTTTACAAATATCTGTATTATTCTCTGGCGAAATCGAAGTATAATCCTTAGTAACTTTATTAATAAATTCCATTACCTCAAGTACAGATTCTTCATAATTATCTGATTTAATCATAGAGGTCTGGGGTAGATTTCCACCATCCCACAAATTATTTAATGTTACTTGTAACCCTCCTTGCATATAGCTCATTTAAAACTAGAAAATAATGTTAATCTATTGATAATGGCTTGCTTACCAAGCACTGCAACTATCTCAAATACGCTTGGAGATGAGGTCCTACCTGTTATAATAGCTCTAACAGGATTCATTAATTGCCCTAATTTCATTCCGAGTGATTCTGCTAAAATTTTAAAAGAAGATTGGATATTATCTTTTGAAAAATTATCCATAGAATTCATCATCTCTAATACAGCATGAAAAACCGAATCATTCGTACTTATTATGACTTCTTTAGCTTCTAACGTAAATTCATAAATATTTCCACTATGATAAATCTTTGCAAGATCAGCTAGATCTTTTGTAAGCTCAGATCTTACCTTAATCTCACCGATAGCTTTTTCTAAAGATGTACAAGTAATATTATCCATTACTATATTTTCCTTCTTCCACTCATCTTCAATAATTACTATTAAATCCTTATCTTCCAAAGCTCTTAAATATTTTGAATTAATGAACTTCATTTTATCAAAATCAATTCTCGAGGGAGCTTTGCCAATGTGAGTACCATCAAATAATTTAACAGCTTCAGCTTTTGATATTATCTCTTGATCACCAAAACTCCATCCAAGGTGAAGTAGATAATTAAATAGAGCATCTGGTAGATATCCCTTATCTCTGTATCCCTCAACTCCAAGCGCTCCATGCCTTTTTGAAAGTTTTGCACCATCTGGTCCATGAATTAATGGGATATGCGCCATAATTGGAACGTCCCATCCGGCTGCTTCATAGAGTAATTTTTGCCTAAATCCATTATTTAAATGGTCATCTCCTCTAATTATATGAGTGATTCCCATATCATGGTCATCGACTACTACCGCAAGCATATAGGTCGCAGACCCATCGCCTCTTAGCAAGACCATGTCATCCAATATTTCATTTGAGACAATAACTTCACCCTGCACCAAATCTTGAATAATTGTTTTACCTGTTCTTGGTGCCTTTAATCTTATGACGTATTTTTTATCAGTTGGGTGATCGGATTCTGATAATTCTCTCCATTTGCTTTGAAATAGAAAGGATTTACCATCCTTTATTGCTTGTTCTCTCTCTAACTCTATTTCCTCTTGAGTCGCAAAACACTTATATGCCTTACCTAATTTAACTAACTCATATGCAAGTTCAACGTGCCTAGCTTCCCTAGAAGATTGATATATAACTTCACCATCATAATCAATTCCAAGCCATTTGAGGCCGTTTAAAAGAGCATCTGTCGCTTCCTTTGTAGATCTTGCTTTATCGGTATCTTCTATACGAAGTAAATATTTACCTCCAAAATGTCTAGCATATAGATAATTAAAAATTGCTGTTCTTGCAGAACCAATATGTAAATACCCTGTTGGGGAAGGAGCGAATCTTGTAACTACTGACATTTTTGAAATATACTATTGTTTATAATAAACAATATACCAGTAGATTATCGCAATAACAATTGAGATAAATAATGTTATAAATATTTTTTGCATTAAATAATGTTTTTCCGGCGCGCTATCAGCGTTACCTATAATAATTTTTTTAGGCATTTGCAGAGCGAATGGCAATACTAAAAAGATTAAAACAATCCAAATCATTATTACAGTTAAAATGAAAGTCATAATATTCATATTAATGTTCCTTTAGGATTTTATAAAATTTTTAGCTATTTAGTTAATTGTTAATTAACTAAATAATGGTATTAGTGGTTAATTAAACTTGTGGTATATAAATGACTGAAAGACAACATTATATTTTGATGATATGGCAAAAGTAATAAAATTTCAAGCTCCATTCGAAAGACTTAAGTTTACAGGCTATTCGGCTGATACTATTTTACGAAGAGCAATAATTTTACAAGCTGTAATAGATGCATCCAATATTTCAAACAATAGAGAGGTAAAGAAACTAGAGATTGAAGCGAAAGAATGGATTTTTGGAAAAAGTGAATTTTTTATTCATTTTTGTGAAGAAGCTGGAATGGAACCAGATTTTGTTATCAATATAACAAAGCAAGTTATAGAATTACAATCAGGAAAAACTTCAAAGGATCAAAATGCTCGAAGAAAAAAAGAAAAAATGGTAAGTTAAATGCAGAAAAATCAAAATATTTTGATTTTTAGCAAAAAAACTCTGGCATGATTAAAATAGTTTTGTTATATAAAGGAGCAACGAAATATATATGCATAGGTTTATGTGTATATATATTGTGTCTATTCCTTATTCCTCGGTAGCTCAGTGGTAGAGCAAACGGCTGTTAACCGTTAGGTCGCTGGTTCGAATCCGGCCCGGGGAGCCATTATTAGATGGTCCATACGGTCCATTGAACATCTGTTTACAAAATATTACATCTAATTAAAAAAAACTCTCTCTATATTTCCTATAGCAACGCTCAACAACTAACAAACAAGTTTCTATAACTTTTTTTTAAGTTTATGAAGTATCACCAATTCTAGTTCTTAAAGCATCAATTATTTAGTATCAATACCTTCATAATCCAAGATTATTTCTGGATATAATGCATAAGCACACCTTAAATGCCTTTTAGCACTTCGGCTTGTACGAATGGTAGAACTTGATATTTTGATTAAACTAGTTATAATGCTCTGATCATACCAATTTATATGGACTTATGGGAAAAGAAGAATTAATAGAATTTGATGGCACTGTTCTTGAATTACTGCCAAATGCAACGTTTAAGATCAAACTTGATAATGAACATATGATAATTGGTCATACTTCAGGAAGAATGCGTAAAAATAGAATCCGTATTTTAGTTGGTGATAAAGTTACAGTTGAAATGACGCCTTACGACCTTTCGAAAGGTAGAGTTATCCTACGTCACAAATAATGAAAATTATACTAGCATCGCAATCTCCAGCAAGACTTGAATTATTGAAACGTATTGGAATAAAGGATATTTCAGTAATCCCAGCTGATATTGACGAATCAGCTTTAAAGAAAGAGAAACCCAAAGATTTAGCAGTAAGATTATCAATCGAGAAGGCTTCAAAAATAGCAACAAATTATAGTGATCAGGCACTTATTATAGCCGCTGACACAGTTGTTTGCGTAGGAACTAGAGAACTACCGAAACCTCATACAAATGAAGATGTTAGATATTGTCTCTCATTACTTTCGGGAAGAAGGCACTCTGTTTATACTGGAGTTACCATAATAAATTCTGTTACAAAAGAAATTAGAACTAAGTTTGCCAAAACAATCGTTCGAGTCAAAACCCTAACAAACACTGAAATAGAAGAGTTTATCGCTTCAAAAGAAGGTTTAAACAAGGCTGGCGGATATTCAATTCAGGGCCTTATGCAATGTTATATTCCATTTATTAATGGACAAGTTTCAAATGTTATAGGTTTACCATTGTTTGAAACAAAAAATATGTTAGTATCTCTCGGTTATAAATTTTAAGGTCATAAATGGCAGGTCATTCCAAATTTAAAAATATTCAGCACAGAAAAGGTGCCCAGGATAAAAAAAGAGCAAAAATCTTCACAAGATTAGTGCGCGAAATAATGTCAGCTTCTAAAACTGGCGGTCCGGATCCAGATGCTAATCCAAGGCTTAGAACAGCTATTAACGGCGCTAAAGCTATGAATCTTCCAAAGGAAAGGATAGAGCGTGCACTTAATGCAAATCAACAAGATAGTAATGACTATATAGAAATTAGATATGAAGGATATGCACCAGGTGGCATAGCTTTAGTTGTCGAAGCTCTAACTGACAATAAGAATAGAACAGCTTCTGATGTTAGATCAAGCTTTACAAAATATGGTGGAAACCTTGGAGAAACTGGAAGCGTTAGCTTTATGTTTGATCACTTAGGAATCATTACATATCCAGCAGAAGTTGCTAGTGACGAGAAAGTTTTAGAGCTTGCCATAGAAAGCGGCGCAAGCGATGTCGAATCCGATGAATTTTATCATACTATCTACACAGCAATGGAAGATTATTCCTCCGTATTAGAGAAAATATCTAATGCTCTAGGGGCGCCTGAAGAAGCCTGTATAGGCTGGAAACCTCAAAACCTCATTACAGTTACAGATAAAGACAGAGCTGAAAAATTGCTAAAAATGATTGATTTACTTGAAGAAAGTGATGACGTCCAAAAAGTTTTTGGTAATTATGAATTCTCTGATGAACTGGCAGAAGAGCTCGGAAGTTAACTTCATCATACTATAGGACAAAAACTTTTGTAATAAACGCATTCTCCAAAAGCACTGTTACCTCACACTACGATTCGGGGACCACTAACTTTCTTCTAAACCATCATCCCGCATTTAATGCGGGATCCACTTTTTTACTAATACTAGCAAAGAAGAATGGCTTAATGACGTTTTCATTAAGGGGGCAAGCTCGGGATAACAAATTTTTTTGACGAGCAAGCAAAATGCAATTAACATTTTTGTCAGAGATTAGATAATTTAAAAATGAAAAATGGTATCATTTCTCTTTAAATGCTTTGAACATATTATCCGTCACAGGATCAAGAAGATACTGAAGCAAGGTTCTTGTTCCAATTACTATCTGTATCTCTGCTTGCATACCTGGTCTCAGTTTAAGATTTTTTTGCTTTGCAACTTTGTTAAATTCATCCATATCTACTTCAATTCTTGCCATATAATATGGCCCATTAGGATCAGGCATACCACCACCTTGTCTATCTTGAACTGTGTCAGGAGATAAAGAAGTTAAAGTACCTGTAAATACAGGCGTGGTTCTAGATTTAAATGAACTGAATCTAATTTTAGCTTTTAATCCTACATGCACTGAATCAATACTCTTATGAGGCACTTTAGCTTCTATAACTAATTTATCTCCATCTGGCATTATTTCTGCAACAGGGCCTTGTCCAATGACTCCACCAATTGTAGTAACGTGTATATCTATAATAGTACCATCTACTGGAGAACGAATTACTGCTCTCTCATACCCATCTTTAGACATTAAATATCGTTCACGAGCTTCATTTAACTTGGCTTGAGTATCCGATAATTCTCTTATTACTTCATGATAATGCTGACTTTTATTAAAAGCCATTTCAGCTTTATCTTGTAAAATTGCTTGCTCTATTCTAGCAATCTCCGTTTCTATACTTGCTAGTTCGCTTTCAGCACTTGCATTTTTTACCTCAGCATCTTGCAAATTTGTTTTATTAACAGCTCCTTTTTCATAAAGGTCTTTCATTGCCTTTAGTCTGTCAGAAAATACTTCATAATGTTTTTGCATCGCAATGCGCTTAGCTTGCGAACTTTCTAGCTGCTTTGCAAGTTGTAAACTTTTTTGCTCCAAAGCTTCCACTCTTGAAAAATAAGCTTCTTGTCTAGATTTAAATAAATCTTTCATAGTAGAAAGAAGGACAGCAACTTGAGGGACTGTACTATCTTTAAGCAAGAACTCATCAAAAGTAATTTCGTTTAAATTATCCCTTTCCGAAATTAGCCTAGCTTCATTAGCAAGAGCGGACCTAAACGCGTTAAGATTTGCTTCATAATTAGACTTCAAATTAACTTCATCTAATTCTATTATAGGGTCTCCCTCTTTGACGCGATCACCAAGCTGAACAAATATTTTCTTCACAATTCCACCTTGAAGATGTTGAATTGTTTTTCTTTTTGAACTTGGAATAACTGTACCAATTGCAACTGCAGCACTATCTAGCGGAGCAATTGCCGTCCATAGACCGCCCATAATAATAAAAATAATAATAACATAAGTACCAAAAACTATTGGGCCTCTAGCGGTTTGCACCACATCATTTCTATCAATATCTTCTTTCTGGACGATAAAATTTATAAATCTATCCATCTGAACGATAATTTTCGTCGTATGTTGCATTGCAAAATTAACTGCCTTACTCAGCTTTTGCTTCCAAACCGGCGCAGGTTTCTGATTCTGCATCATAGACATAAGTTGCTTTATCTGCTCTTGTGAGAGCTGAGGCTTAGCTTGCTCAGTCGGTTTATTGGTTGGTTCATTCATCTCTGTCTACCGTTTATATTATTTATTTTCAATATGAATCATGCCATTTTTAAGCAATTTTACTCTATTCAAAACATCGTTCTTTTCACCAAATGCTGCTACCGCTCCATCTTGCAAAAGCAGAATCTTATCTACTACAGAAAGAACTGATGGTCTATGAGATATAACAATTACAGCTATACCACGCTTTTTGGCTTCAACTAGTGCATTTGAAAGAGCAATTTCTCCCGCTTCATCTAAATTAGCATTTGGCTCATCGAGTATAACTAATTTAGGAGTACCGTAGAATGACCTTGCGAGCCCTACTCGTTGTTTTTGTCCACCAGATAAATTTGCTCCTGTTATGCCAATATCTGTCTCATAACCTTCAGGTAGCTTAAGAATCATTTCATGAGCACCAGCAAGCTTTGCGCAATCTTCGACCATTGCATTATCTATATCTTCTGCCATTCTTGCGATATTTTGCTTTATTGAGCCAGAAAATAGCTCAATACCCTGAGGAAGATAACCAATATGCTTTCCAAAATCATCTCTATTCCATCTATATATGTCGCCTTGATCTAATCTTACGGACCCAGAAGACGCTGGCCAAACTCCTGTAATAACTTTTGCAAGCGTAGATTTACCAGCAGCGCTTGGCCCTATTATTGCTAAGGACTCGCCAGGTACAACGGCGAAAGAAATGCCATTTAGAATATTTCTTGGCTGTGCTTGTTCTTGCATAGGAGATTTTTTTTGCTGAGTCTGTGGATGAGAATAGAAAACATTATCAATCACAAGATTTCCCAGCACATTTGTAAGAGGCATTGATTTATCTCTCAAATTACCAAGTTTGAAAGCCTCATTAATTCTCTTATATGACTTCATTGTATTACTAAGTGATTTCCAAAGCTCAATTGCATTATCAAAAGGAGCAAGCGCTCTTCCTACCATAATTGAACTAGCTATCATACCACCAGTTGTCATGTCTCTACCACTTGTAGAAACTACAACATATGCACCAATACCTGTTACAGCCATTTGCATTATATTTCTTAGAAATCTAGACCAATTCGAAACCATACCATTTCTATAACTCGCTAAAGATTGTTTATCCAAAGCTGCTTTATTGTATTTTTCCCAATTGGCTACAACATTCTTCATCATTCCCATAGCTTCAACAACTTCAGCATTTCTGCCAGCTATTTCAGCTTGATTTAAACTTCTAATAGAATATTCATTGGCTTCGCCGAGGGTTTTATTAGTCGCCGCAGCGTTTACAAAAGCTAGTGATACTATCAATATACCGCCACCAACTGTTAGAAAGCCGATATATGGATGAATCATAAATATAACTGTAATATAAGCTATCGACCATGGAGCATCCAGAATAGTATTCAGTCCAGCGCTTGTTAAAAATGTTTTTACAGTTTGGAAGTCTCTTTGGAGCTGACTCGCACCAGATCCTTGTTTTAAAGCCGATCCAGCTATTGAATATGCAAGGAGTACTGGTGATAAATTATTATCAAGCCACTCTCCCACCCTTATCATCGTATATGAACGAGCGATTTGCATAAGAGTATATACAAAATAAATAAGGCCAATAATCAAGGAGAGCATTAAAAGCGTCTCAAGATTACCACTTCCAATAACTCTATCTAATACCTGAAGAGAATATAATGGAGTGATCAACATTAAAATATTTACACAAAAAGCAAATACAAAAATTATCTTAAAAGCAAGATTACAATCTTGTAAAGCCTTCTGAATAGGATTTTGATCTTGTATTACTGATTCATTTCTTTGATTTTGTGACATATCTCAACATCTTCCATTGTTAACAAATAACTTAATTATATTATACAGATTTTTATTCCATATGCAAGTTTATTATTTTTAATTAACTGTTATTTAACTAAATTGATTGCATCCTCTATATCTTTATAGCTAAAAATAACCGGAAGGACTACTCCATTCTTATTATTTGGGCCATAAATAATATTATATGGGATTCCGGCTACACCTTTTTCTAATAAAAATTTTGACACTAGTTCATTTTCCTTAGTAAGATCTCCCATAAATGTATAGACCTCATTATCTTTAAATAGCTTTATAGTTGACAGCCTATCTAATACAAAGATTTTATTGATCTGGCAAGTCATACACCAATCCGCAGTAATATCTACAAATACGATTTTATCAGCCTTAATAAGTGATTGAACTTTAGAATCATCAAAACCTATCCAATGTTCGTGGTATATTTCATTTATCTTATCAAAATTCTTACTAACAGAAGAAGGTATTATCAGAAACCCCAGAATAATTACTATCAAGCTCATTAACTTAATATTCCTGCTAGCACTACATTCCAAACAATATCTAAGTAAATAAATCAGCATAAAAGTTGATAGCGAGCCATAAAATCCCAGTAAAGAATTTAACAACCATATCAACCATCCAACAGTAGCTACTAGCATAAGCGCCAAAATAAACTTTAGCTTCTTCTGCCATGGACCTGACTTTGGTATATAACTGAGGAGCGACGGAAATAATATTAAACCTATATATGGAAGTGAAAATCCAACTGATGCGGAAGCAAATATGGCAAATATAATAATAGGGGATTCTGTTATAGCGAATGTCATGCTTGTTACTAAGAAAGGAGCAGTACATGGAGTTGCAAGGATGGTAGATGCAAGTGTTGAAAATATAATTTCAACATATTTATTTTTAGATTTTAGAGAAGATAGGAAATCAAAATTCATTGTAAAATCTATTTTATCTCTAATAACGCTCAGCATAATTGTAACTATGATAGCACATAAAATAATTGCATATGGTTGTTGCATACTAAAACCCGGTATAAAAACCCTGCCAAGCTCCTTCGCTTCAATCGTAAGAATCGCAAGCAGCATAAAATAAAAAACTATAGTAAAAGTAGATATAACGGAATATATCCTTTTTTCTTCTGCTGTTTTATTATCAAGTAGATGAAACAACTTCATTGAAAGTACAGGAAGAACACATGGCATAAGATTTAAAATACTCCCACCAACAAATGCCAGAAGAATATAAAACAATATATTATTAGCTACTACACGCTCTGAAATTTGCTCAATGTTAAATTCTATATGATTATAATGCTTAGAAGTAAATAGGAACAAGATTTTACTGTCTTTAATTAATTCACTAGGAAACATTAACTTATATTGATGTTCAATATGTTCAATAAAATCAGGCAAATACACGTTGTTTTTGTTATCTACTAAAGATACATTTAAGGGCTCATTTTTAGCCAATTCAAACTCTATAACCAATTTATTATTTTCTATGTATGCGGAATATTTTTCCAATTTCTCGTATTTTGGAAATTCTTTTGGGTTGCGTAAAACTACACTTAAATTAGCTTCTTTTTTAGAACACCCATCATCTCCACAAACTACATAGGAAGTTTTTAAATTCACCTCTACAGGCTTAGAATAATCCTTTGGTTGCAAATAAATAGGTATATCAACCCCACCTTTATATTCAGCATTTATGTAGCTCAAATTTTGATTAAATTCAGGCCATGGCCAATCTATGTAATGATTTTTCAGATTAGTTGAGTGAGTAATCTCTATTACAGTAGGTAGGCTAGCCCTACCAGAATGATGCCAATAGGTTTTTTCACCTTTATCTAACATTATCCGCAAAATAGCCACACCTTCACTAGCGTGCAACGAGATATTATCTTTCGCATATGAATTCACGCCAAGCATCAATATACATGCAAAAATCCAAGCTCTAATACTATAATTACTGGATGGGCACTGAAGCGCCGAATTAGAATTAATTTGAGATTTTGGTATCTCTTGAATTTTGCTATTTTTATACATATATTACTTACTATAATTTACGATCAGTTATCAATGATAGATATCAAGGACGTTGAAGGAAGTTTAACAGGTAAGATTCTCATTGCCAATCCATATTGCTCATTTGGAGATATTTTTGACAGATGTATTATATATATTGCATCACATTCGTCACATGGGGCAATTGGTCTTATTGTAAATAAGTTTGCAACTAACTTTGACATTAAAAAACTTTACAGAATTTCTGATAAAACAATTTCAGATAGCGAAAAAGAAATATTTATTGGAGGACCAGTTGAACCAGAAAGAAGCTTCATCCTTCATAGCACTGATTATACGAAGAATATACTATTTCCAGCCACTGCAAATTTAGCAGTCAGCTCTAATCTAGAAATAGTAAAAGACATTCTCAAATCAAAGGGCCCAAAACAAAGCCGCTTTATACTTGGGTATACCGCCTGGGGCGATGGAGAGATTGAAAAAGAGATAGAAAATAACTATTGGTTAATTGTAGACGCTGACAACCAAATGATTTTTGATCAAGAAAATGACATTAAATGGAAGAATGCTCTTGATAAAATAGGTGTAGATAATAACTTTTTTGCATCGCAAATCGGCCATAGCTAAAGACGCTCCTCCATTTTTATTGCTTCCTCAACAATTTTATGTATAATGGGAGCAGTTTTGCGCTTAAAACAAATTTGTGCCAAATTAGTTAAAGCGCCTTTTTCACCTATAGCAATTGCTATAAAAATTATGCTTGCTCGGCACGGCTAGCTCAAGGAATATTTTGATGAAACCATTATTTCAAAAATTAAAAACCAAGAAAAAATTCGTCCCATTTACACCAGAAGATACAGGAGCCGAAGATTTTACAGCCTTAATCAATGCAGCTGCGACAGTTAGCGTTAAAGAAGGCACAGTAGTAAAAGGCGTCGTCGTTGGGATTGAAAATGACACAGTGATTGTAGATGTAGGACTAAAAAACGAGGGAAGAATCCCTTTTAATGAATTTAAGCTAGTAATGGAACATGAGATTCCTAATATCGGCGACAATGTTGATGTTTATGTTGAAAAATTAGAAGGAAGAAATGGTAGAACTATTCTAAGCCGCGAAAAAGCAGTTAGAGAAGAATCATGGTTCATTCTTGAAAGAGCATATGAAACAGAAGAATTAGTTGACGGCGTTATATTCGGTAGAGTAAAAGGCGGATTTACTGTCGATCTATCTGGAGTTGTAGCTTTCCTACCTGGAAGCCAAGTTGACGTAAGACCTATTAAAGATATCACTCCATTAATGGAAATAGTTCAGCCATTTAAAATTTTAAAAATGGATAAAAAACTTGGAAATGTCGTTGTATCTAGAAGAGCTATTCTTGAAGAATCAAGATCTGGCGCTAGAGATGAAATGCTTTCACAAATTTCTGAAGGCGTAGTACTTGATGGTATAGTAAAGAACATCACAGATTATGGTGCGTTTGTTGACCTGGGAAGTGTTGATGGCCTACTCCACGTTACAGATATTTCTTGGAGCAGAATAAATCACCCATCAGAAGTTTTACAAATGGGTCAAAAAATCAAAGTAATGGTTATCAAATTTAACGAAGAAACCAAGAGAATTTCACTTGGTATGAAGCAACTTGATCAAAACCCATGGCTTGGCATTAAAACAGAATTTCCTATTGGAAAAGCTATGATTGGTAAAATTACAAATGTAACTGATTATGGTGCATTTATTGAGATTAAAAACGGCATTGAAGGACTTGTCCATTCAAGTGAAGTTAGCTGGGTGAAAGCAAATCAAAATGCTAAAAAAGCCCTTACAATTGGGCAGGAAGTTGAATTTGTAATATTGGAAGTTGACGAAGAGAAACACAGAATTTCTCTAAGCATCAAACAATGTAAAGCAAATCCATGGCAAGAATTCTCTGAAAAAAATAAAGTTGGCGATGTGATCAAATGCGAAGTTAGAAACGTTGCAGATTTTGGCCTATTTGTTGCGATTGGAGAAGAAATTGATGGAATGATTCATGAATCAGATGTTGCATGGGAAAATGGCCAAGAATCTCTTAAATCTTTCAAAAAAGGTGACATAGTAGAATGCAAATTACTTTCTATAGATGTTGAAAAAGAAAGAGTAAGCCTTGGTATCAAGCAACTTTCTGAAGCTCCTGCCGAATTAGCAGAATTACCTAAATATAATAAAGGTGATGTTGTTTCAAGCATAGTTACTGCTATTACAGATACTGGTGTTGAAGTAATGATTGATGAAAAATCTTCAGGGTTTATCAAAAAAATTGATATATCAGCAGATAAATCAGAGCAAAGACCCGATAAATTTAACGTAGGTGATAAAATTGATGCGAAAGTTGTCTCTGTAGACAATAAAAACAAACGTGTTAACCTATCAGTCAAGGCCCATGAATCAGCAGAGAATGAAAAAACTCTAAAAGAGTATAGTTCTTCTGATAATAGTTCAAGCTTAGGACATCTACTGGGCGCAGCACTAAGCCAAGCTCAAGAAAAAGAAGGCAAGTAAATATCTCGTTATCTTTCATTCTAACAATCATCCCGGGCGTGACCCGGGATCTACTCTCTTACTGCCTTAGTAAAAAATAAAGCAAGTCTCAAAACAGTCATGTTATAGCAATAATAACACTATTATACTAAATTGCGATCTGGTATTATGAGCAAAAAATATGTATCACTATAGTAATTTAGGTTGGATTAGGCATTTTAAAGAAGTAAGAAATGGCATCA
>CAYPDX010000035.1:0-13701 GCA_964409695.1 uncultured Rickettsia sp. | reverse complement strand
CGTAGCTCAGATATGTTCAGTCAATTGGTTTAATTAATTATGGGATTTGGTATTATATCTTGCTCAGCCTGTTGTTTAACAAATGTAATGACAGTTTCCCATTGATAATTGGATAGTCGTCTAATCCCTTGTATTTTAGGCTGCTTTTGGAGAAATTTACTTTTTTGCCTTATGAGATCAAGAGGGTTAAAAGATGTAACTTGCTCCTGAACAAGATAAGAATAATAGCTTGAAAGTATACCAAATAATACATTAAGAGCTGCCTGTGAGTATTGATATTGGTCTTTTTCTGGAAGCTTTCAATCGCTATGATCTACCTTGCATACATGAGCAGTAAAAGGTCTCCTGTCTGGATTTGGTTTAATGATATATTCTATATCTGCAGAGGATTTAAAACGAGAAACATTTTTTAGAGCAATCCAACGTTTTGGAGGCTTCTGACAAAACTCAATAAAAGCTTCTATATTCTCACGCGTATGAAGTATGCATGATTGCTGCTTAACAAACCAACTCCATTGAAGTAAGCGCTCTAGATCCCGTCTATAAGATGTAAAAGTCTCAAGACTTCCTCTGTAGATATAGAGAAACTGAGTTACTAATTTGTAATCTTTGGTTGCAAAACAGGTATAGCTATTGTTTTCTTTGTATTCGCAAAACATAGTTCCAGCCAACTTTGAATTATTTGCTCAGCATTTTCACCATTCTGAATATTTTTTACCTGAGCATTTACCATATTATAATCAGGTAAAATGGCTGTTGGAGTGTAATTTTTTATCATAAAGCCCTGTATTTTATGCTATTTAATATATTCCGGTAAGCAAACTTACTGGAATATATTAGTGATGACAAGTGTTTTATTCTTTTGTTACTTTTTGGCCCAACTAGACCTTATATAAATTTGGAAGATCTACCTACCACATATAAGATGGCCTGGCAAGAACGAAGGTTCTGACAGACTCATTTTATCTTATTTATATAAATCATTAATAGCATCATAAGAGATAGAATCTTTTAAAAAAGAAAAGTCACCTTGCTTGAATTGATTATAGGTTTTTTGAGTATACGTAACAGCTCCTCTGAATATACCAGATCCTATACTAATTCGTGCTACTCCTGCTTTTTTGAGAAGGTCTATTGATGTAATCGAATTTGTACCTAAAATATTGATAGGTAACTTAGTTTCTTTGTAAAAATTAGTCATAATTTTTATATCATTTTGCGTTAAACCAGGAATAAATAATCCATCTGCACCAGCTTCTTTGTAAGCAAGTAATCTACCTAGAGCCTCTTCATATCTCTGTTTTTGTTCTATATTACTAGACCAATATACATCAGTACGAGCATTAATAAATAGAAGTAAGTCATTCTTAATGGCAAGACTACGAATTGTGCTTATTCTATTTACTTGTTCAGTTACTGCTATAAGTTGGTTTGTTTTAGGATCTGTGTCTTCAAGATTTATACCTACGGCGCCCATATTAATGATTTGCTGTACAGTATCACAAATCTCATCTATGGTTTTACCATATCCAGCTTCTATGTCTACACTTACTGGAACGTTAACTGATAGAATAATACGTTCAACTGCACTTAAAAATAGATCTTTTGGCATATGTTCACCATCTTGATAACCAAGTGATGCTGCTATTCCTGCACTTGTAATACCTATAGCTTGAGCTCCATTCGCTTCAAATAGTTTAGCACTTATGGCGTCCCAAGCATTCGGCAGTAGTAAGATACCAGTATAGTGAAGTTTCTTAAAAACCTCCATTTTAAGTTTTTGTTTTTCGTGCTTATCCATTTAAGCTTCTAATAAGAAGCTTAAATGGATAAGCCAAAATCCAAAACGACACGAGTCCTCCAATCCACAATAAAGCAAACCAGATCCATTGCTTAAGTATTGGACGGGTATCAATCCAATTACTTATAAATTCAATACATTTTTTCATGACTACTTTTTCCACGAAATACGTAATAACAATAAGCAGTATAACCCAAAATCAAAGGCAGTAATGGTATTACGCCGCATAACATTAAAGACAAACTAGGTCCATAAGCAGCTGCATCCCAAATAGTGTACTGATACGGAATTAGCCAGGGAAAAATGCTTAATCCTAATCCTAAATAACCCATAAAAAATATACAGATACTGCTTAAAAACGCCCGATATTCATGTTTTGTGTGGTGCAAATCATGCCAAATTACAATAAACAATATGGAAGTCACAAAGGGTATCAGGCTTAAGTAATATATGTTCGGGGCACTAAACCAAAAGATTTTAATCTGCTCATTAATAAATGGAACGGTAATACTTACTAATCCCATAAATAGAGCAACAAAAAAAAGAACATATGACGCAACTTTCCGTGACCACAATTGCGTTATATCATCTGTTTTCATGACTAACCATGTAGCACCCAAAAGTGCATAACCAAATACAACTGCAATACCTGTCATAATCGAAAAAGCTGTAGCCCAATCAAATGGGCCACCAGAAAAATGCCTTCCGTCAACATTTACGCCCTGAACAAAGCCACCAAGAATAAGCCCCTGACAAAAAGCGGCACCTAGCGAACCGAAATGAAATACATAATCCCATGCCCACCTAAAACTATCATCTGCTTTAAAACGAAATTCAAATGCCACACCTCGCATAATGAGACCTAATAACATTAAAATAATTGGTATATAAAAAGCAGGTAACAATATTGTGTAAGCCAGTGGAAAAGCCGCAAACAATCCACCACCTCCTAAAACGAGCCAAGTTTCATTGCCATCCCAAAAAGGGGCTATAGAGTTCATCATTTTATTACGACATTCATTAGATGGCGCAAATGGAAATAGAATACCCACTCCTAAATCAAAACCATCTAGAAAGACGTATAAAAAAATGGCCGTTCCTATTATGATGGACCACACAAGTGGTAAATCTATACTGTTAGAAAAATCAAACATCTGACCCCTCTTTATTTTTTATTAATGAAACCGTTGATGCTTCGATACTATGTTCATAGTACTGGTCATCATTATTAAAATCAGAAAAGCCTTTTTTTATTAATTTTATAATGTAATACATTGCGGCACTAAAAATAAAAATATACATCACCACAAATGCCATTAGCGACCACGCTACTTGCGGCCCTGTGATAGCAGGAGATACGGAATGTACGGTTCTGATAACGCCATATGCTGTCCAGGGCTGTCTACCAATCTCTGTTACAAACCATCCAGCTAGAATTGCAATAAACCCGCTTGGGATCATGCCCACCCACCATATATGGAGCCATTTTGTGGTAAATAAGCATTTTTGGAAGTATCGGACGCTACTGATGATTCCGATTACTATCATTAATAAACCCAAGCCAACCATCACACGAAAACTCCAAAAAACCCATATAACAGGAGGGCGGTCTTCTTTTGCGAAATCTTTTAAAGCAGGGATTTTACCATTGGCGCTACCAGTGAGCACCCAACTGGCACCCCCAGAAATCGTAATTCCATAATTTGTTTTTTCTTCGTTTTGATTAGGTATTCCAAAAAGAAATAGTGGAGCATTTTCCCTATGATCCCAATTACCTTCCATAGCCGCAACTTTTATGGGTTGATAATGCATCGTATTTTCACCATGCATGTGCCCAATAATAAGTTGAACCGGAGCAACAAATACAGCCATCATTGTTGCCATACCAAGCATTATGCGAGCTTGATGCATAAATTTATTTTTTAGTAAATAAAAAGCACCTATTCCTCCTACAAAAAAAGCTGTAGTCAAATACGCTCCTATTATCATATGTATTAATCTGTATGGGAAGGAAGGGTTGAAAATAATATCAATCCAATTGCTTGGCAACAATCGGCCATCTTGGCCAATAATAAAACCTTGAGGTGTCTGCATCCAACTGTTAGCCGATAGGATCCAGAAAGCAGATATTAGTGTTCCAATTGCAACAATACATGTTGAAACAAAATGCATTTTTTTGCTGACGCGCCCCCATCCAAACAACATTATCCCAAGAAAAGAAGCCTCTAAAAAAAATGCTGTTAGTACTTCAAAACCAAGTAAAGGACCTAAAACATTCGCTATTTTATCAGAGAACGCAGACCAATTTGTGCCAAACTCATACGACATGACGACTCCGGACACTACCCCCATGCCAAAGGTCACAGCAAAAATCTTGACCCAAAATTTATAGATATCCCTAAGTATTTTGTTATTTGTAGCCAGCCACCGCCATTCTACTACAGCAAGGAAACTAGCCAGACCTATGCTAATTGCTGGAAAAATGATGTGAAAGCTTACTGTAAAAGCAAACTGAATACGCGCTAGTAATATAGGATCAAGTTCCATTAAGCCTCCATCACAGAATATATAACTTATACACACAAAGTGTTTGCTTGTCCAGTGCATATCTTGTAGACTAAAATTGAGGGGGTAAGCGTCTTGTTTTTTGAGTATTAACTTTTTATTAAGATCGATATTATAGAATATGGTTGACTTATTATGGCTAAGTAGCGGGGATTTATTTAATATTTGGGTATTCATGAAAACTATCACAGCTTCAGAATTAAAAAAACGATTGGACAAAGATGAGGTTCTCCTTATTGATGTGAGGGAGCCAGCCGAGCATAGGAGTGAGTGCATTAAAGGATCTTGTCTCATACCACTTGGTGAAATCAGCGTTGAGAAATTGCCGTCAACCCAAAGACCCATCGTTATTCATTGTAGATCAGGTAAAAGAAGTGCTGATGCTTGTGCAAAACTTTTAAAGGTCACCCCATCTTTAGATGTTGCTTCCCTTGAAGGCGGTATTGTTGCTTGGAGCCAGGCTGGTTTTAATCTTAAAAAATCAGGTTCCGCTATTTTACCTCTTGATCGTCAAACCCAAATTGCTGCGGGATTTATCGCGTTTTCCGGAACAATTCTTGGGGCCTTTATTAATCCTACCTTCTATATACTACCGGGTTTTATAGGCGTAGGACTTATGTTTGCAGGTCTTACTGGTTGGTGCGGCATGGCCAAGTTGCTAGCGAAAATGCCATGGAATATGTAAATATGGTGTTGCTCGGTTACATCGCCTTAGCCGCTATGGGCATTACTTTAGGCCTTGTAGGAGCTGGAGGTTCGATTCTAACGATACCTATTTTGGTTTATTTACTTAACGTTCCCATCATTCTTGCAACGAGCTATTCTCTGGTTGTGGTTGGATCTACAGCGTTTATGGGGTTACTCCGTTATCGTCATCATATTCTTTTTAAAAATGCCCTACTGCTCCTAATGCCATCTATCTCGGGAGTATTTACGGCCCGCCACTTTATGATTCCAGCTTTGCCTCATACTATCGGGTCTCTTCCCATTGATAAAGCTCTTGTTATTTTGCTCCTTATTTTCATGAGTTTTGCCGGTTACTTCATGATAAAAGATTCTCCCATTTATTCACAAAACAACCGACCAAAAAATCAAAATATCAAAGTTATCCTGATCGGTTTGGCCTTAGGGATAGTCATCGGGCTTCTTGGTGCGGGCGGAGGTTTTTTGATTATCCCCACACTTGTGCTTCTTATGGGCTTTTCCATGCAAGAAGCTGTCCCCACATCGCTTTTTATTATTACAGTTAACTCATTGATAGGTTTTGCTTCCGATCAACATCAGTTTATAGCAGATGATTGGAGTCATTTAGCAAAATATTTAGTTCCGGCGCTTCTGGGAATGCAGATGGGGCTCTATATTGCAAAATATGTAAACGGAAAAACTTTAAAAAAAGCGTTTGGATATTTTGTATGGATCGTTGGAATAGCAATTCTTACAAAGGAATTTATTTTATAAAAAATGGAGGCATTTATGACCATTAATATCAAAACTTTTTTCGATCCTGATACAGCAACGTTTACACATGTTGTAAATGATCCAAGCACACGAAAGTGTGCTATTATCGATTCTGTGCTTAATTATGATCAATATTCCGGCAGAACTAAAACCAAGTCTGCAGATCAAGTCATGGACTATATCAACGAAGAAAAACTATCTGTTGAATGGATTTTAGATACCCATATTCATGCAGATCACATTACGGCCTCGCACTATTTAAAAGAAAAACTTGGAGGAAAAATCGGAATTGGCGCGAAAATTAAGGATGTACTTGCCTTATGGGTTCCCATTTTTAATACAAGCAAAGATACACATCTTGATGCCTCTCAATTTGATCATCTCTTTGAAGACGGTGAGCTTTTTAAACTTGGGAATGTCGATGTAAAAGTCCTTCATACCCCCGGTCATACACCGGCATGCTCCAGTTACCTTATTGAAGATGCAATTTTTGTAGGTGATACTATTTTTATGCCCGATATTGGAACGGCGCGCACTGATTTTCCTGGTGGCAGCGCCGCAAGCCTCTATGATTCTGTAAAAAAAATACTTAGCCTCCCTGATGAAACGCGCATATTCATGTGCCATGATTACCCGCGACAAGGACGAGACGTGGCATGGCTTGCAACTGTCAAAGAGCAAAAAGAAAAAAATGTCTTACTACATGACGGCATATCAAAAGAAGAGTACGTTGCTGTGCGCAATAAACGTGATGAAGGAAAAGCTGTACCCAAATTACTACTTCCTTCTATACAAGCGAATTTAAGGGCTGGCACCTTTGGCGAGCCAGAAGATAACAACGTAAGATATATCAAAATCCCAGTGGATAAAATATAGGGCGCTAAAAGACCTCACAGCCAAACAATTCGCCCTGTTCATGCCATAGACTGCTATATTTTGCATAAGATCAGCTAGTTTCACATGACGAGGTTGATGCCCTAAAAGGATAGATGTTTGATCCCGGATAATACACCATTATTATCCGGGATCAAACACCTAGTGATGACAAGAGTTTTTGTTCTTTTGTTTCTATTTATCAGATAAGAAAGAGTGTCCAATATCTAATACAGTACTATGGTGCACCCATTAATCCTGTATCAGGGTCTTCCAAAGAAGGCATATCTGCGTATTGATTTACGTCTCCATTTTCTGCTATTGTAGCTATCGCCACTTCATCGCCTTCTGCAAAAATATGTACCAAATCATCAGTAGCAATACTCAGAGAAGGCTCTGGTAGAGGATGCTGAGAAGTGGGTTTAATCAAAATTTTTGCAAGTTCATCTAAAGAATTATCTTTTAAATTTTTTATATTTATTCCTTGAAGTAATTTTAAAGCAATATATTTTTCTGCCTCACTCATCCTCATAAAAATATTATAAGTTTTAGACGTCTCTCCACCTAAAACAAGAGCCAACAACTCCATATCCTGGATAAGTATCTTTGGAAGTGGCCAGACTGGAGTATTTTGGTGAGAACCATGTGTATATATAAAACTTTCCTCGCAAAGTTTATGATTAATAGATTGGACAAACAATGTACAGAGCGGACAACAGATTCTAGAAACTCCAATGTGCAATTTTGAAAATGTATGATGATTTTCTATAACATAATCAAGCAGAGCAGATTCTGTATGTACAAAATTATCGTTTGGCACCATTAGGTATAAGTCTTCTATGTCCTTGTCGTTCAACACTTTTAAAACTCCTTCTGGTAAAAGCTTATCTTGATATTGGCTTATTACTCCTTCCTCCAAATTTCTTAAATCCTTACAAAGTCTATAGATACGATATATAAAATTACAAACATCTTTTTTCTTGCCATCTGTATCAGCTGCATTAAAAATAGGAAAAGCATCTTTTGTATATTCTAATACATCAGAAAACATATACGTGGTATTATCAGCCTCATCTTCACTTCTTTTTATACGTTTAAGAATTTCAATATTGTTTATATAAAAAAATTTTATGAGATCTCCAAGAATTTGGTCTGTTAATTGCTCCATTATCTTTTTTGCTTTTTGAGGATAAGATCTAATATTATCTACGTATGAAGGTACAACTAAATTCAGAATATGTAGTGAATTACTCTCTTTTTCAACTTGAGTATAAGATGAAAAGTTTGCTAAATGTTGCAAGATCCCTGGAACTATTTGACTATTCAATTTGTTGTAAATTGCTTGTCTTTTAACCTGCGTCATATTCATTGATCCATAATTGGATGATATAATAAATTTTTCTTCTATATAGCTGATGGCAATGCACATAGAATCTACCTCAAATAACCTTGACATAGAATCTAATAAACTTAAGAATTTGTCAGTACTCCTATATGTAGGAGACTCTGATTGCAAGACGGTATTAATTCTATAAAAAAAAGACATCGCAAATTCATATAATCTTACAGGAAATTCAGCGCGTCTCGCAACATCGCTTTTTAAACGTTCACCCTCTTTCAAAATTAGATAAGGATTACCTGCAAGTTCAATTTGCTCATAGCTTAATACATAATCATGTATCGGCACATCTCCAGCAATTGATAAGTCGTCTAATCTATGTGATAAAGCATCCTGAGCTCTAATTTTTTCTAATAGTAATGGTTTAACCTGCTCTGGAGCATAGTCATATATGTTGGTAAGGGCTTTATTTCCATCTTGTACTATCGAGGTGAATTGTTCATTTAATAAAAATGGAAACTCTAAGAAAGCCTTTAATTTTTCTATCTCCTTATCTACATCTGAGCCAACAGCATCGTGAATTTTTTTTAATATAAAATATAATAAAGGCACGTATGGTATAAAGTTAATTTCTTGATGAGTTTTATATAATACCCCTTCTTTTGGATCGCTATCGCGCTCAACATAATCCCATTCATCACCCATACCAGATATAACGTCTTGATAACATATTTCAACTTCATGCACTACATCAAGATCTGTATCCCCAGTTTCGTATTTCACAGTTATCTCACGGTTATGATACGTGAACTTAAACATGCCACTCTCATACTGAGAATTTTCATCATATGCCTTTTCCACCACGTCACGTAAATCTTGGAATTCATCACTTAATTTTGGTAAATCTGTACAGTATGCATAACCATAATCTTCAATAAGTTGCATGTAGTGTTTGAGTACTAAAATAATATTTGTTTCTAGTGATTCTTCCAGTTCTGGTAATCCAACAGAATCTAGCGACGTAGGCTCAACCGTAACATTAATCACAATTTCTTTTTCTTTAAAGACAGCATACATTTTATAGGATTCTTTTGTCTTTAAATAAATATCCAATAAAACATCTACATTCAAACCACTAATTATGGCTTCTTCGCTAAACCACCCTTCTTCATAGAAATCTACAAGTCTATTTCTCAAGTTGTAAAAAAACCTTTCCATTTTATTTGGATCTATATCTCTTCTTTCATAAGATAAATCTGCAAGCTTTCTTATTAACTCTGGATTATCGCTATCAATAGCTATTTTTATAGCTGAATGCCCATACGCATTCTTTTGAGAAAATGCTTTTTCTGGAAAATCATCCCTTTCCATAGCAATATCAACTAAGCTTTCATAACCCATAAATAATATGATATGGAATAAAGAATTACCTCTAGCATCTACTTTAAAAACTTCATATTCTTCGCATTTTAGAAAAGCTAAGTAGTCATCTTCTAATTGCTGAGCATATGTAGAATGCCAAGAATTATAGCATGTAGCAGCCTTACCTTGTTTAGATTCATAATTCACAAATCTAACGTAAATACTATCATCTAATTCATGCTCTAAAAAAATACTATTTAATACCTCTTTATTAAGTAAAAATTTGATAATTTCATGGTGCTTATAATGACATGCTTTATGTAGTATAGTATGTCCCTGATTATTAACATCTAACAATGCATGTGGGCTCATCTTGGCAAGTAAAAACTTAAGTGATTCTATATTATTGTTTACTACTGCAAGATGAATGCTTGTTTCCCCAGGAAGTATTTCAATTAAAGAACCTGAGAATGTCTGAAAATAACGGCCAACAGGCCGTAAATCATCTCTTTCAACTAATGCATTGAGAACTGCTCTATTATCAAACAGAGAGGCTACCATAAGAGGCGTGTATCCTTTAGGTAATCCATCAAAATACTCATTAGTCCATTTATTACCTTCTATTTTAGACCACATTTCATCAGTAAGACCCCATTGAAAGTCATAAGAAAAATCCTCACGCGCACCTTTATTAATATCAACATTAGGTATTTGTGCTAAATATTGAGCTTGCGGTGTATTATGAAAGACAGCTAATGCAAAGGCAGTAACGCCTTGATTATTTATATAATTTATCTCATCAGATTGAATATTACTTGTCAAAATTTTTGCCACATGAGCTTGCTGTTCAAACGTTAAGTGCGCATAAATAATGCCACTAAATTTATGTAAAGGTGTATTTCCATTTTCATCGCAGAGCAAACTTGCATTTTGCTCTATCATTAAATAATTTATGGCATTAATTAAGTTGATTTTATCATCATCTAATAAAATATCACTTGGTAGGTCAATAGCGCAAAATTCTATATCTTCATCAGCAAAATTATACTCAATGTCTGAATATAATTCTTCTAATATAAGGTGTAATAGAGTCTCACCTAGCTCATTTTGTGCATTAACATTAGCTCCTTGGACTATCAGATTGAGTGACCTGAATATTTCTCGCGATTCTAGTGCCTCGTATAATTGCTGGTTTAAGTTTGTCATAGCGTCAATTCTCATATAAATGAAGACTCAAAATACTATATCGTTTTAATATAAGCAACCTTAGGTTTAAATATCAATAAACTTGAATCTAGGTTCAACTAAAAAAGAAAGCCTGCGTAAATCTCCCTAACACTTTTTATCTTCTACTTGAATTCTACTCTCTTCTATATTAATATTATCATTATAAATCTATGATATTGCTATAGTTTTATAATGATAATATTAATTTAAATAACGCAAATGCTTGTTGAAACAAACTTTATTAACAGTAGATTTTTTCTGAATACTAAAGAAATGACAACAATAAGAGTAATAGAGATAAAATAATATTACAGGTCAAGAAACTAGGCTAATAATTATAAATCCGCTAAACTATTCTTTCTTTAACAAAACACGAATTTTGTTTCCTAAGATTATAAGACCTTCATGTGTACAGCTCAAATTAAGTTCTTCTTCAAGAGATGGAAATAAAGAAATAATAGCATTGCCTACAATATTTCTAGCTTCATTAGTAGAAAACCTAGCAGGCTCTCTTAAGAATCTATGTAATAAATCGTATGTATCTTTATCTTCATTTTTTGTTTTATTCATTTTTATATCTATTTTTGCTTTTATCTGTGTCTAATTTCATACTCTAAGATTAGTTTTTATAAAAATTTATAGAAACAACTGGAAACGACAACAGGTTAACAATTTTCGTTTTCGTTTTTACATAATTATAATATAGCACCTTTTTTAAGACGATTCAATACCTTTTATAAGGCGCCTGTCCCTTTTATAACTATTTGGTTTTAAAAATAACGTTTATGTGGAAATTGTCTTATATTTGATGGCTTGCAATTGATTTGCTTTAATAAAATATAGATTAGACCTTTTACTTGATTTTATTATCCAAAGTTTTAGTTTATAGTTGATTTTAATATCAGATGAGTAATGTATAAAAATGAGTTCTTCAAACATAAGGCAAGCTATTATAGACAAAATGAAAGAAAACAGCCTTTCTTTAGGAGCGATAGCTAAGAAATCCCAAGTTAAAAAAAATACTGTATATAATATCGTTGCTGGATTATCAAAAAATCCTGGAATAGACGCTATAGAAGCTATAGCAAGTGCGTTAGATTGTAGCATCGATGAGCTATTAGGCAAAACTACTACTTCACATCATCTATCAAATAAGAAAGAAAAAATCTACGAACTCTCAATTGACTTATTTAAAAATGTTTTAGATTTCGTAGTTAAGCAGATTGAAGACAAAAATATAGATATTTCATTTAATGAAACAATGGGAATTATAAAAGAAGCTTACATTTTTTCTTTGCAGAAAAATTCAGGTCAAATTAGCGTCTCTTTTATTGAATGGCTCATTGAAAATAAAATAAAAAGCTTTGATGAGTTATAAAAGATTCTTTCCTATTCTCTATTGCTATCTTAAAGTAATCAAAATTCTTGTTTTACCTTCGATTTTCTCTAAGACTTATTGCATAATAAATAATTAAGAATATCATGAGGTTACGCTCATAATCATCTTCGTAATTATTATAATGTCTTTTTTGTCAGACTTGAACCTAGGGCCCCCACTATACTCGATCTATGTTTCTGGATGATCCTCAGTATGTGTTATGCCAGTAAGTTCAATCCTATTATTAAGGTCATTCCCTTTATGCAAAGGATTTTCAAAATGCTGATCTTCTGAAGATGATTTATCACCGTTATCTGTAGAGTTCCACCAATGATTTTTACCATATTGAAATAAATAATATCCACCTACAACAAGCCCAGTAACTAAAAGTGCTCCGCCAATTACTATACCAGCAATTGGTCCAGCGCCAAGTGTAGCAGCTCCAGCCGCAGCAATAACTGATGCGGTCGGCGCTTGAGAGCTAGAAGCACCACCGATAGATGGAACAAATGAAGGAGTTGGGCTATAAGAACTAGGAATATGGGATGAAAAAACTGGAATAATAGTGCCATTTGGTAGTAGAGTTTGGTTAAAAGGCGCCACGCCAGGTGCTGGTAAAACTTCAATTATTCCAATGCCAGGAATATTAATAAAAGACATGTTTCCAGTATTTTCAATTGTAGAGCCAGAATGAGAAATTGCACTAAGATCTATACTATCACCTGGTGCAAAACCTGATATTGAAACTAGTGGCTGCGCGTCATAAAATTCTTCGTCTTCTGTATTATTTTTTTGATGTAATTTTCTGCTCACAGAAGTCTTAGATGTGCCTAAAGTTACTTTTTTTAAGGATATAGACTCTTCAACAAGTTTGAATTTTGATCCGCCTTGGCCAGATCCTATAAGCTTTGCATTTTGATAAATATTTGCTGTAAGCACGTCCCCTTGAGCTTGTCCAATCGCAATACATGGCCCTGGTACGGTTGAGCAATCTAGTTTTGAAGCGAAAACATCTCCAAGTAATACCTCTGTGGTATTTTCTTGTGAGCCTATGAAAGGAATAACTATAGTTTTAACTTGCCAAGTTGTTGCATTAGGCCCAGCTTCACTTCTAGTAGAAGAAATAACAGGTGTATGGGTGAAATATGCAGCTCCCTCACCTGGAGCATTTGAAAGTAATACTGAAGCAGCAAAAGTTTTTTCATGTTGATTTGGATATGCTGGGGTGGAAAATAGTAATTTAAGCATATTAAGTGAATTATCATATAATTCTCCAACAATATTTGAGGCACCTAAACCATCATCATAACGTATAATTACAAAATTCTCACTATCAATCCAAGCTATTCCTGCAAGCTGAGTTTTTGATGAAAGATCACGCTGGGTTGAGAAAATAATTTCTTGAAGGGGTTTTTGAGATTGCAATCCATCTTTGTTAATTATTAATAAAGAGAATGTGGCTAAATTTGGACTTATGACTCCTGCATAAATAGCAAGCTCTCCGTCGCTGCTAATTTGTACTTTAGAGAAAGCGTAAATATTGGTAAAATTATACTGTGAAATTGGCGATAAATTTTGTGAAAAAAACTCTATGCTAGTAGAAGGGATAGGCAAGTTCGTATCTATATTAGCTGTAACTAATATGTGAGATTCATAGACATGGTTTCAATTTTTTTAGATCATAATGCAATCTGTAAG
>CAYPDX010000034.1:0-14132 GCA_964409695.1 uncultured Rickettsia sp. | reverse complement strand
GTTGAAGTAATAAGAGATAAAGTCCCGGGAATTGCTCATAACAAAGTCATTACTCTTGATAATGTGGTTACTATAACAGGCAGTTATAACTTTACAGAGGCCGCAAGCAAGCGTAATGCTGAGAATGTTGTAGTAATTTATGATAGAAGAATAGCAAAAGAATATCTTGATAATTGGGAGAGAAGAAAAGGAGCTTCAGAGTAATATGTTCAAATATAGTACTAAAAATGGAAAAAAAATATGAAAACAAATTTTGAGATTAATCCTGTTGTAATTTATGAAAGTGCAGATGGAACATCTAAGGTGGATGTAAGGGTACTAGATGAAACAGTTTATTTATCACTGAATCAAATGGTAGAAATATTTGATAGGGATAAATCAGTTATTTCAAGGCATGTGAAGAACATTTTTGCTGAGCACGAGCTTGATCGTGATTCAACTGTTGCATTTTTTGCAACAGTTCAGGAAGAAGGAGGACATAGAGTTACAAGACAAATTGAATACTTTAACTTAGATGTAATCCTTTCTGTTGGTTACAGAGTTAATTCGAAACGTGGAATACAGTTTAGAAGATGGGCATCTTCTGTTTTAAAAGATTATTTAATCAAGGGCTATAGTTTAAATAAAGAAAAATTAGTTGAAGCTAAAGTCAAAGAGTTACAATCAGCAATAGACCTAATTTCTAAGACCCTAGTAAACAATGAGCTGGTAACAAGTGCAGGAGAGGGGCTTCTTGAAATTATAAGGTCCTATTCTAAAACGTGGGATTTGCTTATAAAATACGATGAAGAAACATTGCAAACACCTAAGAATCTTCACTCATCCGCTGAAGAAATTATTACCTACAATTTTGCAAAAGAATCTATCGGTAATTTTAAAGCTGAATTAGGTGTGAGCGGTTTATTTGGAATAGAAAGAGAAGAAGCGCTTAAGGGTATTTTAGGTAATTTAATGCAAAGTTTTGGAGGAGAAGACCTTTATCCCTCGATTGAAGAAAAAGCAGCTCATTTACTTTACTTTGTAATAAAGGATCATCCATTTAGTGATGGTAACAAGCGTATAGGAAGTTTTTTATTTTTACTATATTTAAAGATGGCGAAGCTAAATTTATCTAAGATGAATGAGAATACAATTACGGCGCTAGCACTACTTATTGCAGAAAGCGAAGCAAGTCAAAAAGAGCTTATGATCAAACTGGTCATGCATATTTTAACTTAAGCAAATATAGAGAAACCCTAATGTTCAGTAATTACATAAGAGGCGGGCAGATATTTCTGCATAAAATGAGGATGCTAAAGCAGGTTTGGGAGAAGACTTTGCTTACGTCGTTTGTGGTTGCTTTGTTTATTACAGGTTATTTTTCGTATGAAAAACTTTCTAAGCTTGATTATGCTGCTGGAATTACATATGTAAAAGCTGAGGTTGCTGTATCAATAGATAAAATATTTTCAAACAAAAAACCTTCAACAATTTCAGTAGTAACTAGCAGTGGAGTTCACAATAAGAGGGCCAAAGCAAAAGACGTTCTAACTCATTCAGGTATAAAAAGGCGATATAACGAAATCTTTGAAGCTTATTTAAGGGCTGCATTACTACAGTTTTGGATAATGCTAGGTCTTTTATCTTATTAGTCTGCAAAGCGAGAGAATGAAGAAATTCGGGATAATAGGCAAGCTCAGATTAATGTATATAAGAAAGATAGGGCTGGACATGGGAAAACATCTAAAGCTAATGTAATCATAGATGAACTTATAGCAACAAGCAAAAGAGGTGTTATTGTTAAGGCTCTGCTTGATAGGAGTAATTTTTTGGCAAAGAAATCTGTTGTAGAAGATTTGAGAAGAGCAGGAGTTGAAGTAATAAGAGATAAAGTACCGGGAATTGCTCATAATATAGTGACTATAACAGGCAGCTATAACTTTACAGAGGCCGCAAGCAAGCGTAATGCTAAGAATGTTATAGCGATACAAGATAAAAAAATAGTAAGAGAATATCTTGATAATTGGATAAGGCGTGAAGAGATTTCAAGATAATAGATTTAAAAACAAAAGGAGAAATTAATCATGGAAAATGAGATATCAACTACTGATAAAGGCTATATAGAATTTTTTGCTGATATTAAACAGAAAGTTAGAAGTGCACAACTTTCTGCATTAAGAGCGGTTAATAAGGAACTTATAACTCTATATTGGGAGATAGGTAGAACTATCGTTTCTAAGCAATCAGAAAAAGGCTGGGGTAAGTCAGTTGTAGAAGTTCTCGCTAAAGATTTACAACATGAATTTATAGGGATCAAGGGATTTTCTGAGCGTAATCTTTGGAGAATGCGCACTTTCTATCTCACTTATAAGGATGATATAAAACTGCCACAGCTTGTGGCAGAAATAGGATGGAGTCATAATTCAATCATTTTAGAAAAGTGCAAAGACAATCTAGAGAGAGAATATTATGTTCAGATGACTCGTAAGTTTGGTTGGACAAGAAATATTTTAGAACACAATATAGAAGTAAGATCATACGAGAACTTTTTAGTTAACCAGACAAGTTTTGATAATACTCTTGTAGAAAAGTATAAAAAACAAGCAAAGCTTGCAGTGAAGGATGAGTACAGTTTTGGGTTTTTAGAACTTGGAGAAGAGTATTTAGAAAGTGAATTAGAAGGGAAGCTAGTAAATAATATACGTAAGTTTTTATTAGAGATGGGAGGCTATTTTAGTTTTGTAGGAAGCCAATATCGAGTTGAGGTAGACGGAAGAGAATTTTTTATAGATTTATTGCTATATCACAGAGGATTACGGAGTCTCGTCGCGCTCGAGCTCAAGCGGGGAGAGTTTCAACCCGAATATGTAGGAAAAATGAATTTTTATCTCTCTGCTTTAGACAAACATGTAAAACTTGAGGATGAGAATCCTTCAATAGGGCTGATTATATGTAAGAGTAAGAGTAGAACTTTGGTGGAATATACGCTGCAAGATACTAATAAACCAATGGGGGTATCTACTTACCATACTTCTAGTTCTTTACCAAAATCGATGATTGGGCAATTACCATCACCTGATGAAATCATTAAGCATTTAAAGGTATTTGATGAAGAGAAAGTCTTCAACGGTAAGATAAAAGAGCAAGTCATGGATCATATAAAAGAAGAAAATCCTGATGTTTAGCAATTACATACGAGGCGGGCAGATTTTTCTGCATAAAATGAGGATGCTAAAGCAGGTTTGGGAGAAGACTTTGCTTACATCATTTGTGGTTGGGTTATTTATTACAGGTTATTTTTCGTATGAAAAACTTTCTAAGCTTGATTATGCTGCTGGAATTACATATGTAAAAGCTGAGGTTGCTGTATCAATAGATAAAATATTTTCAAACAAAAAACCTTCAACAATTTCAGTAGTAACTAGCAGTGGAGTTCACAATAAGAGGGCCAAAGCAAAAGACGTTTTAACTCATCCAGGTATCAAAAAAAGATATAATGAGATCTTTGAGGCTTATTTCAGGGCCGCATTACTACAGTTTTGGGTAATGCTTGGCCTTTTTATCTCTATAATCATGATATGGACTAAGTCTGGTAAGACAGCTGATGAGAAAAGTATCACTAAGGGTGGTAAAGTTTTATCTGCTGAAGAAGTATCTGTAATACTTAAGAAGTTGAAGCAAGCGTCTGATTTTAAAATTGGAGGTATGCCGCTTGTTAAAGATAAAGAAACTTCTCATATTCTTATTACTGGTACAACAGGTTCAGGTAAGAGTAACTGTATGCATCAAATACTTCCACAGGTTCGTATAAAAAATCAATCAGCAATAATAGTAGATTTTACAGGGGAAATGGTAAATAGATATTATAATCCTGAAAGGGGAGATGTAATATTGTGCCCATTTGATAAAAGATCTCATTCTTGGGATTTTTGGGATGAAATATCAGAACCTAATGATGCAGGTACAGTAAAAAATCTTCAAATTGTATCTAAAGCCCTATTTACTAATGACAATGAGAATTCAGACCCATTTTGGCAGAATTCTGCGGAGGTAATTTTCCAAGATGTAGTAACATATTTGCTTAATGAAAAAAAGAAAAGCCTATCGGAGCTTAACACGCTGATTGCAAAAACTGATATAAAAACTCTAGCGAAGAAGTTAATTGGTACATATTCTACGGTATATTTGGATCCAAATAATGAAAAAACAGCAGCATCAATAAGATCGACTCTAGCAACTAGTACTAAATCCCTTAGATATTTAGAAGAGTCATCTGACAAGAAAATATGTTTAAAAGAATGGGTTGCAGAAATTGAAGGTAAAAATCATGGAAAATGGTTGTTTTTATTGGCCTCTCCAGAGAATAGAGAATTAATGAAGCCTTTAATTAGTATGTGGATGGATATTATAGTAAATAAAATAATGTCATTAGGTATTAAATATGAACGTAGAATTTGGATTGTAATTGATGAATTACCCGCCCTAAAGAGGCTTCCATCTCTTCCTACTGCTTTAAGTGAGTTTAGAAAGTATGGAGGTTGTATTATGGCCGGTATTCAATCGGTTAACCAATTATATAAAGTATATGGACAATATGAAGGTCTTACCATGTTAGATCAGTTCAATACAAAATTTATATTTAGAACAGAAGAAAATAATTTTGCAAACTATATTTGTAAGAATTTTGGAGATATAGAATACACTGAGTCTACAGAAAATTATTCTTATGGGGCTCATGAGATGAGAGATGGGGTAAGTTCTTCGAAAATTGAAAAGAAAAAAGCATTAGTAAATCCATCAGATCTTGCTGCACTTAAAGATTGTGAGGCGTATGTAAAACTACCAAATTATAGTGTAAGGATTGCTAAGGTCAAAATGAGCTATGTTGCTATGTAAAATATTTTTGCTTGTATCAGCATAAAGAAAAATCAATTGAGCAGACTCTTCAAGAATTTACGCCATATTTTAAGAATCCCAAAATTAAAAATGAAGAAAAATAAGAAGTTTAATCTTCATATTAAGTGTATAATGAAGTAATAAAGTCTTAATTTTTTATAATCTGCAGCAAAAAAATGCAAAAACTTATTTCAATGTGCAAATATTTTAAACGCTCCAGCAAGAAGGGTAAATTTGAAGCACTTGGCACTATTTGTTTGGTGTTATTTGTAGGTTATATTACAGTAACTATATCAGAGTTATACTTACATAGGCTATTTATAGCGATTATGATTGGGGTTATATCTATGTATTTTTCTGTTCCTATTGAGAAATACTATAGATTATTTAATTCTGGAGTTCTTTCTCTTGTTACAATACTAACTACAAAATATTTTTCTTCTGTTGGTATAGTCGGCATTATTCTGATAGCAATTGGGATTGTTCTAGTAGTACAAATCTTAAGTAAATTCAGAAAAAATAGGGAATAGAGATAGATAGGAAGATAATAGATATGGAAGAAGAAAATGAACTAAAGAGACTAGCTGAAATTTTAGCAAAATCTGATCAATATAGAGTTATTGAAGGATATAAAAAACCCGAGTTTTATAATGTTGATGAAAATTTGGGTCAATATTTAGATGGAAACAATACTGACAAAATGCAAGACAAGCGAATTGGTGTATTTTTAGATATTGAGGCTACTGGTTTATCTACAGACGATAAGGTAATAGAACTTGGAATGGTTAAGTTTGAGTACACAGAAGATGGTAGAATCTTTCGGTTGCTTGAGGAATTTAATAGCTATCAAGATCCCAAAATGGCAATTCCTGAGCATATTACGAAGCTTACTGGCATTACAGACAACATGGTAAAGGGCCATCAAATAATAGAAAGCGATGTAGAAAGTTATTTAAAGAATGTAGATCTGATTATTGCTTATAATGCTAAGTTTGATAGAAGTTTCTTTGAAAAAACCTTTAAAACCCTCTCTCCTAAGCCATGGGCTTGTCTTATGCATGAAGTTGACTGGAAAGGAGAAGATATATCTAGTCATAAATTAGAATATATTGCATATAAATATGGTTTTTTCTATGAAGGTCATAGGGCAGTTATAGATTGTTTAGTAGGTATTCATATCCTAGCACAAAGGCTTAAAAATACGGATCAATTAGTATTAAAGCAATTACTTACAAATTCTGGTATGCTAACATATAAGTTATGGGCGATAGGATCTTCATATGAATACAAGGATTTGTTAAGAGACCGCGGATATAGGTGGAATAATGATCAGTTCAGTAAATATAAAGCCTGGGCTATAGAAATTCCTGAAGACAAAGTTGAAGAAGAAATCAATTATCTTCGCTCCCGAATATATGGTGGATCAATTAATATACCAATAGATATATTTGATGCTTATGAGAGGTTTTCTAATAAATCTCTAGATTATAAGGAGAGATATAAAGAAAAGTATGAGTGGCTTAAAGCCTTATGCATAGAATGATTATAGTGTGCTCAAGAAAAATAGATAGTAGGACTATCAAAATATTTCAAAGTCAAATTTGGTAAGCAAAAACAATATGATAAAGAGATTATTTATGGCTTTTAGCATAAGAAGGTGGCTATTATTGATAATAGCTATTGCTGCATTATTTTATGGTGGAGTGTATGTAAGTAAAATATTAGGAATAGGAGGAGGAGCTTATCTTGATTATGGTTTTGGTGTAGGTAATAGAATTCCTATCCCTGAAGAGATAGTAAGGTCAAAGAATTGCGCTGAGTTTTTTAAGTGGCAGAATGAGAACATAGGTCCGATGCTCCCAAGGCATAGATGCCCTTGGATGGAGTATAGCAATATTCGTCATATTGAAATAGATGACCTGAAGCTTAATATTCCAAGAGGTTACCTAATAGGTAGTTCTGCAATTGAACCAGATGGTCCAGAATTAGAAGGGATATTGCTTTCATTTGCTTATCCAGACATAAAAGGAGAAGCTGGCTATAAAAGAAATTTTGTGGATGTCTTTATTACACCGCCTCGAATGCATTTAGCATACAAACACCCAAAAGAAGAAGAATTTTTGAAGTATGATTACTGGAGTTCATTTTTACGTATGGAAAAGGAGGAATCTAAGTATGAAGTCATAGAAAAGGAATTTAACCAATCCTTACAAAGGAAGCATTATGTCATTAAAGAAATTGATGGGCCGGTTAGTAATGAATATATAGAGAAATATAAGAAAGAAAGTACATTCACTCAAGATAAGATCGATAAGCAAGTAGAATGGCTTAAAAACAAGAAAGTTAACTATTTTTATCATCATGTATACACAAATAGTGATCCACTCAATCCCAGTGAATTTATTATTTGTGATGATGGAGAAGATACCGTGGATCTAAAGAAATTTTGCAAATCAACTTTTTTTTATAAAGGTGTCTATATAAAAATGAATTTCCCAAAAAGATTGCTGGAACAATTTAATAATTACAAACAAGAATTTTTAAAATTAATGGAACAATGGAGTGAGGGAAATGACATTAAGTAAAGAAATCATAGAAAAAGAATTTAGAAAGAATTTTGAGGAAGCATATAAGAAGATTGATACCCTGACGCCAGAGGAGAGATTAATCCAAGTAAATAAGGCTAAGGAATATTATGAATATCTAACATCAAATGGAATTTTATATGGAAATCTTGCTCTAGAAGTTGTTGAAGATAAAGGTATGTATGGAAGAATTGCAAATATTCACCTAAGAGCTCAATCTATTTTTGAAGGCATAGACTCTGCATCTGTTTCCACTATGAGAGAGAAACTTATTATTAGCCTTGCCTATCGTGACTTGGATATGAGGATGAAACAACCAGAAATAGGTAATCCAAACTATAATGGGATAGAAGATTATCATGTAGAAGAATTTAGAAAATATACCACGCCTTATGCTTGGGGTGGTCTTGTAATGAAGGAGTTGGTTGGTAGTGGGTCCTGGATGGAATTTTATGAAAAAGACGCAAGTATTTTGAATAAAGCCTTTCTAGAAGGCACAATAAAAGCTCTTAAGGCAAGGAGTGAAACCGTTGTTAGTGAATATTCTGCAGAAAGAATGATAGCAGCAGCTGGTCATGCTTTTGGTGAGTATACTACAGGTACAAGTAGTGAGTTTAGGCCAATAGTGAGCGCTCAATCCAAAGAAATAGCAGCGCGTATGTGGAAAATAGCCATAGATCGTCTTGAAGAAATACCTCATTTTGAGTTTACTGAAAGTTCTACTTTATCAAAAGTATTCTATGTTAATTCAGCTACTATGACTTTAGTGGGTGATGAGATATATATTAAGGAACATGGGCAAGCTGGACTTTGTGCAGTCTCAGCGGCAGGTGGAGGCGATACAATGCTTGTAGTTACTTTAGTTCATGAGGAAACAGAAGAAGAACATGCAGTAATCAGCACTATTTTGATTAATTTACTTTATTCTGGGGAGATTACTAAAGCAATAGCACTTATCTTATCTGGTACAATTGACATAAATGAAAAATCTTCAGATGATAGTATTGCACTGCACGTTGCGGCCGGAGAAGGACTTGATGAAGTTGTAACACTACTACTTAACTACGGGGCTCTAAAAGACGCAAGAGATAAGGATGGTATGACACCGCTACATCACGCTGCATTTAGTAGTGAGGTGAATTCAGCAAGAATTTTACTTGAAGCTGGAGTAGATATAAAAGTATTAGATTTATTAGGAAGATCGGCATTACATTACGGGTGTGCTTCTGGTCCTCAACCCATGGTAGATTTATTAGTGAGTTATGGGTTTCAAATGGATTTTAAGGATAATTACGGAGAAACTCCTAGCGAGGTATTCCAAAAAGCTTTGACAGGCATGTTAGCAAGATCATTGTATGAAGATATGACTGCCTTAGGAATGAATGGTACAGAAGATGCTGAGATAGAGTAGATGAATCATACAGAAACAGTCGAATTATATGAGGTAGATAAGAATCTTGAGAGGCTCGCTCAAAAGATGCTAAAAGAGAATGTAGATATAAACATTATTGTGCAGGCCACCGGGTTAACTATACATGAAATCAAGAAGCTTAAGGCGTCTAGTTAATCTTACTATTCTTCTGATTTGTACATGTTGATGAGATGGGAAGACATTATCAAGTAGAGGTAGAAGGTTTAACAGGTGCACATTGGAAAGATGAGAAAAATTAAATGCAGCTATTGGAATAGAAAAATTACCAGAAGATTATATTGAGTTTCTACTGAAGCATAATGGTGGACATCCTATTTGTGATACTTATAAGTTAATGGAGGCACTAACCCCAGATGATCAAGAAGCAGACTTAGCATGGTTTTATGCACTCTATGATAGTAAGGTGAGTAACTTAGAAGATGAGTATAAGTCATTCCATCATAAGTTGCCTAAAGAGTTACTTGCGATAGCATATGCTTCAGGCAATGATCAAATATGTATTTGTATAGATGGACCAAATTATGGAAAGATTTATTTTTGGGATATTTATAATCAAGCGCCAGAAAATCAAGAGCCTTGGTGGGAGAATGTATATCTTATAGCAGATAGCTTTACAGAATTTATTAATGGTTTGTATTTTTGATGGAAACAGTACAGCTTAATTAAACAATATGTGAACCTAGGCTAAAACAGGATCAGCACCTATTAATTCGATAATGTGGTCTTCCGCATTTACTAACTCTTCAATAATAGGAGGTGTTTCAACTATATCCATGGCTGAGAGTGTTACTATCAGGTATGGTAATAGCATCTCATGAATTTCAGGATATAATTCCTGTGTGAGATTAAAACAATTTTTACCATCTTTATCTAGAATATTGGGATCAGCTCCATTAGATAATAGATATTCAACACAAGATTTTTTCTGTTCCAGAGTTGTTGTACTTCTATTATATTGTATTAACAAATGTAAAGGTGTAATTTGATCATGGTTTTGAGCATTAATACTTGCTCCAGCTTCTATAAGTATTTGGAACCCTTCAAGATTAGCAACATACGCTGCCATATGTAAAGGGGTATCTCCATCAAACATACCTTTATTTATGTCTGCTCTTTTAGCAATTAACAATCTTGCACTATCATTTTTATTTGCAGATATAGCAAAAGATAGGCCAGGTCGTTCTAATGAGGATACTGAGTTAACATTAACTCCCAGATCTAAAAAATAATTAATCGCATCATTTTGACCTGCATCACATGCTACCAAAAATGGTGTCAGTTTTTCTCCGTCAGAAGAAGTTTCTAGGTTTATACCGGAGCTAGGCAGAAGAGCTTCTATAATAGGTAAAAAACCATTATATACAGCAAGATGTAATGGTTTGTAACCGCCATTTTGAGGCATTAGCGGGTCGGCACCAAGTTCTAAAGTTTTTTGTACGCATTCCAGGCTATTGTATATAGTAGCCCAGTGTAATGCTGTTCTTCCTAAAGCATCTTGAGCATTTATATTAGATCCTTTCTGAACAATCAATTCAATTAATCCTGGATCTTGCAAGTAAATAGCGTGATGGATAGAGTAACTTCTACTTTCATCCATTATGCTAAAATCAATATCAAAATTATTTACTAACTGCTTAGCGAAATAAAATAATTTCATCTTACATGCCAGCATGAATGGAGTTTGCCCTTTGCTGTTTTGACTATTGATATCTAAGCCTTTACTTGTTAAAAATTTTAATATATCTAAGGCATAATCAAAATTAGCTGTATTTGATTTTAATTCGGAAATTTGGCATGAGTTATTTATCGCTCCTAGGGTGATGTTCCCGTCTCTAGAAAATGAGTATTTGCCTCCCAAGACGCCATATAATACAGGACCAGAAGGTGCTTGGATATTACATTGTTTTATTACTTCTATTCCAAAAAGGACAGTCTTATCGTAAAATGATATATTCTTTGCTACTCTAATAGGTACAGCAATACTTTTTACAAAGTGATGTAAGGCATTTTCATTTTCAGAATCTATAACCAATGGGTTTGCTCCTAATGTTACAAGATCTTTTGTATAATCAGCACAGTTCACTTTGGCTGAGAATAGTAATGCTGTTTCTCCTCGATTATTATGCAGGTTTATATTCGCACCCAAGGCAAGTAACTTATCTATAGCATATGCGAAACAATTAGACATAGCAGATATCAAAATAGTATTAGTACTCTTAAATACATAATTACAATTTCCTACACGAGAATACGACCAATCAAAAACATCAGCTTTGCCACTTAAACACGCTGCTTCTAATGTATCAGGATCAAAAGGCGCACCTGTAGCCATTATAGCGTGCATCGTTGGTAGCGTTGCATGAAAGGCTGTTTTATACAAACAAGTTTTTCCATCAGGAAAATCTATCATTGGATTCCCGCCTATATGTATAGTAGCCATTATTATTTCGTGATTTCCACTTTTAATTGCTCGATGGAAAGTAGTATGCCCGGTTTTATCAATAGTATTAACGTCTCTAAACGTCTGTAAAACTGCTTGTGCTACTGTTAGATGGTTTAGACTAAATAAATCTTCAGCCAAACTTTTATTAGTTTCATCATCATAAGTAGTAGAATCTAGCTGACCTTTAAGTACTGGATTTGTTAAAAAAGCAAGAAGCACATTATGTTTATCAAAACCAGCTATACTAAACATTTCTGGATCTGTTTCAGGCGTAATTTGTAAAATTTGTTTAATCGTTTGGTGTATGAAATCTTGTTTTATTATATCTGGATATTCACTGTCTATGTAACTTATAATTCTTGTTGAAGCCGATACAAATTGTTCGTAGTGCTGCGAAGCTGTGATAGTCGCACTTGTTATTAAATTATCAAGATCGCTTCCCTCTCTTGTTAAAAAAGCTACTGTTGCGTCATGACGAGCAATGATAGTAGTTATCTCAGCGTCATACATTGCTTTAATACTAGCTTCTTCTAGTGCTAATCTAGCTACCCTCTCTTCACGTATTTCTAATATTGCTAATATATCAACTGTAGGTGTAGCAGGTATTTGAAGAAGCGGCTGTGGTGCAGGTACATACTGTTCACCTCTAAATGGTTTTTTAAAAGTTGCTACAGTGTGTGTCCAAATTCTTCCCCAGCCCATAATTTCTCTCCATTTTAAATTAAAGAATAAAAGATTAAATTAAAAATCTTCTTCAGTATGTCCTAGCAAACCATGTTTTGCCAATATACTTCTTAGCATTTCAGGCATTTTTTCTTCAAATGTTTCTAAAGAAGCTTTCGTAGCTACTAGTGTTTCAGTAGCGTGACGAATCTCTGCTAACTTGGCATATTTTTTGGCATTGTCCTCACGCATAGAGGTTATTTGAGCGCTATTTGTAGCAGCAAGATGAACAAGTGCCTCGTGGCTTTTTTTGTAATGAGCTATAGACCTTTCTTTTGCAGCTATTTCTTGGTCTAATTTGGCAATTCGAGCCATAATTTCTTCATTGGTTTTTGACATAGAAAATTCTCTGAAAATAAAATTAATTGACAATTAGAGGTTGAAATTCTAGATTTACCACAATTTACGATTGAAAATTATCAAAGTCAATAAGAGAAAATATGCCATACGAAATATCCCCAGAAGCTTATGGCATCTTACCACTTTCTCAAGAAGCTTTTGATAGCACAGAAAATTTAATTATAAATAATCCATATGAATCTGCTGTAGAAACGATATGGATGCTACTTCCTGATACAAGCACAATTAGTTTTTCAAGAAAAGCACTAAGCAAAACCATCTTACATGGTATGCCTGCTGAACTTGTTATAATAACAAAAGGAGATGTAGAAATCCTTGATGCAACTTTTTCTGGTTTTACTAGAGTTCTTATTACTGATCATCAATTAGATAATACAGGTGATGTACATTTCCCGTTAATTGGTCTTCCGCAGAAACCTTCAAAAGTAACAATAAATAATGTAAAGGTCTCTGAGTTATATTTATGGGGAACTAGCTTTAGTATTTGTTCTGGTATTGTTTCAAACCTACTAAAAATTGTAGGAAATTCTACTGGCCATATTGAATTATTCGGAACCGAGGCAAAAAATTTAATAATAGGAGATTTATCAGTTGAGGCTCGTGATTCTATACTAGATATGAAATATATTAAATTTAATGGTTCTTCTATAGATGGAAATGTAAGTAAGTTAAGAGCAAAGTTTTTGACATTTGGAGAAGATTTTTGTGAGTGGAGCATTAAAACAAAATTACTACAACTTACAGATATTTCAGATACTATTGCAGGGCCTTCAGCAATGCTCACAACCATTCAAAAATTTTCATTTACTGACGATAATATTTCAATTAGATCACTTAGTTGTAAGCGTGGGGAATTTTTAATATCACCAGGTGTATCTATTAAATTTTTGCTTAATGTAGATGATAAATATACGGGTTCTATTCTTATAATCTCACCACAAAATTTAGAAACAGATATTGTTGTGCCATTTTGTAAAAAACTGGAGTTTCAGCAAATTACAGTAAAATCAAAGGGAAAAGTAGAGATAAATGCAGATGAAATTATAGCACAGTCGATAGAGATATATGAGTCAAGGAATGTATTTCTTAAAAAAATTAATACTGAAACATTAACTTATCATGGCGATGGAAAAATTAGTATTGGCAGAATAAATGCTAAAGAATTATTTTCTACTGGAAAAAATACTCTTACTATTGGACGAAAAGCTTTAGTGAATGAACAAGCATATGAAATTGAATATTTAGAAACAAAATCAGGTGGTCATCTTTTATTGCAAGGACCAGGAAATATAGGAGTACTTAAGATAAATCTTGATGTAAATGTTCCAAGTATAGCAAGATTTACAGGTACCCCAGATGCACAGGGAATAGGAATAGAGGTTATAAGTAATTTTCCAGTTAAAATTAATTCCATATTTGGAAGGGTAAGCAAGATTCTCTTAAGAGGACCTATAGAAATATCAGAAGCATTTTTTCAGTTATTTAGAGATGATCTTACTATTTTTATAGGGCTTCAGCCTGCAAACTTTAGAACTATAATATTAGGAGGCATCGAAATACTTGATAGTCCTTCTGGAATAACAATCAAAGCTTTAGATAAGGAAATATTAGCTTCTGCTACTAGCGGTAGAACTATAATAGCGGCTGTAAACGTAAAATCTGAGTTATTACTTCACGCAACATCAACAAGCACTATGTCTGTGTGGGGAAGTTT
>CAYPDX010000033.1:0-14283 GCA_964409695.1 uncultured Rickettsia sp. | reverse complement strand
TTTTCAACTTCTTTTCAATCATTATCGCTCAGTTAGTAATGGGAAATGGTATAAGAAATTCCATTGACAAATAAAAAAATATTAACTATACTCTTGCCTTGAGGAGCGTTATTTGTTTTAACGATCCACAATTTTAAAAGCGAAGAAAAATGTCAAAAGAATATAGAATAGTAGGGTCTATAGCAAATGGTACTAGAACTGTGGAAGTAGTAGAAGTGCCAACGACTCAAGATGTTTTGCGTGGGGATGTTGTCGGCCAGAGTGGTGAACACGTACCAATTCCTCCTGTCTTCGGTGGAAGCGGAACCCCTTTACCACATGTTGGAGAAGTAGAAATTCTAGGTCATGAAGCTCCCGGAGAAGAATAATATCTGCCTGATTAGAAATAGCCTTGAATTAACTCAAGGCTATTTCTTAAAACTCAATTCCTATTGAATTTCCATTATCATCATTAATTACTTCAGAATTTCCTGATTCCAAGTTTTCGGAAATTAGAATCTCTTCTGTATTAGTCACATTTTTTAGATCTGAGAGAGCTGCATCAGTTAGCTTCATTGTAGCAAGAAGATTCAATTTCTTGATTGTTGCTTTCATTGACATATTTTTTGTAGCTTTAGCTTTTCTAACAAGGTCAAGAATCGCAACGAGATTATCCCCTAATTTAATAGAGTCCTCATTTAGTGTAATATTCATTGTGGGCCAGTTACCTCTTGAATGAATAGAATCATCAGAATATAGAGTATGATAAATCTCCTCTGTAATATGAGGCACGTATATTGAAAAAAGCTTCAGCAAAATTTTAAGTACATGATATAGAGTGAATATGGCGCTACTTTGGCCCTTGTTGTCGGACCCATCTTCATTGTAACATCTTGATTTTGATATTTCTAAGTAATTATCACAAAAATCTTTCCAAAAGAAATTCTCAATTGCTTCTCTAGCCGAAGCATATTCATAGATTTCTAGATCTTTTGTTGCAATTTCTAATGTTCTTTTTAATTTACCAATTATCCATAGATCTACATCATGAAAGATTATCTTATCCGCGATTAATTCCTCCAAAGATGATGTTTTTGAAATGTCAATTTTTGCAAAATGAGATGAAGCAAATTTTGATGCATTCCAAATTTTATTCACAAGCTTCTTGCCAATTTTTAGCAAATCTTCAGAAAAAGCAGTATCAGCTCCAAGTCTTGAAGTAGATGCCCAGTATCTAATAACATCTGCGCTATAGGTTGTTATTAGATTCACAGGAGAAATAATATTACCCTTCGATTTTGACATTTTGCTCTTATCTTCAGCAAGACACCATCCACTAATCATAATATTTTTCCAAGGTAATTTATTCTCATGTAAATGAGATTTTAAAATTGTATAAAATGCCCATGTGCGAAGAATTTCATGCGCTTGCGGGCGTAAATCAAATGGGAAGAGATTCTTATGACGCTCATAATCAATAGTAAAATCTTCATTTATTGCATAGCTCGAGAGCTGCGGTGATACGGCGCTTGTAGCCCATGTATCCATAACATCCATATCAGGAATAACTTCATCCTTTGAATAACCTAAGGGTAAATCCTTCGTTGGATCTACAGGTAGCTGATCTTTAGTTGCAAAAATCACCTTGCCTTCTTCACCTTGCCTTTTTGAATACCAGGTTGGAAAAGGAACTCCAAAAAAACGCTGCCTACTAATACACCAATCCCAGCTAATTGAATTAATCCAATTGTCTAACTTGATTTTCATGGTATGAGGGTACCAATTAAGCTCAGATGATCTTTTTAGAAGCTCTTCTTTGTGTGTTATTGTTCTAACAAACCATTGAGGAGTTGTAATTATTTCAAGAGGGGCTCCAGAACGTTCAGCGCATTTTACAGTGTGAGTTAAAGCGACTGATTTAATTATGAGATTTTTTTCCTTTAGAATCTCAACAACTTTACTTCTTGCCTGATTTACATTTAAACCAACTATTGAAGTAAATATCTCGTTAGATTCAGTAGTTTCAAATATTGTACCTTCTTTGATTCTTCCTTGTTTATTTAAAATTATTTTTATTGGAAGCTTGTATTTCTGCCACCAGGCAATATCTGTTGTATCGCCGAATGTGCAGCACATTACTAATCCTGTCCCCTTATCTTGAAGCACTAATTCATCAGCAATAAGAGGGATTTTTGCGCCAAATAATGGAGAAATAGCGGATTTGCCATTTAAATGAGAGTAACGCGAATCCTCCGAATTATACAGAACCGCTACGCAAGCTGGTAATAATTCTGGTCTTGTAGTTGCGATTACAAGATCTGCCCCATCCTCTGTTTTGAAGATAATATCATGCATTTCGGAGGCTTTTTCCTTATCTTCAATATCAGCTTGAGCAAGTGCTGTTTGATCTGCTGGATCCCATAAAATCGGTTGCTCTGCTCTATATATTTCGCCTTTATTCACTAAATCTAAAAATGAAAATTGTGAAATTTTGCATGATGTTTGGCTAATACTTTGATATTTTAAATCCCAATCAACGGAAAGTGCCATCGAGCTAAAAAGATCATGAAATTTTTCTTCTTCATGCTCTATTGTATCAGCGCACATTTTTACAAATTCGGATCTTTCAGTATTTACAGCTCTAATATTTTTTTGCTTCTCAACAAGTCTCTCTGTAGGAAGGCCATTATCATCAAAGCCCATTGGGTAAAAAATATTTTTCCCCATCATTCTTTGAAAACGAACAATAAAATCTGTTTGAGTATAGCTAAATATATGCCCCATATGTAGCTGCCCAGATACTGTGGGCGGGGGGGTGTCAACTACATAGCTATTTGCTCTGGATTCCTTAGGATCCCAGCTATAGGTTCTTTTTTTATTCCAAAAATCTTGCCACTTCTTTTCAGATTCAGAAAAATTATAGGCTGACACTAATTCTTTCATTGTAATACTATCTTTTATATAAGCCGAGCATAATAACATATCATAATGTAATTTTATATTTGTATTTTTAGATTTTTTTTATCAAGATAGAGATAATACATAAACCAGAGTGAATCATGAAAATTGAAACTATCCTAAATCTTATCAGATGGGACAAACCAGCTGGTACAATCTTACTATTTCTTCCTTGTTTATTTGGCGTAGCACTTAACTGTGAAGTAGATATAGATTTTGGTTTGCTTTTCTTATTCCTGCTGGGAAGTTTTGTTATGAGATCAGTTGGGTGTATAATCAATGATATATTCGACAAGGAATTTGATGGAAAAGTTGAAAGAACAAAAGATAGACCTCTTGCTATTGGTGAAGTTACCACAAAACATGCAATTATATTAGCATTATGTTTCAGTTTTATTGGGCTCTTAGTTTTACTTAAATTGTCCTTGGAGACAATTTTTGTTGCTCTATGTTCTATACCTTTGATATTTATTTACCCATTAATAAAAAGATATAGTTTTTTTCCTCAAGTTATTTTAGGTTTTACATTTAATTTTGGGATATTAATTGCCTCAAGCGAGCTTAAAGGCGGGATAACTTTGGCTTCTGTAATACTCTATCTAGGCTCTGTATTTTGGACAATGGGTTATGATACAATATATGCTTTTATGGATATTGAGGATGATAAAAAAATAGGAGTTAAATCGCTTGCTATTTGGATTGAAGATAAAAATTACAAACATATATTAGCGAGTTTTTATGGTGTATTTTTTCTATCTATAATAATAGCTTCTGCCGTTGCTAATCATGGACTTAGATCTTACAATTACATAGGGCTTTTTCTGCTTATGCTGCAGTTTTTGTGGCAAATTATTTTGTTAGATGTTACAAAAAAAGAAAATTGCATGAGTAGATTTAAAAGCAATATGTTTGCTGGTATCTTTATTTTTATGTCACTTATCTAATATCATTTCCCATTTTTAAATTATCCAAATGGTTTTAGCATGGCTCGTTATCCCTCATTAAATGCGGAATGGCGGTGTTTTGAGAGAATGCGGCTATTACAAAAATTTTCTCTAAAAAACCAGTTTTATAATGATAGAAATATGATATCTTGTTTTTTTAAACAGATTAAGTAGAAAATTATGAATTTGGAATTTAAACCGAGCTCTGGAAATCAGGCTAAAAAACTTGTTGTTTTGCTTCATGGTCTTGGCTCCGATGGGCAGGATCTAATAGCCCTAGCTCCATATTTTGCTCCTGAATTCCCTGATTATCATTTCTATTCTCCAAATGGTATCGAAAAATGCGACATGTCGCCATTTGGCTATCAATGGTTTAGTCTAAAAAATAGGGATCCACATGCGATAATCAAAGAGCTTGAAAGAGTATCTCCTATAGTTCTTGATATGATTGAAAATAAGTTAAATGAATTAAAGCTAACATATGAAGATCTCATTATTATAGGTTTCTCTCAGGGTACTATGCTTGCATTATATATGGCTCACGCTAATGATATTAAGATTGGCTCTGTTATTGGGTTTTCTGGAGCATTTTTGCCTCCAGAAGTTATTAGAAACAATGGGACTCCGATTTGTTTAATACATGGAACTGCAGATGAAGTTGTAGCTTTTTCAAGTATGGAACATTCGAAAGATAGATTAGAAAAAATTGGAGTAAATGTAGAGACTTATGCTTCAACAAATCTTGGACATTCCATTGATTTGAGAGGGCTTAAATTTGCATCAGATTTCATAAAAAAACATATAAAATGACGAAGGTACAAAAATGAATATCCAATCTAATTTACAAGAAAATGATCGTAAAATATTTGATATTATTAATTCGGAGTTAAGCAGACAGAAAGAAACTATAGAATTAATAGCCTCAGAGAATTTTGTAAGTAAAGCAGTGCTTGAAGCACAAGGTTCTGTTCTTACAAATAAATATGCAGAAGGATATCCTGGTAAGAGATTCTATAATGGATGCGAATATGTTGATGAAATTGAAAATCTTGCCTTAGAGAGAGTTAAAAAACTATTTGGGTGTGATTATGCCAACGTTCAGCCTCATTCAGGATCGCAAGCGAATCAAGCGGTGTTTCTAGCTCTACTCCAACCCGGTGATACGATTCTTGGTATGTCACTTGATAGTGGTGGACATCTTACACATGGAGCTGCTCCTAACTTATCAGGGAAATGGTTTAAACCAGTATCCTACACTGTAAACCCTGAAACATTTTTAATCGATTATGAGAATATTCGTAAATTAGCTCATGAGCATAGGCCAAAAATGATTATATGCGGATATTCCGCCTATCCTAGAGAAATAGATTTTGTTAAATTTAGGGAAATAGCAGATGAAGTTGGCGCTTATTTAATGGCAGATATTGCTCATATAGCAGGGCTTGTTGCAACTAAAAATCATTCAAACCCATTCCCTCACGCTCATGTTGCGACATCAACTACTCATAAAACTCTTCGTGGCCCTAGAGGCGGAATAGTTTTAACAAATGATGAGGAAATATCAAAAAAAATAAATTCAGCAATATTCCCAGGATTACAAGGCGGTCCGTTAATGCATGTGATAGCAGCTAAGGCTGTAGCTTTTGGTGAGGCGCTGACAGATTCTTACAGTGATTATATTAAAAACGTTATAAAAAATTCAAAAATCCTAGCTTCAAAAATTATTGCTAATGGTTATGAGGTCCTTACAGGCGGCACTGATAATCATCTTCTTTTATTAGATCTAAGGGCAAAAGGAATTACAGGAAAACAAGCTGCGATTTCACTTGATAATGCCGGAATTACTTGTAATAAAAACTCTATTCCATTTGATACAACTTCCCCTTTTATAACATCAGGTATAAGGTTAGGGTCTGCTGCCTGTACATCTCGTGGCTTTACAGGAAAAGAATTTGAGCAAATAGCTGATATGATTACGAGTATTCTAGATGCGCAGGCTAGCGATTCCATGGAGCTTATAGAAGCTGAGATCAGAAAAGAAGCAAAAGATCTATGTAGTAGGTTTCCTTTGTATCTTTGAAAGCACATAGTTTTTTAAAATTCTTGTTAGTAGACCTCATCTTGTCGATTTCTGAGTTTGTTTGGGATAACATCGCTTCAATCTTTTAAAAAGAAATGAGTTTATAGGATGTCTAACCCTTCAGAATCAAATTTTGAGCACAAAAACCCTATGTATAAGGGAGCTGAACCTATTGAGAAAAAGGGTGAACAAGAGCATAGTGGGGGGCCTGCCCCTCATAAAAAAGGTATTATAGCAAGAATAAAAAAATTTCTATTCGGCGAGGAAAAGAAAAGTGTAGGTAATAAGTCTCATGAGGATCATTCCACAGAAAGAAAACTTTCATCTGGAAAATCTCCTCATTCTGACGAAAGACAATCCACTCGGGAGAAATCTTCTGCAAAAGGAAAAGGAAGCGCAGAACACGAAGAAGGGCATCAGAAACAAAATGAAAAGGATGAGAAAAAGCCTTCAAAGCCTCAAGAAGACCTAAATCTTATCAGAATTTTTAAAAAGTTGCTTGGAATAAAGGATAAAGAAAAAAAAGCCCCTTCTCAAGAGGAGCATCCATCTCAAGAAAAATCTCCACCTGGAAAATATAGGGATGAAAAAGGACCTTCTTCTCCTGACAAAGCTAAAGATAAAGAACACGGAAAGGAAGAAGGAGATAAAGAGAATCCAAATAATCCAAAAGAGAAAGATGATGGTGAGAAAAAATCACCTTTGTCTAAAAAAGAAATTGCAGCGGTTGTTCTTACAGCTATTTTTGCACCACATGTAGCTATAATTCTTGTAATTGGTCTTCTTGTTAAAAAGGTAATAGAAAAAGGAATAGATCGCTATAGGTCATGGAAAGGAAAAAGAGAGCAAAAGCAAGGAAAACAAGGCTCTCCAAATCAAAATGAACGTTCTAAAGAAGCTGAGCATAATAGGAGTCAATCTCAAGAACAAGAAAGAAAACAGGTGGTAAATCGTGATGCTCCACATAAGGCAGCGGCCCATGATGATCATATGAAAGGAGCTGCAGCTCAAGAAGGGCATAAGCACAACCTAAAAGTCACAGAACATAAAGGTGTAGAAGAACCATCGAAGGGAAGGGCAAATGTAGAGGCGCTTAGGTTTGCGAGAACTCCTCAAGCTAGTATTATTGTTCAAGGAATGAAAAGAAGGTCAGTTGCTATAGAGCATAATACAGTCTCGCCTCCTTCTACACCAAGAGGTCGTGATACTGTGCGTGCTCCGGCTAAAGTAGCCGTCGCTACTCATTAGAGTCCGATCATGAGCAAATCAGATGATAAAGATGAGCAAGAGTCTAAAGGTGGGATCTGGGAATCTCTAAAAAACCTATTCAATAATCTATTTGGAAGCTCAGATAAAAAGACTTCTGAAGTGAAATCAGAAGAGAGTGATAGTACAGAAAAATCAAATTTTCTTGGTAGTAAAAAATTTGCACTTGGACTTGCAGTCGTTGTGTCGCTTGCTACCATTCCGATTGCTGGTCCATTTGCACCTTTAGTTGGAGTTGGCGTATATCTAGCTTCAAGAGGAGTGCAAAAGGCTGTTAAATTCTGTTCTAATGCATTTACAGCTTTGAAAAATGGTTTAAATAGAATAAGAGAGCGTATACGAAATGGTGGGCCTGTATTTACAAAATTAAGCCCTACAAAAAAAGTAGCTCTTGGTGTAGTTGTGGCTATTACGACAGTTATTAATCCACCAATTGGGCTTGCAATCCTTGCAGGAATTGGCGTTATAACATCTGTGGCAAAACTAACTAATTATGCTGTAAAAAGATCGTATGAAAAAAGAATAGCTAGAGAGATGGCGAAGAAAAATGAGCCATCATCATCTGCCGAAAATCATAAGACACAAGCTATTGACTCTAAGTCAACTACAAAACCACAAGTTCATAAAAACGTTGCAAGGGTAAGAAGAGATGCTCATATGCTAGAAAAAGACTCCCATACAACAGTTCCAAAGCTTTCTGATAAATCCAAACATAAATCTTGGGATAGATGAAGTATAGTATCAAAAGAGATACTATAGAATTCTAAAACAGTAATAAAACCATCGCCTTATGGCTTTTGTTGCAATTTACTGATAAAATCTCAGTAATTATTGTATTTAGGGAGTCTTATGTCCAAACCAGAAATTTCTAGACCCGCAGTCAATATAAAAACTGCTGACCATGATATGGTATCTTCAACAAAAACTGGAAAAATAGTGGATGAGGTTAGAGCTGCCCCAGAAGCTGAAGCTCATGAAGTCAAAAGTGAAACAGATGCATCAAAATCCATTGAGTCAGAAAAAAAAGAGCAAAAATTTGGGCAAAGAGGTGATGATGAAGATAAGAAAAAAGGTGGCTCATTTCTAGATAAGCTTAAAGAAGATGAGAATATGCAAGCGCTTCTTATAGCCCTTCTTCTTTTTATGCTTACAGGAAGTCCTACTTTAGCTGCTTGTGCATTTATTGCTACGAAAGCAATATCTAATAACTTTAAATCTTCTAGTAAAGAGGAATCAAGGTCTAGCCGTAATCATGAAACGCCAACTAAGCAAGAAGAGCAAAAATATGGTAAGTCTCAGTCTCGCGAGCTTTCTGCTACATCTAAAGCAGTAACAAAATCACAAGTTTTCGATAGTGTTGCATCTGTAAGAAGTGATGCGTATGTGGTACCTGCGAAGGACGTTCATGTAAGCGCTCACAAGCTTTCTGCTAAATCCGAATCTACACTTGTGAGATAATGCTGTATATTGATTAAAAGAAAATTCTTCTAAATTTCAAAACTATAATAACCATTTTGTGAGATTGTATGTCTAAACCAGAATATTCTTCAAGAGTTTTTGATTCTAACCCAAAGGCACCTACAAAAAGAGGACGATCTTCAGGGGTGAGTAATGCTTCTACATCTGATTTTAGTGGGCTTTCTGCATTAGCTGAACAGGATTTTATAGGGCTTGGCATTGCTATGACTATTGCAGTTCCGGTCCTTGCATACCATGTTGTTAAACTGAGCTACGAAGGTTTAAAAGTGGCAGCAAATTGGGTGGGAAATAAATTTAAGCCAAAATCACGAGAAAAAAATTTAGAGCAAGAAAAACCGCTAGTCAAAGAAAAATTGCCTTATACTAAAGGTCACGCAGGCGTAGATCAGCATTTAGCGCAAAAACAAAGTATTAATAATCCTTTTGTTAATAATGTAAAAAAAAGAGCTCTTCTGTATTGTAAGAGTCATAACCTTACTGTACCGCGTACTCACAATCAGACAAAACAGGGCAAGGGTTCTAGCATGTCCTTATCATAGTCAAAAAACTACACTATTGACTTAATTTCATTATTTGGTAGTTTTAATTTTTTCAATTTATAATAAAAATAAATGTCAGACACACAAACATCAACTGTAGCTACTACTGAAGCTCTCCCAGAAGCGCCAGGCAAGATCGAGTCAACTTGGACAAGTTTCATTCCAATGATTCTGATTTTTGCAGTTTTTTATTTTCTTCTAATACGCCCACAAGAAAAGCGCAGAAAAGAGCAAGCTTCTCTTATTGGGTCTGTTAAAAAAGGAGAAGATGTAATAACATCAGGTGGTATTTACGGTAAAGTTACAAAAGTAAATGATTCTGAATCTACTGTAGAAGTAGAGATAGCTCCTAATACTTTTGTCAAATTATCTAAAGCATCAATTGTAGATATTATTTCAAGAAAAGTTGAGCAGCCACAAAAACCCGAACCAGTAAAGAAAATTGAAGATTCTAAGAAAGCTGAAACAACGAAGAAAGTAGAGCCAGTAAAAAAAGTTGCACCTGCAAAGAAACTAAAGAAATAATTTGTTTCTTAAATGATGCTAAATGAAAATTGGTCGTAAAATATATAGTAACAATATGTCAGTGAATCTTCCGCTAAGGCGGAAGATTGGAATATATATTACTAGATTTTTCTTCTTCTTAAAGCTGCTAATAGCAGCAATTTTCGCCTATATAATTATCACAAAGCAATTTTCCTCTTATGTTTTTGATGTGAGGCAAAAAGTTAGTGAGCTATTAGCAGATTATGGGTATTCTTTAGAGAATGTAGTTATTGCTGGTCAAAAAAACATCACAACTCCTGAAGTTATTGATTCACTAAATGCTGATATAGGAACGCCTATTTTTTCTATTAATTTAGATGATAGTTTAGAAAAGCTTGTAAGTAGCGGATGGGTAAAGTCCGCTATTATTCAAAGAAAATTACCCGACACAATTATTGTAAATCTATCAGAAAGAGATCCAATTGCTTTATGGCAGGTGAATAAAGAATTATTCGTTATAGATAGTGATGGTGAGATCATTAAAAATTGCTCCCCAGAAAAATTTGATAAGCTTCCACATTTAGTTGGAGATGATGCAAATATTTACGCTGCTGAGCTTATTGAAAATCTAAAAATGAATCAAGAGCTTGCAAGCAAAGTTATATATGCTGTAAGGTTTGGTCAAAGAAGATGGGATTTGAATTTGCAAGAGAATATTACAGTAAAAATGCCTCAATATGATTTTAAGGCAGCTTATCAATATTTAATAGATCAATATCAGCAAGAAAAACTCTTTAAAAATAATATTAAATCTATTGACCTTAGGGCCAAGAGCAAATATTACATAGAGAAAAATAATATAATTTCTAAGAAGTAGTTTTCCCCTTAACTTTTCGGCCATATTGTCTAATTGCACATTCCATAAATGTCAGTTACGTGCGACTAGACGTATCCCTATCTAAAGTGAACGGCCTTTCTTTCTCTACTAGAAGCAGCTATTGGAGGTGAATCTTTTTCCTCGTGGAGAAATGCAGAATCGTGAAATATACTAGCTGCTTCTGGATTTTGCTTTAATATTGATTTTAATTTTCTGGATTTTGAGTTTCCTATTCTCGAATCTGAAGTAAGCGCATTTCCATCTTTTGGTATGGTAATGGTTTCGCTTAGCGTTCTTATATCTGATGATAGTGATTCCTTGTCAAAATCTTTTGTTGCTTTATGCACATCTTGTGCGTCCCAATATTCTAGACTCCTTCTGCTTGCAATATTTTTATCTATTAACTTTCTGAAATATTCTCTTGAATGTTCATCTAATATACCAACTGATGGAAGATGCTCTTTAATTATTTCTAGATTTTTTAATGATAGTGGTTTGTCGCGATAGTTATAGAAATTATCTTTAGATAAACTGCATGAGCCATCTCTAGATATCCATTCTGTCTTGGGCACAACTTCATTTGCGACTAACAAATATCTTAAAGCATCCCATTTATTCTTTTCAAACTTTGCAGTTCTACCTTCCGATGCTAACTTTTCAATAACTGACAAGGCTCTTGGTGTATGTTCTTTTGACGCTAATGTAATTCTTTGTTCTGAAGCAATTTTAATATTTTCATCTATTAGAGTTATTAAATAATCACTTATCTCTTTCTTTGAGGCATCTCTAGATTCAAGATGCTTTTTTATTATTTTCAAATCTTCTAATGCAAGAGGTTTATCGTGGTGTTTATCAAAGTTTTCACGAAAAAATGCCTCTTTATGACGTCCTGTAGCAGAAACATCTGGTGGTAGTGCATAATAAGCTGTTAGCAAATATCTTAAACCATCATGATTCTCATGTTTAATAGCACCATGTTCTTCTGTTTCTAGTGTAAAACCGCCCCTTCTATAAGCTATATCAGCAATGTCTGAAAGCTGTTTTTCATCGTAATCAGAAAATTTAATAATAGGTAGTGGTGATGTGTGGATAAGATATTGATCTGATAAGTCTCTAGTAGTTTTATCAGTGCTATAGTAAACTTTTTTGATTGCTTTGTTGACCTCTTCACTGAATAGTGGTTGGTTTTCAATGCTTTTCTCAACTACTAAATTCTCTAGGGGATTTCGGACGCTTTTTTCGACTATTAAATGTTCTATAACATCTTGCGCTTTTGTTGGTGTTATTTCGTCTCTAAAATCTCGTAGGAATTTTGGGTTTGAGGATGCTAGCAATGCTGATGTAAGAACAGTTACTTTATCGTAGTCTTTGCCGAGTTTAGTTTTTTCTGATCCTGTTATTAGAAGTTTCTCGCGTTTAAAAGCCTCTTCTTTAAATTCCTCTAAAGCCTCCCATCTGTCTTCGTCAAGATGATAAGCGCATCTAACAGAGGTTTTATCGCTATGATTTTCTGTCACGTTATCTAATGCATCCTTCAGTTCTTGGATAATAACAGGTGAAAATTTTTCTTCCAATTTTTTAAATTCAGTCCTAATTCTTGAGATAGATTTCTCTTTCTTTTCAAGAATTTCCACTAATAATTCAGATTCTGATTTAGCGGATGGTCGTCTTGAGTCTATAGGGCGTGCTTTATGCAGTATTATATGATCTGTATTTGAAATATTGGTGTATTCCAGATCTTCTTTAATAGCAACAATAGAATCATTTATTTCAAGTACTTGGGCCGGATTTAGAGAATCTTCGCCGCTCATATTAACCTCATAATTATAAATTATAAATAGGCTAACATCTATTATTTAAGCATCAAGATTTAGTCTCTGTAGAATTTGTATTGCACAATTTATTTTACATATAGTGGCTTTTTTGATACGTTTTAGGAATGGTATTAAAGGCGGTTTAGTGCTGTTTCTAGTATAAGGCTTGCGGCGATTGAGTCATCCATACTATTTCTTTGTTTTCTATTATATCCAGCGATCATAAGTAGGCTATCTGCTGCTTTGGAAGTTCTTCTCTCATCCTGAAGATAAATTGGTATACCCGTTTTTACTCCAAGCTTTTCTGCAAATTTCTTTACTCTAATTGCGCTATCACCATGTGAGCCATCCATATTCACAGGCAGCCCTATAACAAAACCCAAAGCTTTATGCTTTTGTGCATATTCTTCTATCGTCAAAAATGTTGCATTTTTTAGATTCTCAATAATAGCAAGTGGAAGAGCCATCGTTCTTGAAGGAGAGGATATGGCGAGTCCTATTTTTTTCTCTCCGTAATCAATACCGATCAATATAGACGCTTTTCCTATATTGCTGCGATACTCCTCTATATCATCTGTTACAATGCTCATATTTTAGTATTTTTGTCTTGGTCGTCATCTTTTAAATTATCTTTAAAGGATTTTAGGCCTTTCGCTAGATCTGCCATTATCTGAGGCATTCTTCCGGCTCCGAATAAAAGGAACACTATTATCAAAATTACAATGAGATGACTCATGCTTAAACCCATAATTCTAACCTTTTTACTTTAAATAAGAAAAAAAAACTTACTATTGCTTTATAGTTGAATATTTTATATATTATAGCAAAATTTTTTTAGGTATTAAACATTATGTCAAATAAAAATTGTAAAGTCTGGTTATATGTAGTAGCAGCCGTTGTTGCTGTAGGTTTAGTAATGTATTATAACATTCCAAAAGCTGAGCATGCAATGGAGAAAGTCGCTTCTACTGAAAATGTTACACCAGTCTCTTCAGATGCTCCTTCTGATACAAAATCTGCGCCAGCAACTCCTGCAGAGGCAGCTGAGCCAAAAATATATGGTGATTGGAAATTAGCTTGTCAAAAGCCTGAGGGTGCTAAAAAAGAAATCTGCGCATTGCAACAAAGCATCACAGTAAAGCAAGAAGATAAACAGGTTCCTGTTGCTACTTATGAATTTACATACACAGATGATAAAGCTCTTAAAATGATACAAGTTTTACCACAAGGTGTTTTACTTCAACCTGGTACATCTTTAATCGTTGGTGATAAAGTAATTGCAAATGCAAAATTCACTGTTTGTCAAAATGGTGGTTGTATTGCTGTAGCTGAGATTTCTAAGGATGATCTAAAAACAATCCTTTCAAAAGAGTCAGTAGCACTTGGTATGTTCAATAATGAAGGTAAACAAACTGATTTATTAATGTCAACCAAAGGTCTTAAAGAAGGGCTAGACGCACTTAAGTCCAGGTAGTTCATATTTCGTCATCCCGCACTTGATGCGGGATCTACTTTCTAGAGTTTAGTAAAAAAGTGGATCACGGCTCAAGGCCGGGATAACGTCCTTTTATTTTGAAAATATGAGACATCTTTCAATTCCAGATAAATCCTTGATTCTACCAGGATTTTTCCATCCTAAATTTTCAAAAATACTGCAGATTTGACCAGATTGCTTATGACCGCATTCTAGGATAATTCTTCCATCTTCTTTTAGAAAATCTTTCGCTTGAGATGCTAATATTTTGTATGGCAGGAGCCCGCTAATTTCAGCAAATAATGCTTGATGAGGTTCAAAATCTATTACTTCTTTTGACAATATCTCTTTTTCTTCAGTTGAAATATATGGTGGGTTACAGCATAT
>CAYPDX010000032.1:0-14809 GCA_964409695.1 uncultured Rickettsia sp. | reverse complement strand
AACTCTTCTACAAGATTTGAACTTTTTATATCTATTGAAGAATAAAATTCATCTAAATCAGTACGTTGGCTTCTCTCTACTTTTCCATTAAGATGAGGAGAACCTGGCCTTATAGGACGGACTTTTAATCGTCTTTGTACTTCATATGCAAAAAATTCTTGCCCTTAGTACATTCAATTTACTTCTGGAAATTTTATAGAAGTCTTAAAGCAAGGGGATATTAAGATTAGCATGGATGGTAAAGGAAGGGCTTTAGACGACGTATTTATAGAACATTTTTGGAGATCACTAAAACAAGAAGAAATATATCGTCTTGATCTTGAAACTGTAAAAGAAGCGGGTGGCAATAAAAGAGTATATAAATTTTTATAATACTCAAAGGCCTAATCAATCACTTAATTATAAGACACCAGAAATGGTTCATTTTATGGAAAGCAAGCTAGAAAATTATAAGGAGGTTGTATAAAAAACAGTAAGATTTTGCAATAGAAAAAAGGTAAATTTTAACATAAAATTACACCTCTAAAAAAACAAAAAACTGTCTTGACAAAGGGAAGCACCATATGACGTCAATTATATTAATTTTTGATCTTTGCGTTTTTATTACTACTTACAAGAATAAATAATAAATAATTTTATTTAGTGCTGGTTAGTGTTACTTTTTTCCATTATATTACAACCTGTAGTTTAGTTTTTTATTATTAAACCCAATTTTATTAGGTAGGTGATTATGGATAGTCTTAAGTGCAATATAACGAATATGTCAAAGAATAATTGGAGTATAGTAGAGTATGGAAACACGCAAAAAGGTCCTGATGGAGAAATTTTATTAAGTCAGATACCAGCTACTGATTTAATAGCCGGAGGTGGAAATACAACGATGGCAACAGGTCCTGATACATTAGGAGGAATATTTGGAGCTTTGGGTTCTGGTTCTCAGTATAGTATATATTGTGTCTTGTCTGCGGCTAAAAGCAATACGGATGGGTCAATTTCTAGTTATAGTTTTGCAGTACAATTAACTCAATATGTACAAGTTCTTACTATAGGGGCTAGCCCTTCATGGCAATATGCAGAAGTTTCATCGCCTAGGCCATCTTATGACGATATATCATGGGGAGATTTTCATAGTGGTGATACTGTCACTTGGAATGGCGAATTAGACGGTGATGAGTTTTCCGTCAAAATAATCCCAACATTTGAGCATTCTGCACTAGGTTTAGATTTAACAATAGATGATGTATTATAATGTTGGTAGAGCTTAGTAAATTTTATATATAGATGAGGTTAAAATGCCACAACTAGCTTTTGATTTTATACGTTATCCTGCAACTCAGGAAATGGATATTATTTTATTAATTGAGAATCACCCCGTTCATAATTATTCTATTACTCACGGGCTTAAGCCAATTGATGAGGCAGAAACGTTGTTACGTGAATTTAAAACTGCGTTGACCCAGGGCACGGAAGCTTTATGTCCACTATTATCAAGTATATTTGGTGGAGTCGTTGAAGGAGTTGATGCTTATGATTTATATTTTCAAACCACTACTTCAATGACAATAATTGGTACTACGGTAGAGGTAGCTGAAGGAAGTTTGTTAGCCATGAGATTAGGAGAAGTAGACACTGCTATCGGTGTTGGTTTGGATGAGCTGGGGATATTTTTGTAGATCTTACGGATCGTGGTAACAACTATAGTAAGAAAAGTAAGGTTTATACGCCTTATACAAAGAAACAAATCACACCTGAAAAAGCCTATGCAGAAACGTAGGAGTGCTATAGAGCCATTGGTTAGGCATTTAAAAACTTTGGTCGTATGGGTAGAAATTACCCTAAAAGCACTATGAGATATAATAAATCATTTATATCTGAATTAGTTATTTATACTTTGAATTATTATTCTTTTAATTTGTATCGCATTTATAAATTACTTTCCTTATTTAATATCTTAGCATGGGTGGCATGAGGGAAGCGGCAATGAGCTTCCCTCTCTCACTCCCATTAAATCGAACTCAGAATAAAATATTGAAATAAATAAAAAGGTATGGTAGATGTTGATGGCTTCTATGCTAATAGCGCACTTATATAAAAAAGGGGTTACAAGCTTCTTTATAATTGGAAATGGTATAAGAAGATAGTCGATTATTCTTTTAAGAAGAAAAAAAGAGTGAACCCCGCATCTTAGTGCGAGGTGACGGTGTTTTTGGTAAATTCGGATATTACAAAAATGTGAATATTGTGATATATATACTAACTAGTTTGAACTAGGCTTCCACTCTTAAGCTCATATATCTTATCAGCTTTTTTTGCAAGTGATTGGTTGTGGGTGACTATAATAGTAGAAGTCCCTTTGGATCTCGTAAGTTCTAGGAACATATCAAAAACCTCTTCTCCTGTTGAAGGGTCAAGATTACCAGTTGGTTCATCAGCAAGAATCAATTCTGGATTATTAAAAAGAGCTCTGGCAATTGCAACTCTTTGTTGCTCGCCTCCGGATAATTGACCTGGAAAATTAAATGCTCGTTCTTTCATTCCAAGCTTTGCTAAATATTGATCAGCAAGAATCAAGGATTTTTCATAATCTTTACCTGCTATTAGAGCTGGCATTGCAATATTTTCGCGAGCATTAAAATCTTTAAGCAAATGGTGATATTGATATATAAAACCAATTTTATTAAGTCTGAAATTGCATTTCGAAGATTCTGCGATTTTTTTTGTATCTTTCTCTGATATATGAACTTCGCCAGATGTTTGTCTATCTAGCAAACCTGCAATTTGTAATAAAGTTGATTTCCCGCTACCAGATACACCAATAATAGCAATTATCTCACCTTTCTTTGCCTCAAAGCTCACTTTATTTAGAACATGGACAGTGCCTGCGCCTTGAATAAAACTTTTTGATACGGAGTCGAAACTTAAAATAATATTACTCATTTCTTAGAGCCTCAGATGGATCTATGGAAGCTGCCTTATAGGCTGGATAAATTGTAGCGACTATGCACAATAACACGCTCATAAGCGAAATCATCAAAATATCACCAGGGATAATTTTAGCCGGTAAATGATATAGGTAATAGATTGCTGCATCGAAAATATTACTATTTGTAATTTTTTGCAGAAAATTACGAATTGATTCTATATTTGAAGCGAAGCCTATCCCAAGGAGTGCTCCGAGAGACGTTCCTAAAATACCGATAAAAGAGCCATTTGTTATAAATATAAGTAATATTTGTCTAGGTGTTGCTCCCATGGTTTTAAGGATAGCTATATCTTTTCTCTTCTCGTTTACAAGCATAAACTGGCTTGAAATTATATTAAAAGCAGCGACAATTATTATAAGGCTTAGGATTGTGATCATTGAAACTATTTATATTTTAAGAGCGTTCAGGAATGTACCATTATTATCCTTCCAGCTATTAACATAAAGCTCAGGACCTACGATTCTCTGTATTTTTGATGTAAAATTTTCGGGGTTATTTGCATCATCTGTATAGATTTCAATATAGTTTACTGCATTATTTAATGAGAATAGTTTTTGAGCTGATGCAAGAGACATTATGATTGTTGCTGAATCATAATCAAACATTCCGCTTGAGAAGATACTTACAAGTTTAAAGGTTTTTTTTCTTGGTAAATTTCCAAGCATAGTACTTACAGTAGATGGGCAAATTAATATTATATCATCGCCAAGCCTCGCTCCTAGATTTTGCGCGAGCTCATTTCCTATAGCTATATTATATGTGTTTTCTACCTGCGAAATATCGCCAAGTAATTGATGATTTATAATTTGAGATTTGGTTAAAATTCCTTTTATATCCATCCCTCTCACCATTACTCCATATGAGTTTGACCCTGATATAGCAAGAGCTTTAGATTGAATCTGCGGGACAACTGATTGTACACCTTCTACTTTCTCTATTTCCGATGCAAGTGAGGAATAATTAGTGATTCTAGTTGAAGAGTTTGAGGCAATGTTAATATCACCTCCAAGGCTGATAATATTTGATGTAAGTTCAATATGAAAACCTTCCATAACAGACATTACAACTATCAAAGCCGCAACCCCAAGCATAACTCCCATCAAAGAGAAGCCGGAGATAAAAGAAACTAGTTTAATGCTTTTCTTTGCGCTAAAATATCTATAAGCAAGTCTAAGTACAAAATTACTTTTCATTTAAGATAGCTAGTATTTTGTTGATTGCGATAGTCGGTTCAAGATCTTCAGTCTCACCAGTTTTCCTGTGTTTTAATTCAACAATCCCTGTTTGTAATTTTTTCCTACCTACAATAATTTGCCAAGGTGAACCTATTAAATCATTTGTAGCAAACTTGCTACCAGGTCTTTCTAATGTTTCATCGTACAATACATCAACTTGAGCTTGTTTAAGAGCTGCGTAGATTCTGTATGACTCCATCCTACATTCAGGATCATCAACAGCTAAGTTAATTACAGAAACTTTAAATGGTGCAACTGATTGTGGCCATATTATACCTTTTTCATCATTGCTTGATTCTATTATAGCTGCAACTAGTCTTGAAATTCCTATACCGTATGATCCCATTTCAACCGGAACTAATTTTCCTTCGTGGCTATTTACAAAGCTTTTCATTATTTCAGAATATTTTGTTCCAAAATAGAAAATATGCCCAACTTCTATGCCTCTTTTTACCACTAAATCTTTTTCAGCAACAGAGCATGTTTCAGGCTTATGTAATTCATCTGTAGCTGCGTATAAGTTTTGAAGATCAGATACTCTGATTTGCGTATCTTGAGATAATATTTCAAATTTTTTATCATAATAAAGAGTGCTTTCACCAGTTTCAGCAACTATATGAAACTCATGATTATGGCTTCCGCCTATAGGTCCAGAATCAGCTCTTACAGGAATAGCGTTTAGACCCAAGTCTCTGAATGTTTTGCAGTAACTTTCAAAAATTCTATCGTAAGATTGTAGCGCTGCTTCTTTTGAAATATCAAAAGAATAAGCATCTTTCATAAGAAATTCTCTTCCTCTCATGACACCAAATCTTGGTCTTATCTCATCTCTAAATTTCCACTGAATATGGTAGAGAATTTTTGGAAGCTCTTTATAAGATTTGATAGTAGAGCGAAAAATATCAGTAATGAGCTCTTCGTTTGTAGGGCCAAATAGTAGTTCATTCTCATGCCTATCTGTTATTCTAAGCATTTCAGGGCCGTAATCATCATGCCTTCCTGATTCCTTCCATAAATGTGCAGGTTGAATGCATGGCATTAAAAGCTCTATACATCCTGCCTCATTCATATTTTTTCTAACAACTTTTTCTATATTTTTTAACACCATATTCCCAAGAGGCAACCATGAGTATATCCCAGAAGCAACCTGTTTAATCATACCGCTTCTAAGCATAAGTTTATGAGAAGTGATTTGAGCTTCTTGAGGGCTTTCTTTTAGAATTGGTATAAAAAATTTAGATAATTCCATCTTCTACCTTAATTAATAACTTTGATAAATTCTTGCCTATATTTTGCTCCTTTAGCAAATATACCAGTATAATGCGTTGTGTCCATTATGCTATTATCCTGCTGAACTCCTCTAGCGCTCATACAAAAATGTGTTGCTGCTACTCTCACTGCTACACCCTCTGGGTTTAAGTGTTTTTGAATAGATTCAGCAATTTGAGCAGTCATTTTTTCTTGAATTTGAAGGCGCCTTGCAAAAACTTCAACAACTCTTGCGAGTTTACTAATTCCAACTACAGCATTTGATGGCATATAAGCAATATCTACTTTTCCAACAATAGGAAGCATGTGGTGTTCGCATGTAGATTTAAATCTAATATCCTTAAGAACTATAAAATCATGGAATTCTGCAATATCAAAAAACTTGGTACTTAATATCTCATCTATATTCATTGAATAGCCTGAATAGAGTTCGGAATAACTTTTGATCACTCTGTGAGGTGTCATTTTAAGCCCATCTCTATCAGGGTTCTCTCCTATATATTCTAGCAACGTACGTATGGCTTTTTGTGCTTCTTCTTTTGATGGTTTATTTATCATGTTTCTTTTTTATGATTTGTAAAAAATATTGGTTTGGAACATATATACACAAATATTAGTCCAGCAACAATAGCAATTAAACCACCAGCTCCCATAAACCCCATAGCTATTTTTGCATTTAGTGCTAAATCAACTCCAGGAGTCTTTCTGAGAGCTCCATAACCACCTGAGTACGCAAGCGCTGATATATGCATTGTTTGGCCAAGAGCATAGGTAATTAACTGAATTGTGGCGTGTTTGAAATTAATAATAGAATAATATCTATCAATGGTTAGATATATATAACCCATAAAGGCAATTGATATAGAGACTATAGATCCATGATAATGAGCTGGTATTGTAACATTCAATCCGCTAACCATTAAGGCGATAATGCCTCCATAGAAGAATAATGATAAAGATAATATAAATGAATAGTTTTTGATAGATTCTTTTGAATTAGCTATCACAAAATATTGTTTATACCGAAAATCTTTAGAAATAATCATTTCAATAAAAATTACTAATAATGTGCAGATAGGTGCTATCCCTCCAAAAATTTTCATATGTTCAGTAAATAGTGAAAAATAATCAGAACCATCGATTTTTATAAATAACTGAATAATTGGGAGTGGTAAAATAAGCAAGCAATTCAGCCATAATAAAGGTTTAATACTCTCTTTTTTGCTAGTCATCTTAAGCCAAACTACAATTAATCCAGCGCAATAGATAAATTGAAGTATATGACCTCCAGCCCAAAATAACATTTCATAATAATTATATTGGTCTATTGGATAATCTATTTCAGAAAGTTTGTAGCCGGAGATAAAAAAGCTTAAGAACATGATTATTCCTGCAATTCCTATTGGCATTGAAATAGATTTTTCGCTCATTGTTGCTATACAAGAAAATACAAAAAAAACAGACATAAAAAATGCGATTCCTATTATGAATAATAAATTATGTAATATAGGGATGTAGTTATTCATGTAAGGGGTTGAGTCTGGTATTATTGGAGAGACAAAAATTAGGATTATGCTTCCAGTTACAAGTTTTTGAAGAACTTTTACAAGTGAATCATACTTAGTATCAAGCTTTGTGCTAATAATCATCATGATAAAACATATCATCCAGAATAATACTGAAAGATCTACATGGACAATTAAGGCTGTTTGAAATATTGATTTATCAGGGAAAAATTCTGTTATATATGGCGATCTTAGAAGAACGATAAATATAGAATAGAAACCAGAAATGGCCAAGGACAACAAGGTAATTTGAATCCAACTTTTTGTTATAGCATTCTCCATTTTTAAATGATCCAAACGATTTTCGCAGGACTCAGCTTTATGTACGTGTGTAGTACACGCTTGCCCAGCTTCGCCTTTAAAATCATTTGTCTGATTTAATCTAGGAAATGGCGTTATTTTCATTGTCTAGTACTGATTTTTGAGATGTTTCTCTAGAAAAATCATAGCCGCATTTTTCTCTGCTTCTTTCTTGTTGCTTCCGCTTCCGACCACTTGTTCAAATCCTTGAACATTAATAGCGATACTAAATATTGGAGCGTGACTTGGGCCAGATGAGCCTATAACTTCGTAAATAGGGGTTTGTTTCCTATGTTTCTGAGCCCATTCTTGTAAAATAGTTTTTGCATCTACCCCAAGTATTTCTTGATTCTCAATAATATTATTCCATAATTTTTGAATTATGATTTTTGCTGAATCAATATTACTGTCAAGATAAATCGCACCTAGTAATGCTTCCATTGCATTTTCAAGATTTCTTGGATTCTCGCGGCCACCATTTTTCTCTTCGCCTGGAGAGAGTATGATCTTGTCTTTTAGTCTAATGTCATTTGCTATTATGCAAATCGCACTACAGGAGACTAATTTCGCTCTCATCGTAGAGAGTTTGTCTTCTTGCATTTTATTATATTTCTTGAATAGAATCTCAGTAATAATAAGATTTAATACAGCGTCACCAAGAAACTCTAATCTTTCGTAATTTTTATCTGCTTTTGCTAAGTAGCATGATGGATGTGTAAGAGCTTGCCTCAGGAGGTCAACATCAGAGAATTGGTATTCAATCTGCTTTTGAAGCTCTGTTATATTTTTTGTAATAATTTCACCTGTCATTCTATTATGCTAATAAATCTATTTTTTCTAAAAGAAGTAAGCCATGTCCAAACTTGTGTAATTTGATTTGTAGTAAAACTATCATCAAGCCATAGGTTTTCTGCAAATGAGAAAAATATGAACTGAGCCTTGCTAATAAAATTTTCAAAAGGTACAAATCCCATTTCAAACCTACTATCACCTGATTGATCTCTATTATCACCTAGGAAGAAATACTGGCCATCTGGAACATGAAAAGGACCTATGTTATTTGCTATTTGTACTTGTGTCTTGAGATTTTGTGATAATGTATCCTGTTTTAAATATTGAGTCAGATATTTTTTGCCTTTATCTGTAGTTTCGTAATATTGCTCGAACGTTAACCCATCGTCATTAGTGTATTCTTGAATAAATTCTTTTTTAAGTTCAATATCATTAATGTAAACAATATTATTCTTTATCTCTACTTTTTCTCCTGGAAGGCCAATAAGTCGCTTGATGTATCTAGTAAACATTTGGTGCGGTGGTTTAAAGATAACAACATCGCCTCTTTGAGGTGCTGAAGCAAAAAATCTTCCAGCAAATATATTTGGGCTAATTAGGAATGAATGTTTGCTGTAACCATATGAATATTTTGTAGAAAATACATAATCACCCTCAATTAGCGTTTTTCTCATTGACCCTGATGGTATATGAAAAGGTTCGAAAATGAATATTCTAACAGCAAGTGCTACGAGTATTAACAATGAGAATGATTTTGCTTCTTTATAAAATTGCGCTAATTTATCTTTTTTATTATTATTTTCAGGATTTTTCATGATATCTATGTAAGATTTTCTATTTTTGTGGATAATATATCAATTAACAATGAAATCTAGTTATATATGCAAATTAACCACCAGATACATTCTAAAAATTATGATCTAAGACCTGAATCTAATGGTCGTATAAGGTATATTATACTTCATTACACAGAAATGTCCTTTGATGATGCCTCTTCTAGGTTGTGCGATCCGAAAGCAAAAGTTAGCTCTCACTATCTAGTGCATAAAAATGGGACTGTTTATCAACTTGTAGGAGAATTTTATAGGGCATGGCATGCAGGTCAAAGTAAGTGGAAAAATGATGAAGCTCTAAATGACAATTCCATAGGAATTGAAATAGATAATTTAGGAAATGAAAAATATACAGATATTCAGATAAGTTCAGTAATTGAATTATGTAATTTTTTGCAAAAAAAATATAATATTCCTAGCCATCGCATTTTAGGTCATAGCGACATAGCTCCTCATAGAAAGATAGATCCAGGTTTATTTATGGATTGGAGTAATTTAGCAAAAAAAGATATTGGAATTCACTTTTCTCGAAGTTCTAATCCAAATATAAACCCAATAAAGTTAAGTAAAAATAAAATTGAATCGGTTCAAACTAATTTAAAGTCTCTAGGTTATGATGTAGAAAAAAATGGTGTTCACGATCAAAATACAAATAATGTTTTTAGGGCTTTTCAGTTGCATTTTAGCCCTGAGTCTATTATATCTATTGGAGGTGTGGAGTTTTTATTATATCAATCGAAAAATAATACAGAAGATAAATATATATGGGATGTAAACTCCGATAATATTTTAAATTTACTAACCCAAGGCGCTTTGCCGCGCCTATAAATTATATAAATTAAAAAATTGAGCCTGGTATGAAGTTTTTTCCATATCTAACTGTAGTTAATGCTTTAGATTCAATAGATTTTTATGATAAAGCATTCGGATTTAAGCTTATTGAATCTGCAAATTCTGACAGTGGGGATGTTGTGCATGCAGAAATGAATTTGGGTGACGCTCTTATTATGTTCACTGTTGAGGGTGGTTACGGAACAACATCTAAAGCTCCAATTACTTACGGAGTGGAAGCAAGTTTGAATTTGTACATATACTGTGATGATGTTGATGCTTTATATAAAAGAGCTTCAGCAGCTGGATGTAAAGTTCTTAAAGAACCAGAAGATGCTTTCTGGGGGGATAGATGGACAGAGCTTGAAGATATTAACGGGTATAAATGGTCGTTCGCTACGAAAATCAAGGCTACATCATAATTTGCCTTGCATAGATACTAAAATTTGTTAAATATATATCACTTATAATTAGAATTTAGAGAAAATGGAAAAAGAAGAAATAGTCTCCCAAGTTATATCTAAAGCTGCTGCTCAAGATTTGTCGATTTTTGGCCTTATAGCAGCTTCCGATACTGTCGGAAAAATTGTAATGTTAATTTTGGCTTTGCTCTCTGTTTGGTCATGGGCAATAATTTTAGAAAAAATATTCCTGTACAGAACTATCAAGAAAAAAATTACTCAATTTGATGAAGTTTTTTGGTCTGGCCAGGGATTAGATCAATTATTTGATAGAATTAAACGCTCAATAGATAATCCACTTGCATCTATTTTTGTTGCCGCTATGTCTGAGCATAAAAGAAATGATCAAGTAAAACCAACTTCTGATTCAGTCCTAAAAATTGGTCAAAAAGATAGAATAATGCAAGCTATGAATCTTGTAAGAAGTAGAGAGTCAGAGAGAATAGAAAGTTATCTAGGATTCCTTGCTGGAGTTGGATCTTATTCTCCTTTCGTTGGATTATTTGGAATGGTGTGGGGAGTTATGCATAGTTTTCAATCTATTGCAATTACTAAAGACACAAGTCTTGTAGCGGTTGCTCCTGGTATGGCTGAGGCGTTGCTTGTGACAGCTTTCGGATTGATAGCTGCCATCCCTGCCGTTGCTTTTTACAATTACTTAGTGTCGCAAAGCCATTATATCGGCAATAGAATGGATGATTTTATAGTGGAACTATATACTATTCTCTCTAGAAGCATAGACGAAGAGAAATTATAATGGCTTTTAGTACCAGAGGATCCTCATCAAGAAATTCTAGAGGTAGAAATAGACATAATATAATGAGTGAAATAAATGTCACTCCACTTGTAGATATTATGCTCGTTCTTCTTATTGTCTTTATGGTAACATCTCCAATGTTAGTTGCTGGAGTAAGAGTTGATTTACCAGAAACTCAGTCTTCTCCAATTTCATCTCAAGATGAACCTTTATCTATAACTATCGATAAGGATGGAAAAATCTTTATTATGGATACTGAAACTGAATTATCAGCTCTTGTAGATAAATTAAAGGCAATAACAGCTCAAAAATTTGAAACTCGTATATTTGTTCGTGGAGATAAAAATGCTTCATATGGTGACATCATTAAAGTAGTAGGAATGATCAATTCGGCAGGTTTTACAAAAGTAGCATTAATCACTAACATTAAACAGAATGAAAAATAATTATTCTGACAGTAATTTGCCAGTATTTTTAGCAATTTCAGGCTTTCTGCATGCAATTATTATTTGTTTTATTTATTTTGGATTCTCTTTTAAAATTAAGAATCTGCAAGAAGAGAAAGTCATTGCATTTGAGCTTTTGCCAGTTGGTCCTGTTAATAATATAAAAACTCAAAAAATTCAGAAAGAAGCGACAATAAAAAATGAAGATGCAAAACTCATAGAGAAAAATAAAGTTGCTGAAGCTCCAGAAGAAAAACCTATGGAGAAGAAAGAGGAAAAACCAACTGAAAAAACGGCGGAACTTCCTAAAGAAGCTGAAAAAATTCAAGATAAAGAAAAGAAGTTGGAAGAGAAAAAACCAGAAGAAAAGAAGGAAGAGGCTAAGAAAGATGAGAAGAAAAAGATAGATGAAAAAAAACCTAAGCCTAAGAAAAAGGCACCGAATGACAAGGAATTAGATTCATTATTGAAGAATTTGGAGAAGGAGTCAGATGGAAAAAATGATAAGTCCAAAAAGGTAAATAGAGAAAAGTCGGACGCTACTTCCGACGCTTTTGGAAATTATGATGATACTCGTGACTTATCTTTAACAAATGACGAAATCATTAAGCAGCAAATAATGAGAAAGTGGAACCAACCAGTTGCATCGGCTTCAGAAGATATAATTATAACAGTTGAGTTGAAACTTCAAATGAATGGAGCAGTAGATAAGGCAGTTGTAGTTTCGGCGCGGTGTCCTGGGGGGAAAGATATTTTATGTAATGCAACAAAAGATAGTATAATAAGAGCTATTACTAACGCATCTCCACTTGAACATTTATTGCCCGATGATTATAGTAGCTGGCAAAATATTACTATACATTTTAACACGAATAGATGAACTCATGATTCGAATAGCATTATTCTTAATTATTATATTAACTTCTAATATAGCGAGTGCTGTAAGGGAAATCACAATTAATGAAGGCCACGTTGACCCTATGCCTGTTGCTGTGAATTTCTTCTCTCATGAAGGGAATAATTCGAGCGAAATATCGAACAAAATTACATCTGTAATTGAAAATGATATAAGAAGCTGCAGCTTTTTTAGAATATTGCCAGCAGCTTCATTTATTGAAAATAAAATTGGAGTTAGACATAGGCCTCTTTTCGCGAGCTGGAGACAGATTAATGCGCAAATTTTGTTAAATGGACATATTGCAGTTCGTGGTGATAAATTAGAAATTAGCTTTGTAATTTGGGATCCAACTCTTGAAAAAGATATTCATAAAGAGATTTTAGAACTTCCTCTTAGCTTGTGGAGGAGAGGGGCGCATAAAATAGCAGATACTATCTATGAAAGGATTACTGGTGATAAAGGGTATTTTGATACTAGAATAGCTTATATATCTGAATCAGGCTCTCCTCTTAAGAGAGTTAAACGTGTTGCTGTAATGGATTTTGATGGGGAGAATAATAAATTCCTAACTGATGGGAAAAATCTTGTTCTTACTCCGAGATTTTCACCTAAAGCTGATAAGCTTCTTTATATTTCATATATAAAACAGAAACTTCGTATACATTTAAAAGACATGAAATCTGGAAGAGATTCAATTATTGGAGATTTTAAAGGCATTTCATTTGCTCCAAAATTCTCGCCAGATGGAACTAAGGCTTTATTATCTGCTTCTAAAAATGGTGCGACGAATATTTTTGAAATAGATTTACGAAGCAAAAAAGTTAGACAAATAACCTCTGGCTTTAGTATTAACACTTCTCCAAGCTATTCACCCGATGGTTCTAAGATAGTATTTAATTCTGATAGAAGTGGTTCTGGACAGCTTTATATTATGGATTTAGACGGTTCTAATGTTGAAAGAATAAGTTTTGGTGGCGGTACATATGGTGCGCCTGTGTGGTCACCAAAGGGTGACTATATAGCATTTACAGTAATACGCGGTGGGTTTTCAATTGGTGTTATGAAGACAGATGGATCTGGCGAGCGTTTGATAGCTAACGGTTATATGGTTGAGGGGCCAACTTGGTCTCCGAGTGGTAGAATGATTATGTTTACAAGGGAAAGAAAACAAAATGGAAATTATATAAATCTGAGTAAAATCTATTACATAGATATTTCAGGTAATAACGAAAGAATGGTTAAAACTCCCCAAGATGCTTCAGATCCTGAGTGGTCTGCGCTACTTGATTGATGTATATATTAATGGAGAAAAAGACAAATTTCTGGTTTTATATTATAGCTTTGCTTCCGCCTTTAATGGGTGCAATGAGCTTTATAGTTTCTAAATATGGTATAAATGAAATCTCTCCAATTAGTTTGCTTTTTTATCGCTGGGTTGTAGCTATTCTAGTTCTAACACCATTTGTTTTTAACTCATTTATTGCAGAATATAAGAACATAAGATTTAACATACGTATTCTATCTCTCATAGCTGTTTCAGGTGTTACTCTTTTTAACTTTTTTCTTTATTATTCTCTGAGATACACTACACCAATAAATTCATCAATTATTGCATCTCTTTTTCCAATTATTTTACTATTTTTAGGGGCTGTAATAAACGGAGAAAAGATAAATAAGATACAAATTATTTCAATAATATTAGCGTTAATAGGAGCTGTAATTATAATTAGCCACGGATGTGTATTTGATGGTATATCTAGCCTATTTAGTAATTTGGGTGATTTTCTAGCTCTTGCTGCCGCGACATGTTTTGCATTTTACTTTTTTACAGTAAAGTTGAAGCCTCAAAATATAAGTTTTTACCCTTTTCTTTATTCTACTTTTCTTATAGGTACAATTTTAATTTTACCGTTATATTTGTTTGATGTATTTTATTTGGGAAATCTACTTGAGATAAATGCTCGAAATATAATTGTCATATCTTCTATTGGTATAGGAGTTTCTGTTATAGGTACTGTGTCACTTAATCAGACAATTTTAAGATTCGGTTCTACCGCGACTTCTGTATTATTCTATCTTACACCCATGTTTACTGCGATAATGGCTGTGGTATTTTTAAATGAAGAATTTGAATTTTTTCATTTTATAGGTATGTTTTTTATATTATTCGGGGTGAATTTTCCTCTTATATGTAAGAGTGTTAGTAATACAAAGATTCAAGATTAATCGTAAACTTCGTCTTTCTTTGCTACCTTCAAAACTATTATAGTCACTTCTTTATTGTGGATTTGGCAAATTATTCTATATTTTTCGACTCTATAGCGCCGTAGGCCTGCTTTTACATTTCCCAATGGTTTGCCAAAATCTTTTGGTTCATCGTAGGTGTTGACAAACTAGGATAAATAGATCAAATTGAACACTAATAAAAGATTTATGAG
>CAYPDX010000031.1:0-15161 GCA_964409695.1 uncultured Rickettsia sp. | reverse complement strand
GCTATGTACAAGGCTAGATTTTTATGATGATTTTGTAAAATTGATGCTCTTTGATTTGCAGGAAAAGTAACGATACTAACTTCCCATAATGAAATATTAGTAATCACTCGATGACCACATGCTTTTGTATATGAATTATTGATGGTGAACCCTATGCTCAAACCATTTATTATCTCCTTCTCAACCAGGTCAATAGCTTCTCTTCCTTTATTAGTGCCAGAAGTAATAATAGCCTCAATAAAAAGCCCATAATTATCCTCTATGATCTTATTGATTCTTCCTATTGGATTTTTCGTATCATGTTGCCAAAGTAGTTTTACAGATTTATTATTTTGAATTGTATTTGAAAAGGCTCCTGCCTCTATTATGTCCTCATGTGAATCAACAACATTAAAAACACTTGCATAGCCTGAAATTCTGAGGCCACCGGCCTCCAAGGACTTGATAATTATATTGTTTTGTTTGTTCATTTTTTCTGCTGATAAAACTAAAAAGTCTTATAACAGATTAAAATGAATCACTAAGAGGGGTGAAAGAATTTAAAATGAGAAGTGCAATTATAGGTTTCGAGATAGCTTGTTTTTTGGTTTAGAGGCATATTCTCTTACTTGCCCAATTTCAGCAAGTTGTAATTCTTTATTTGCTCTCAGCTCCTTACCAAGACTAACCAAGGCTTCTCTATCCTCTTGACTATATTCACCTACAGGTCTTTTTCCCTCCCTATCCATTAGCCCAACACGATTTTTTCTACTATCTGATCGTGGAGTGGATGGAGGAGCTACTTCAGGAGGAGGAACATTTGTATAAGTAAATTTCCACCCTGGCTCCATATGTGCAAGTGTTATCCCAGATTTTATTGGTGGAGGGGATTTTTTTGACATAATAACCTCATAAACTATAAACAGAGTTTATAGGAGCTTAATAATAAAACCAAAATTTAACGATGGGATTTTCTTTGAATATTTTGCATATGTGACTTTATCACACTTTGCTGATTGGTCAGAAAAAGACTCGTCACTCTGACGTTTAATGCAGGGTGACGAGGTTTTTAGAGAATAAATGGAAAATCTATTATCTAATTTTTTCTTTAATGCGAGCCGCTTTACCGCTAAGTTTACGTAAATAATAAAGCTTATTTCTATTTACAATACCTTTTCTTACGACTTCAATACTATGTAAGATTGGTGAATATATGAAAAATTTCCTTTCTACACCTTCTCCATGACTGATTTTACGAAGAATGAATGATGAATTAATAGTAGCATTCCTTCTCGCAATAGCAACGCCTTCAAAAGCTTGTAGACGCTCAGTTGCTCCTTCTATTATTCTTACTTGAACTCTCAAGGTGTCTCCAACTCTAAATTCAGGTATAATTTTATTTTTACTTAATCTTGTAATTTGTTCTTGGTCGAATGCATCAATTGCGTTCATTTTTAGTACTCCTTTTTTCTCTAGTACTTTAAGTTTTAGTTTTTCTCAAGTAAATCAGGACGCTTTTTCAGCGTTATTTCTTTAGCTCTTTTGAGCCGCCAATCCTTAATTTGCTTATGATTACCGCTTAATAGTACTTCTGGTACAGTTTTATCACGCCATACGGCTGGCCTCGTGTATTGAGGATATTCTAAAAGCGCACCAATATTTTCAAAATTGTTAAAAGATTCTTCTGTCAAAGTATCTTGATTAGCTAAAATCCCAGGAATCAAACGTATTGCTGAGTCCAGTATAGCAAGCGCTGCAATTTCACCGCCTGATAGCACAAAATCTCCTAAGCTAATCTCTCGCGCATTATACTCTTCAATTACTCTTTCGTCAATCCCTTCGAATCTTCCGCATAAAATAATAATTTCTGAAAGCATAGAAACATATTTTGCATGGGATTGAGAGAATTTTTCTCCTCTTGGAGAAGTGTAGAAAATCTCTGGTGAAATCATATCTGATTTTGCAAATTCAATGGCCTCTGATAAAATATCTGGCCTCATCACCATCCCATTTCCACCACCGAATGGCTTATCATCAACAACTTTATGTTTTGTTAATCCAAAATCTCTTATATTAATTACTTCAAGAGACCAAATATTATTTTTTAATCCTAAACCTGCAAGAGAGCAACCTAGAGGGCCTGGGAATATTTCAGGAAATAAAGTAAGTATTTTTACTCTTAAAGAAGGATTTTTCAATATGAGACCTTTGCTCCAGCCTTCGAAAGAAGCCAAATTATTGCATTTGATTCATTCTGGACTTGTCCTATAATATCAGGAGAATTAAGAACCGAAATATCCGCACCCTTCATTATAAAATAATAAAGTGAATTATATTGATCAGAAGCAACTGACGCAAGCACAGGGTTAAACTCTTCTGATACCGAATTAATGTTAATATGAGAGTGATTTAAAATTGCCCTGATAGTATATATATCACCATTTTTAGCAGCTATTAACAGCTCTTTCTTAGCCTCGTCTATATCTGCAATAGTAACCGGGCCACGTGCAATAGCTTTAATAAAATGCTTAATTCCCTCATTATCTTCTTTTGATTTTTTTCTATCATATTGCTCCCAAAAGACTTTAATATAGATTGCATCATCTGCATATGTCAATCTTGAGGACATTGTTACCTCACCTAATTCTACATCATCTCTAGGAAGTAGAATCATAGCAATTTCATTTTGAATAAAATCAGCAATGTCAGCAAGCTCTGCTTCTTTTGCTTTCATTTGCTTTACATCTATAGGCTTTAAATCAGCGATTATACCCTTATTCTTATTCTCTTCTATACGAGCTTCTAAGGCATGCTCAGTTTTATCCATAGCACTCTTTGTCTCATGAGCTGGTATAATACTTGCTTTAGGTTGTTCTAGATTTTTGATATTATTTTTCTCCTCTTGAGCTAGATGTGGAGAAATATGTTCAGGAGCCTTTGTTTGAGCATTAAGACTATGTTCTTCTTTGATCTCTTCCTTTAAATCACTATCAGCAGCAGCTAACTCCTGCGTGGAAGCCTGAAAATCAGCTATTTCTGAAGGTGCTTGGTACTGTTTAACAGGAGGCTCTGTCACTAATTTATCATGCACTGTAGTATCATTCTGCGCAATCTCATTAGTAGGATTTGGATGTTTTACTGGCACCAATTCTGCAATTAAATCATCTGGAAGCTTTGGTGCTACTGGTATATTTGTTTTTTGTTCTTTAGCATCAGTTTCATGTAATTCAACATTATCTTTTGGTTGAACACTTGCCTGCGCTACAGGAAGTTGAGCAGTTTGTGGCGCGTCCGACTCTGACGTAAGCGCAGTATTTGCTGTAGCTTCTGTATGAATATTTACCTGAGTATTTTCCTGAACTGCAGAATGTGTTTCAGTATTACTTATAGTATTTTCTTGAGGAATAGAAGGAAGCGACAAATTTGGGACTTTCTTTTCTTCAACCGCTAATTCTACGGGCTTTTTTTCTGTTTTGTTAAAATAGGATTGGATATAATGAGTAATTTTCATTGCCGGAGAATCATCTGGGAAAAGCCAATCCCCTATAGTTTTTACAAGACTCTTTTTCGTCTCTGCTTCTGGGGATACAGGAAGTTGAGCGGTCTGTGGTACGACTGACTCTAAAATATGCGCAGTATTTGCTGTAGCTTCTGTATGAATATCTACCTGAGTATTTTCCTGAACTGCAGAATGTGTTTCAGTATTACTTATAGTATTTTCTTGAGGAATAGAAGGAAGCGACAAATTTGGGACTTTCTTTTCTTCAACCGCTAATTCTACGGGCTTTTTTTCTGTTTTGTTAAAATAGGATTGGATATAATGAGTAATTTTCATTGCCGGAGAATCATCTGGGAAAAGCCAATCCTCTATAGTTTTTACAAGACTCTTTTTTTCCTCTGCTATTGGCGCTACAGGAATATTTGTAAGCTGAGCTCCATCATAAGCCATTGATGACTGAGAGCTTAGTAAAATAAAAATCAAAAAAATCTTGTATATTTTATCCATAATTTAATCTTCAGAAGCCATAAGTTTTTTTACTTCTTTTTCAACAATAGTCTTAACGATCTCAGGTAAGTTTTTATCAAGCCAGTCTTTAAGCTGAGGCTTTAATAATTCAGAAACTATTTCCTCTATCGTCACTTGTGAATTAATTTTAAAATGCTCATTTTTATTACTTACATTTTGTTTTAATTGGCTCAAAATCTCTGATATTGTTTCTGCAGTAGTTTCTGATACCAACTTATTTACCGACTGTAATTTATCCACATTTTTATTATTATTCCTATTAGCAACGTTACCTCTATTATTTTCGTATGTAAATTCTTTATTTGTTAATACATGCTTATTATATGAAGTTTTTGATGGAATTGTGTTAGAATCAACATTAGATAGTTTATCAAGAGTTAGAATATCTTCTATATTTACCTCTTGAAATAGCTCGAGAACATCTTCCTCCTGCTCTATACGATTATTTTTTGATGTGGCTTCATTAACTCTTGCAAGTATTTCACTAGCACTTGAATTAATGGATAATCTTTTGGCTTTCATTTATTATTAAAATCCCACTACTTTGAATTTAGTTTTTCTAAATTCTTTTTCAGCATCAAAATATTTCACTTTTAAACCAAGGTTACTTGCTGTTAATTGCGCCAGATCAGATTTGATTGTGTAGGCAGCCTTCATCAATTGTTCTTTTGCTTGTATATTCTTAGCTATGACATCATAGAGATCGCCTTCTGTCTTAAGCACATCAATCATAGTAGTCACACCTACTTCATACTGACTTTTCACCCCCTCATACTCTAATGTTTTTGCTTCAACTGCAACAGTGTATGCTTCCAAGGCTTGTTTAGATGCAATAAATTGCTCCCAATTTGAAATCAGCTGAGTAGCTATTATCTTAGTAATATTTTCCTTATCATAAGTTGCTTTTCTAAGCTTTGAATTTGCAGAACGAATCCTAGAATATTCCGCTCCTCCGTTTGAAATAATGGGAATCGTTAATGTTAGAGCAGTTGAATATGAAGTTTGAGATGTAGCCGTATCACTTGGTTGTTTCAACATTGAATTCTCAACTTCTTTATTTCCTCGTAGCGCTTGCGCTTGAGCTGTTAGAGTTGGCAACAAATTACCTTTTGCTGACAATGATTTGTTTTTAGCAACCTTTAACTGAGCTTCAAAGGATCTTAAATTTAAATTTGCTTGCATAGCTTGTTTTTGAAATATTTCAAAATTTTCTGGCAAATCGGTTGGAAGCTCTGGAATTACTACATCAGAAGGCTCCTCGTAAAAATTTTCTCTATATTGGCTTGTCGCGGCAAGAAATGCAGCATTATCTTGAGCTCTACGCGCCAGCGCCTGAGCTAATTGCGATCTAGTAGCTGCTACTTCAGTTTTAGTGGCTTCACCTACTACTAATTTTTCTTCAGATGCTTCAAATTGCTTCTGCGTTGAATTTACATAAGCATTCGAAACCTCAAGCTGTTCTTTCTTTGCCAAAAAATCTATATATGACATTGTAGCTTTCAAAATAAACTCTTGCTCTTGTGAAATATATTTGATTTTAGCATCATCTATACCATATTTTACTGCAGCAAGATTGGCGACAGAAGAACCTCCGTTAAAAATATTTTGCCTAAGCGTAAGAGATCTAGTAACGGACTGAGATCTGTTTGACCCTTCGGGAGCACCACGAGTTGTAGGTGATTTTGTATTAGCAAGTGTAGTAGAAATCCCAATATCTGGTAAAAACCCCGAAGAAAGAGCATCAGGATATTGCTGTAAAGCAGTAATATAATCTTCTTGATAGCTCTTCAACTGCGGATGAGTTTCATAGGCCTTAGCCAAAGCATCCATTAATGACAATGCATGTGCAGAAGAAGGGATAGACAGAGCTAATAATAAGGCAAATTTCTTTTTCATATTGGACTGCGCTTGAATTTATTTTTGAAGAGAATAGCTAATGTCCGTTAATTATGCAAGAGTCCAGGTGATGTTTTCAAGGATATTAAGTTAGTGTCTGTGGTTTTATTAGCAGAAAAGTAAACCACGTCATCGCGAGAAACGAAGTGACGTGGTGATCTAGTAAAAGCCACGGGCTTTTTTACATAAGGCGGAATTGCGTCGCTGCGCTCGCAATGACCAAATCTACAAGAATATTACTTCTTCTTTGTAGACTCTGTATCTATTGGCTGATCCCTATTTTCAATTGTTGAAGAATCTAACCCTTCAACAGAAGAACCATCATTCTTCGCAGGAAGCAAAGTATCTACTGCTTTTTCAGCAAGAAGTTCTGCAGATAAGAAACCAGGAAAATACTGTCCATTAATAATGAAAGCTGGCACACCTGTAATTTTCAAATCTTTCGCAAGCTGCAAATTCTCTTTTATCAAGTTTGTTACAGTATCAGAATTACTAAAATCTTCGATGGATTTAAAATTAATATTATGTTCTTTAAAGATTACCATTATTTCTTCTTTATTCTGGATCTTTCCAGTTAAAAATTCATTGTGAATTTCCTTAAATTTACCCGGTGCTTTAACGTTAAGCGCTATTGCGAGTCTAGCTAAATATTCAGATTCACTTCCTAAAATTGGATAGACTTTCAAAATTACTTTTACATCGCTATTAGAAGCTATAACGCTTTCAACAGCTTCTGATGATTGCTTGCAATAACCACAATTATAATCAAAAAACATCACAATAATAGATTTGCCACTTGGATTTCCTATAAATGGAGAAGATGGGCTTTCTAAACTAGCTTTATGGGAAGAAATTTGTTCTTGCACTTGTATCTTCATTTGCTCCATTTTCTTCGCTTGCATACCGTCTAGCGAATCAATAATTACCTGAGGGTTCTTTATAAGGTAATCCTTAACTATATCCTCTACCCTAGCTACAGTCATAACTTCGGAATCATAAGTTTTAGTATCAGCTTCAAGCTTACTTTCAGCTTTCTCTATTTCTTGTATTCCCTTGTTTTTATCTTGATATTTATAGCCAAGACAAACCATCCCTGCCACGAATATAGTAGTTAGAATTAATCCACGATATTTTTCATATATTTCAAACATAGTATAACTCCAAATTTATTTGCAAACTTCTATACCAATATACAATTGCTAGTTCAATCATTATTCCCAATATAACATATATTATTATTCTTCAGTGAGAATAATGTCATCGTTTTTTAAATAAAGAGGTGATTCTTTTGGCAAATTTTGCTTTGCTTGAATAGCAAGTTTTTTAGCTTTCCTTATGTTGCCAAGATATTTTTGCGAAAGAGCTCTGTAATAAGTACTATAAGGGACATTCCCTATTTTATTATACCCAATCGCTAAATACTCCAAAATAGTTTGGTTCCTACTTATTTCTTCGGATTTAAGCTCCAAAACAGACAGCGCCTCTTTTATAGTTTTTTTATCTTTCGACAATTTTATTTGCGCAATTGCAAGCTCTATTTCTACTAGCGGGTCCGAAGAAATTGAGAGAGATTTCTTATAAAAATCTATTGCATGTATATCTCCAAAAAATGTCAATATCTCAGCTTTTAATTGATAGAAATATTTATTATTAGGATAAGAAACTATTAGTGAGTCAATATTTTCTAAAGCTTTACTTCTTTCGGATCTTCTCATTGCAATAATTGCTGTAGCATATTTTCTAGCATCTGGGTTTAAAAGCTTATTATCAATTTTATCAGATACAAAAGCCTGTAGTTTAGCTGCAACCATCTGATATTCATCTTTCAATAATTTTGAATCCTCTTTAAAGATTTTTGGCTTATGCAGTTTTGTTTTTAACAATAATATCCTATCAGAGCTTATTGGGTGAGTTAGATCGTATCTGAAGTCTGTTGGCACGCTGTATTTATGATGAAAATAGGTAAGTAAAGTAACAAGACCATCTGCGCTATAACCAGCTTTTTCAAGTAGTTCACAAGCTTTAATGTCGGCAGAAGTTTCATTCTCCCTTGAATATTTTAGGATAAGCCTTTCAGAAGCGTGGCTACCTACCATAGCTCCATGCATCAACAGACTTGGATCGCTAGTAATAGCAGTGCCTATGATACCAAGAAGTAACGACGTAAAAGCTAATTTTTTTTGATTTTCTGCATTTACTTGGCTTCTAGCAACATGATTTGATAAAATATGCCCAACTTCATGAGCTATAACGCCTCTTAAAACATTAGGATCCGGAAATTGAGTGACTAAACCTGTATTTATAAAAAGGCTTTCTCCACCAATGGTAAAAGCATTGGGCTTAGTATCTTGGACTATATATAATTTGATTTTTTGTATCTTTGCAGCATCCAGTATTGGTCGAGCAATTCTATAAACAATATTCATTGTCTCAGAATCATATAATATATTGAAATTAGCTTCCGCTTTAAAAGAAGATAAAGTTACAAAACAAAGTGTTGGTATAATTAAAAATTTAGAAATAAAATTTCTCATCAAATACCTCCGACGCATCATTTATACTCTTTGGTATTGTAGCTAATTTATACTGAGGGTCAAATGCATTGCCATAAATTTTAGGATAAAGGTGAATTCTCGTCTCCTCACATAGAGCTTTTTGTATGTTTTTATATATAGTAAATAATGCTACATCAATGTTACAATATATAGATGGCGATCTTATTTCTAGTCGCTTTTGTGCATCTCCATTAATTCTAAACAGACATGATCTATTATTTCCACCGAAAGCAATATGGGTTGGAGTCATAAAATCTGAATTATATCGCATGTAATCTTCAGTACATGGTACGTAAGCTAAAAAAGTTTGCTCAGCATAATAACAAAAACTTGCTGCGATTTCCTCAAGCTTAGTTTGAAATATTTGAGACTTACTGGAAATCTGAATTTGCAAAGCATTACCAAAGTCATTCTTAAATGGTTTTGGTTCAAAAATAGGCACGCCTCCTATATCTTCACAGGTTTTTATAATTTTTTTTATACTTTGATTGATTGTTTTAGAAAATTCGTTTGGATTGCTAAATGGACCAATGTGATATTCTATTTGATTTTCTCCCCTCTCCATATGAAAATTATATTCAGGAATCTTAAGAAGTAGATCCTCAATCTTTGCTCCAAGTAAATAGAATTCTATCTCCACTCCAAATGTTAGCTCATCACCAAGTATTTTCTCCACTGATATTTTTGCTTCTTGTAATAAATTCTTATCATTCAAAAGTTTTTGTGATAGAAGCAAGATTTTAGGATGGAGTTTAATGGAATGCATATAGATCTTGTTAAAGATAAAGTTATAGTAAAAATCTACAATCGAAGCTTCAAAGAGTCTAGTCATTATTATCTTTTAAAAGATCGCGAACTAGAAGAAGTGCAGAATAATCACGATTCTGTGGTAAAGGACTTAAAAGCTTCTCATTTATGCGTAATTAATCAAGTTCACGGCATAGTTATTGAAGACGCCAATAAAACATGGAAAATAGGAGAAGAGCCTAAAGCTGATGGTATGATTACGAACACGCATGGATTCGTTCTAGGCATACAAACAGCTGACTGCGTTCCTGTTTTAATAGCTTCAGAGGACGGAACTATTATTGGTGGAGCTCATTGCGGTTGGAAAAGCGCTGCTGGTGGCATTCTCAAAGAATTAGCAAATAAAATGCGAGCAAAAACAAATGCAAAATTACTTGCAATTATAGGCCCATCGATTCAACAAAAATCTTATGAAGTTGATGATAATTTCTATAATGAATTTATCAAAAACAACCAAGAAAATTCTGTTTTCTTTATTAAAACTGGGGATACAAAATACCATTTTGATCTTCCAGCATATGTAAAAAAACAACTTAATGACCTCAATATAACGCTAGCATATCACTTTAATGATGACACATATGAATTACCGGATCTCTATCCAAGCCATCGATATTCAACCCACTGCGAGTCTCAAAAATATAAAGGATCGATACTTTCAACGATTTCTATTATTTAATTTCAGAACTTCGTTTATTTCTTGCCATACCAGATAAAATGTTGATTGCATTTTGTGATTCGTCAAAAAGACTAGACATCCCGCACTTGATACGCGATCCACTCTTTTTTTCTACTTAAAAACCAAATTGATTATTTGTTAAGAAAAAGTCTGGACCCAGTGTCGTTGCACTCTATGACCGTGCCTTTGGAGAATGCAATTATTACAAAAGTTTTGTCCTCTAATGTAATAAATTATATTAAAGAACGTAAAACAACGGACGAACCGCCCAATTCTTAAGTTTTCTCAATGATTACCAAATATTATTGACATTTTTAGTAACTTATAGTACTATTACATTAATATTTATTCGTTTTTATAACTAGGCTCGTTCGAATTTAAAACTCAGAAAAATTAATTAACTATACCATATAATGACAAAATCACCGCGCGTTAATAATTTTTCTTTATCACGAGACTACCTCATTATAGTAGGAATTATAGCATTAGGCCTGATATTCCTTGTATCTTGCCTCAGCTTCATAAGCTACTCCTCTTTTAATGCAGAAAAAAATCAGAACTTAATTACAATAAACAACAAAATAGAAAAATCACTTTTTGAATCTTTTGGTTACGTAGAGAGTCTTATGGATTACACAGCAAGCCAAATAGAAGAAATGAACAACCCAGATCCTGTAATAATTATACAAAAACTCAGAAATAAACTCATCTCTAATCATGAAGTACAAAAAATATTCTCTTTCTCCTTATTCGACTGGATAGACTCTAATAATCTTTTATTTTTAACCTCTGACGAAGGAAAAATTGAAAAAATATTAGATTTATCAGAACGTTCTTACATTAAAAAAGCAAGAATTGACCCTTGGAAATTACACTTTAATGAACCATCATTTGGAACACCAACAAAACAATGGATTATACCAGCTGGATTTGGAGTAACAGATCATGAAGGAAAGTTTCTCGGCACTATTGGTATGGGCTTTAATATATCAAATTTAAGCAATCATATTGAACAAAATCTATCTCTAGGCAGTGCAAGCTACATTATATTGAATGAATTCGGCGATATTGTTTTACACTCTTCTGATGTACGATTTAACAATCAAGATGATTATTTCAAAAAACAAAGTATTACGGAGCTTTCTCAAGGAATAGACGCAGAGTTTCTTAAAGAAACAATAACCTATAAAAATATAACTTATAGTTTTTGCAGCATAATCAAAGACACACCTTTTACCATTCTTTCAGGATATAATGAAAATCTCAAAAGAAAAGAACTTGTAACTCGTATATTGTCTAAAATCTCAGGGTTTATCATCATGGGATTTTTACTAATTTTTGTTTTTATGCTGCTCCGCAGAATGCTAGTTTCTCCAATAATACTACTCTCAAATGCCGCCGAAGAAATTAGATCTAACAACATAACTAAACTATCAATAAAAGAATCTAATGTTAGGGAAATTAATATACTAGCCGAACAATTAAAACGATTAATAGACTATATTGGAGAACTAAAAAAAACTAGAGACGAATTAAAAAAATCTAAGTCCACTATACAAGCAGCTCACACCCAAATCAGCGAAGCCAATCAATTACTTGAAGCAAGGGTTGAAGAAAGGACACTCGAACTCAAGAAAGCACTCGAAGTTAAAACGGAAGTACTTAATAACATCAGTCACGAAGTTAAAACTCCGATCCAAGGAATAACAGCTATCTCTAACGGACTTGTTGAAGTTTGGGATAAGTTAAGTGACGCAGAGAGGAAAGCGCATGCTAAGCATGTAGCTATGGCAGCGGAACGCCTATTCTCACTTATGGGAAACTTACTAGATCTTTCCAAAATTAGTGCTGGAAAAATGATAATGAATATGGAGCCAGCTGATATTACAGTTTCGATTAGAGAAATAATCAATGAATGTGAAATGCTATATATAAATAAAAAACCTATAAAATTAGTATTAAATATTCAGCGTAAAATTGAGACTATAACTGTATTTGATAAGGAAAGAATAATACAAGTACTTAGAAATCTATTTGCCAATGCAATTAAATTTACTAGCGAAGGTATAATTAAAGCCAATTTGAAAAACAAAAACAATAACATTCTTTTTGAGCTTGATGATAATGGAGTTGGTATACCTGAGAGTGAGCTAATTCCAATATTCGAACCATTTATACAAAGTACTCGTACCAAAACGACCGCTGGCGGTACCGGGCTTGGATTATCTATTTGCAAAGAAATAATCAACGCTCATCAAGGCACAATCTGGGCTAAAAACCTAAAAAAAGGCGGTAGCAAATTTAGTTTCACTCTGCCTATAATCGCTTCTAAAATAGTAAATCACGAAGCTAATGAAATAGCAGCAACTCCCTCTCCGTCAATAGATCAAAATCTAAAAATAATGATTATAGATGATGAAGATGTAAGTCATCAAAGCTTAAAACTTATTTTGGATAATGGATCAATAGAATTTACTAATTACTATAGTGGAATTGAGGCTTTGAAATATCTAAAGAGCAATAAGAATAATATAGATATTATATTGCTTGACCTAATGATGCCTGATATTCACGGGTTAAAAGTTTTGGAAGAAATTAGAAATGATTCCTCTCTAGCTCATATCAAAGTAATAATTCAAAGTGGTAACTATAATATAAAAGACATTGAATATATTAGAAGTTTTCATTCTACTTGGTTTATAAGCAAGCCTTATAAAAAGCAGGATGTAGAAAAAATTATTATAGAAGCATTGCAAAAGTAGTTACATCATCAAACTCATAATCCAAGCATTTTGTTAAAAATTCTATTAAATATAATTAATTAACTCTTGCAACAACGTAATTGCTATGATATAATCCTCACATGAGAAACACACAACTAATTAATATATTTTAAATCATGGCTAGAAAACACGATTTTATTGATAGAATAGATAAATTCATTGGTTATAAAATTTATAACTTAAGAACAACAATGGGACTATCACGCCAACAATTATCAAATGCACTTGGTGTTACACACCAACAATTACAAAAATACGAGAAAGGGACGAACAGAATCTCAGCTGGAAGACTAGTGCTTATTGCAAATGCGCTAGAAAAAAATGTAAATTACTTTTACACAGGGTTTGAAGAAAAAGAAGAAGTAAACATAGTTCCTGAGAAGGAGACTAAACTTTGTTTAGAAGTCTCTAGAAATTTTATGAAATTAAGAAGCCCAGAGCATAAAACAGCAGTAAATACCTTGATTAAATCTCTTGTAAAAGAATCAGCATAATACCACAAATAGATTATACCATGGGTTACATGCTTAAACACCCATGGTTACTAATTTTCATGTAATAATTCGTAACATTTCTTCTCTTGGCTTATATGCATTTTTAAGTCATTATAGTGCAAGCAAAAAACTACGCAGAAGGATGTATCAAACCACAATTGAGTTTCCAGTTAGCTGTTATGGAATTGGCGTACATTCAGGTCAAACAGTACAACTTACCTTAAAACCCGCAAAAGCCGACACAGGTGTGGTATTCATAAGAACAGATATTTCTTATGGAAATAACCACATTGTGGCAGATTTCTTAAATGTATCTGAAACCTCCATGTGCACAAAAATTTCTTCTGAAAATAATGCGTCAGTATCTACAATAGAACATTTGATGGCTGCTATTTGGGGTAGTTCTATTGATAATCTTATTGTCGAGATAGATGGACCCGAAGTACCTATAATGGACGGAAGTAGTCAGCCCTTCGTATTCATGTTAGAATGCGCACAAACTAAAGCTCTAAATTCAAAAAGAAAATATCTTAAACTTCAAACAGAAATCATTGTAGATAATAACAAGGGTTCTGAGGTTATAGCCTCTCCATCAGATAAATTTAAAATAATGATGGATATTGATTTTAAGTCAAAAGCTATTGGCAAACAATCAATGGCTTACGAAAGCAAAGAATTATTCAATACTGAAATTGCTTCTGCCAGAACATTTGGCTTTATTCAAGAACTTGAGTATCTACAAAGCCACGGGCTCGCCAAGGGAGCATCGTTAAATAATGCCATTGGCATAGATAATGACCTTATATTGAATCACGACGGGCTTAGGTATAAAGATGAGTTTGTAAGACATAAAATGCTTGATGCAATTGGTGATTTTAGACTCGCAGCCTCAAATATTATAGCAAATATCCATTGCGTAAAAACTGGCCACGCATTGAACAACGAACTCCTTAGAAAAATATTCGAAAATACTGCAAACTATAGTTTCTTAAGCCAAGATGAGATCTTGGCTTTGTAAATCTTATGCGCTATGTAGTGCTAACTAATTGTTTAGTCTATTCAGCAGCGTCAGAAACGCCGACTAATTCTACATCTTCATCATGCGGAGTAACAGCATATTCCTGAGCCAACTTTGTTATTGCGCCTTCATAACCAGCTTTATCGCATTCAGTTGAAACCGCCATATGCTCACATCTATCGTTTTGAACATTCATCCCATATTCTGTAACAATTTGATAAATAGATTTTGTTGTTTCAAAGCCTAATTTAGAAACTAAAAATTCGGCAGTAGATATATTACAAATAGCAGAATAACAATCGGAATAAGGCAGTCCAAATGCGCTAAATACCTTATAGCAGAGCGCACTGGCATTAAAATTAATTTCTGGATCTTGAAACATAGCTTCAAATTCCTTAATTTGATGGTCTGATAACATATTATTACCTTTAATTGAGTTAATATGTCATTAAGCATATTTAATTCTTTGTTACTTGTCAAGAATATATAACAAATTTTAGGAATACTGTTAAATAAATATAGATTTATAGTAAAACAAAGTATTAAACGTTTAGGGCATCTCTATATAACTCAATCAAAGCCTCAGTTTCGGCAAGCTTATCCTTGTCCATCTTTCTTATTTTGAGTATATATCTTATAGTTTTTACATCGAATCCATTATTCTTTGCATCTACCATAACTTCTTTGATATCTTGCATTATTGCTAATTTATCCTGCTCTAATCTTTCTAACCTTGTAATATACTGAGCTAAATGCTCTGTAGAAAAAACTTCCGACATATTAATAACACCTAATTTATAAAAATTTTATATATAGACTAAAAAACCAATCCACTCTACAAAAAAATTGGAGAATAACACACTGTTAAATAAGAGTATGTTGACAAACTAGGATAAATAGATCAAATTGAACACTAATAAAAG
>CAYPDX010000030.1:0-15689 GCA_964409695.1 uncultured Rickettsia sp. | reverse complement strand
GTTATACTCAAGGAGAAGTAGAATTAGATCATCTTGGAGGTGCTTCGTGGCAAAGAAGAAAAGCTAAGCTTAAAGATAGAATTAACCATCTTGCTGAGCATTTAATTGAGATTGCTGCCAGAAGATCTTGTATTCACGTTGACCCCATCCATATAGTTCAGGAATCTTATAATAATTTTACTGGTAAATTCCCTCACGTTGAAACTGAAGATCAGCAAAATAGTATAAGTGATGTAATAAATGATCTAACTGAGTCAAAGCCTATGGATAGGTTAATTTGTGGTGATATTGGGTATGGTAAAACTGAAATAGCAATGAGAGCTGCTTTTTTAGTAGCAGATGATAAATCTAGCAAAAAGCAAGTAGCTATAGTAGTACCAACAACAATTCTCGCTCGCCAGCATTATAATAATTTTATAGAGCGTTTTAAGGGGTTTAATTTTGTTATCAAGCAATTATCAAGGCTAACTACACTTGCTGAGGCTAAAAAAATCAAAGAAGCCATGAAAGCAAATGAAGTGGATATAGTTATAGGTACTCACGCTCTTCTTTCTAAGGAAGTAAAATTTGCTAATCTAGGGCTTGTTATAGTTGATGAGGAGCAGCATTTTGGTGTAGCTCAAAAAGAAAGATTAAAAGATCTAACAACATCAGTTCATGTTCTTACCTTATCTGCTACTCCAATACCAAGGACACTACAAATGTCTATGCTTGGAATTAGAGATCTTAGTATAATAGCAACTCCTCCTATTGATAGGCTTTCTGTTAGAACGAGTCTTATTACTTATGATGAGGTAATTGTAAAAGATGCGATTTTAAGAGAAAAACATAGAGGCGGAAAAACCTTCTTTGTTTGTCCTCGAATTTCAGATATTGATGAATTGAAAACTAGCCTTATCAAGCTTTTGCCAGAAATTAAAATAGCAATAGTTCATGGGCAAATGGCAGCTACAATGATAGATGACGTGATGACGGAGTTTTACGAGGGGAGGTATGATTTACTGCTTAGTACCGCTATTGTCGAGTCTGGACTTGATATTCCAGCAGCAAACACAATGATTATATATAAGGCTGATATGTTCGGCCTGTGTCAGCTCTATCAATTAAGAGGTAGAGTAGGGAGAGGGAAAATTAGAGGTTTTTCATATCTAGTTTTAGACAGAAAAAAAATGCCAACAAAATCAGCTATCAAAAGGCTGGAGATAATGCAAAATATAGATTCTCTGGGAGCTGGATTTTCAATTGCTAGCCATGATATGGATATTAGAGGTTTCGGTAATTTAGTAGGTGATGAGCAGTCAGGTCATATTAAAGAAGTTGGTATGGAACTATATCAAGAAATGTTAGAAGAAGCCATAGCAAATGTTAAAGGAGAAGAAATCCAAACTAATAAAATGCCTGAGATTAAAATTAATATCCCAGTCTTTATCCCTGAGAATTATATAGAAGATGATAGTACTCGCCTATCTATATATAGAAGAGCTGGAGATATATTTTCTAGCGAGGTCCTTGAAGATTTTAGAGATGAGCTTGCTGATAGGTTTGGTCTACTTCCAGAAGCCGTAAATAATCTCCTTGAAATTATTGATCTTAAAGTGATTTGTAAGGAACTTGGAATTGAGCAGCTGGATATAGGTTCTGGTGGTTTTAGTATTAAATTTAATGAAAAAGCAGATCATAATACTATAATGAATTTTGTATCAAACCATCAACAAAATACCAAAATAAAACCTGATAATAGGTTGGTCTATATCAAGAAGATCAAGCCTGAGAAATATTTGGAAGAAACGAAGCTGTTATTACAGAAACTAAGATTTTATACCACAAATTAAGGTTGTTTTTCTTTTCTTAAGGTTAAAAAAGCTTTTTTATATTATTGTCTTGACCAGAGGTATAATTAGGTGTAGTATCGCTGTAGAATATATATCGAGTTTCATTTCAATTACTGCTTCTATAGCACATCTTACATCAATTCACCTCAATGAATCCGTAACTTTGACTAAAGACTGCCAGAATTTTATGAAATTCAATCTATACTCTAAAATAACAATTTTTTAATAGTACTTGGAGTAATTACAATGTCAAACGGAACAGTTAAATGGTTCAACCTTACAAAAGGTTATGGTTTTATCCAACCAGAAGAAGGAAGAAATGATGTTTTCGTTCACGTAAGTGAATTAGAGCGTGCTGGTATCAGCAAATTAGTTGAAGGACAAAAAGTTAGTTTTAAACTTGCTTCTAAAAACGGAAAAACATCTGCTGTTGATATTCAGTTGATATAATTCTTTTATTAGAGTTACACGGCAGTAGAAGTTATTATTTTAAGTTTAAGCTTGAATATCTATGAGTACTGCCTTTCCCCCCTTTTTAATCTTCCCAAAGTTTTTTCATCGCTAATATTGCAATAGCAAGTGCCAAAGTTATAGAATTTGCAAGAGTAATTGGTAAGGCATTAGTAAATATACCATAGTAGTCTTTTGTGAATATGTGATGGATAAGCTATAGAGTAAGGGTTAGTAAGGGAAAAAGGGCTTGAGAGACCCCCAGAAATTACCATAAAATCATAGCATCTCTAGGAGATCTCTCAACCTCTTTCTACATTCTATCTCTTATTCTATATCATACTCCACTCTTTATCACAGAATACTGATTAAGAATTTTTTATAAAAAATCAAAATAGACATTGTAAATATAAGGACAATACTATATTTGTTTTTCTCGAAAGAACAAGAGGAACGAATGGAAAAATACAAAATAAATTTAGATGAATTTGAAGATTTAGTTGATATGATTTCTATTATAGATCCTAAAAATGAAAAATACGTAATATTAGAAAATAAGGATATATTAATTACTGAGGAGAATTTTGTAGATCTACTAAGTAGAGTTGATAGTTATGTCATTACTGCACCTGAAGTTGGGGCTAGTGAGCTTAAGCAAAGTATCTTTCACCTAGCTTGTAAATATGGTCTGCTGTCTATAATAGAACTTTGCTGTTGCAAAGAGTTAAAGGAAGAGAGTTTTCCTCTGCATATAGCTGTAGAGTTTTCGCAATATCAAGCTGTTGAACTACTACTCCAATTAGAATGTAATCCTAATCTTAAAGATAAGGATGGAAACCCCGCAATATTCTATTGTAGTAGTGTAGAAACAGCCCAGTTGCTGGTTAATTCAGGCGCAATAATTACACAAGAGATTATCAGAGACTATAGTGATGGGGTACCTGACCATAGAGTATTAGAATACCTACAAAAAAATTCAATTGAGAGAGTTACAAAAAGAAGAGCCATTGCCTCAGAAGAAAGCGACCATCCGGAAACAACCATGTCATCTTCAACAGATGGTGAGTACGCAGCTTTAGATAGTGAATTAGGTATACTTGGTGATAATAATACTGGAGATTAATTTAATACCAAAATCAATATTCCTTCAGCGGATTCTCATGAGGTAGTACGATTTGTATATCGTTTACGAGAGTCCCGTCAGTCTTATAATATGGGGTTGTGAAATCCACAGGCGGTACTTCCTCTTCTTTTTTTGATACATAAAATCTTGTATCAAAGTCATTAAATGAACTGTGGGTCACTCTAAAATCTATATGAGGCTTAAAATCATGGAAGCTGGCCGGATATGTTGTTACGAAGTAAAATTCGCCCTTGTTATCTGTAATTGTTTGTCCCGCTCCTGTAAAAGTTGCACCTGATTCTAAATTAATCTCATGTTTCTTATAGACATTTCTTAGTGGTTTATATGGATATTTTCCATCGCACGCCACTTGCCAAATATAGACTTTCGCATCAGATACTGGGACGCAGTTTTTATCAACTACTCTCCCTCTGATTATCATTTTTTCACCGCAGGTTATTGGAAATTCACCTGGCTTTCTAAGTAAGTTATTTGATGTTGGAAAAATCGCTGGCTCATAATTATTTAAATGTTCCTTTGTAGGGTGGCATGTAGATAATTTATTCCCGGCGTAGGAGCTTGTGTATACAAACAAAGGGAGGGCTAAAGTTAAAATAATTTTTCTATAAATCATTGGTAAATTCCAGTTTTTCCAAAATAAAGTAGCACATTGAACTATAAAGACGTAAGACTCGCGATTATTTATTAGTAATTTCTTTGTTCTAGTTGGAAAAATCCCACATGTTTTACCTCTTTTCTTACCTTTGAGTATGAAATAGATGGATTATGAGCATCAAAACGAGTCATTGAGTGGCTCCAGTAATTCTTATCATCTCTGCATGGGTAATCATTTCTATAATGAGCACCGCGACTCTCTTTTCTATTTAATGCTGCAAAAGCTGTGTGTTTAGCACAAGTGACTAGATTTTTTAACTCTATATATTCTATTAGCTCTATGTTCCATTCTTGGATTGGGTTTTCAATTTTTATATATAGCAACTTATCTTCTATTTTTTGAATCTCATCAAATGCCATTTGTAATATAGATTCAGACCTTTGCATTCCAAGATAGTTTTGGGAAATCATCTTTAGTTCTTGTGTTAAATCGAGTGTTCTGTAAATTCCATCTGTATTTATGCTAAAACTGCTATCAGATTTATGTTGTTTTGCATTTTTATTTGGCGATTTGCTTAGAATATGATTTGTTGCGTGAAATCCAAATACAATAATATCTAATAAAGAATTACATCCAAGCCTATTGGCTCCATGCACTGAGTGACATGCAGCTTCTCCAATAGCATATAGATTTTCAACTATAGTTTCTGTGTCACCTATTATATTTACAACTTCACAATTAATATTTGTTGGAATCCCTCCCATTGTGTAATGCGCAGCCGGCACTATTGGAATTGGTTTTTCTAGTGGGTCAATATTTGCAAAAGCTAAAGATATTTGCCTTACATTTGGAAGTTTTTTATCAAAGTCATCCTTATTTATTTTTGTAAGATCTAGAAGTAGATAGTCTGAATTTTTACCAAATCCTTTTCCTGTTATCAATTCAGAAAAAATTGCCCTTGCTACAATATCTCTAGATGCTAGTTCCTGATATTTTGGAGCATATTCTTGCATAAATCGTTCATAATTTTTATTTAGTAAAATTCCACCAAGAGACCTAGCTGTCTCCGATATTAATATACCGGTACCTTTTAGTGAAGTAGGGTGAAATTGGATAAATTCCATATCCTTGAGAGATATAGATTTTTGAGCAACTAACGCTACTCCATCGCCAGTGCAGCTATTAGATGCCGTTGTTGAACTATATATCTGAGAATATCCACCAGTTGCAATAATAGTGTTTGCTGCAGAATAATTTATAAAAGAGCCTGACTGCATATCGTAGCACTTAACACCATTGCATACGCCGTCACAAATAATAAGCTCAGTCGCTAAATTATAGTTAATGAACTTTACGCCAAGTCTTTTTGCTTCTAAAAGTAACTTATTCATAATAGCTTGGCCTGTTCTATCTGCAACAGAGCAAGCTCTTTGAGCTAATGTATTGCTTCCATAATTTAGAGTTTGCCCGCCATATTTTTTTTGTAATATTTTACCACTCTCATCTAAATCAAACTCAACACCTATTTTTTGTAAAAATAAAACACATTCATTTGCTTTCTCGCACATTATCTCAATCGAATCTTGGTCTCCAAGCCAATCGGAGCCTTTAACTGTATCATACATGTGCCAGCGCCAGTCATCATTGACTTGATTACCAAAGTTTGCATTTATACCTCCTTGGGCAGCGGAAGTATGGCTAAAAATTGGTGGGACTTTACTAATTATTGCAACTTTTTGCTTGTTTTGAGCAAGTTTTATAGAAGCTACTAATCCAGAGCCACCGCCTCCAATAATTATTGCATCGAATAAATCACTGTAATCTATATTATTCATAGAATTTTTTATTATTGCAGATCAAGAAAATTAGTTATAAATTCATTATATTATGAAATTCTTAGAGTGTCATGCGTAAATACCTAACAATAGCAATTATCGTCGTAATCATATATAATATTTTTCTTGATAAAAAAACTTCTAGAAGAGCTAGTAGCGAAAAAATTTCTACAGAAACCACGGCTACTCAACAATCTTCAGAATCTGCTAAATCTGTGGCTCAAGAGAAAACTGAAGATACTAAAATTTCTGAAAATTCTGATAAAGATAAAGAGACGCAGAAATCTGGAGCTGTAGAAAGAGTGCTTTCAAATGCTATGAGTAGCTTTTTACAATCCCCAGTAGGTGTAAAATTTGCAAAAACAATGCTTACAGTAAAAGATAAAGACCTTAAAACAAATAGCGTTGCATTCGCTACAAATGGCTTCAGTGCGTTAAAACGAGAATATCAAGTAGAGACATTAACTCTTCCAGTAGAAAATATAAGATCTGTTTGTGGGCAGAAAATTTTACTCAATTATATAGTTTTAAATAAAGATGGTAAAGAGATTAAGACTGAAGATGTAGAGTATAGGATAGGCTCATCAGAAATAGAAGAGTTGAATATTTTAACACCAGGTTTAAGGATAAATGAAGCTATTAGGGCTAATTTTCTATCTAAACAGAGGGCAGAAGGAAAAGAGGACAGCGAGAATTATAAGATTATAATGGTAATATTGAAGCATCTAACAGCTCTTGATGCTGATTATTCAAAAATCAAAATATTTGATGATTATATTACCACTTCTAGACCTGTTATTTGCGGAGATAATGTTAAATTTCACTATAAAGTTTTAAAAATCAATGGAGATACAATTGACGATAATTTAATTACTTTTAAGGTTGGCGATAATAATTATCCACAAGTTCTTTCTCATATCATTGAAAATATGCCAACAATTGGTTCTAGAACTGTCATTTTACCAGAAAAATATCTACATAATAAAAATAAAAAGAGGTTATTTAATATAAAGGATTCATCTTCAGATTATGTTATATTAGAAATTAATGGAGTCTCTATATCGCCAAAATCAAATATTGAATAAACTATATGATGTACAAGTCTTTTTCTAAAGAAGAATTCTATAGTCAACATAATTATGAAGCTTCAACTCCAATGATGCGTCAATTTCTTGATATAAAGTTCTTACATCAAGATTGTTTTTTGCTTTTCAGAATGGGTGATTTTTACGAATTATTTCATGATGACGCAGAAAAAGTATCAAAAATCTTAGGGATAGCGCTTGCTAAAAGAGGAAAGATTGATGAAAAATATATACCAATGTGTGGGGTCCCTCACCATGCCCTTGAGAATTATTTGCCTAAGCTTTTAGAATCCGGAATAAAAGTAGCACTTTGCGACCAAATGGAATCCCCTGAAGAAGCAAAAAAAAGAGATGGCTATAAAGCCGTTGTTAGAAGAGATGTAGTGCGTATCATAACGCCAGGAACTATCATTGATGATACTATTCTAAATCCTTTTAGACCTAGCTATCTTGCTTCAATAGCAACTGATAAGGATGAAATATCTATATGCTATACTGATATAACAACTGGAGCAATAAAAGTAGTAACTGTTTTATCTTCAGAGCTCTCAAGTGAGCTTTCAAAGATCTCTCCCAAAGAAATATTAATTTCAGAAAATAGTTATAAAAAAGAAGAAGTTAAAAGAAACATATTAGAGTTTGATTTAAAGCTAGTTTTTCAATCTGATCAGATTTTTGAAGTAAAAAGGTGCATAACTCACATTGAAAATTATTATGAATTAGCTAGCTATAATTCTTTTGGTAATTTAAACAAGTCGCAAATTTCAGCTATAGGATCTATATTACAATATCTAGCTATAACCCAGAAAGCGAATATGCCAAGGTTAGAGACCCCAATATTTGAATCTACAAAAGATTATATGATTCTTGATCAAGCGACTCGCAAAAGTCTTGAAATTACAGAATCACCAACTGGAAAGAAGAGCGCAACACTTCTCTCGTCTATATCAAAGACTGTAACTTCTGGCGGTGGAAGGTTACTTTACACTTATTTAAATACCCCTCTTACAAGTTATAGCGCAATAAAAGAAAGGCAGTCTTTGACAGATTTTTTTGTAGAAAATAATCACCTCTCAAAAAAAATTCAAAATATATTAGAGCATGTGCCAGATTTAGAAAGAGCTCTTAGTAAAGTTATAATGAGAAGGTCGCAACCGTTTCACCTTCTTACTATAAAATCTGCTCTTCAAGCAGCGTATTTAATTAAAGAAATATTATACAAAGAATTTGGCCTTCAAACCATACCTGATCAAGTTAAAGCTCTTCATGATAATTTTACATTTGATTATTCAGTTCTTGATTTAATAGCCGAAGCAGTACGCGATGATTCCCCAAATAATATGTCCGAAGGTGGTTTTATTAATCTGGAATATCACCCAAAACTATCTGAGCTTTCTAATATAATTAAGAATGGCGCAAATCTTGTTGAGCGTTTGAGAGTTGCTTACCAGTTAAAAACTAATATAGATAATCTTAAAATAAATCAGAATAATGTACTTGGTTTATTTATCGAAGTTTCTGCTAAGAACGCTCAAAAAATGCTAGATCCTATTTATATTCATAGGCAAACAACAGCCAACAGCGTTAGATACACGACTAAGGAGCTTCAAGAGCTTGAAAGTAAGATGGTAAACGCTAATTCACTTTCTGTGGCATTGGAACATGAGATTTACGAAAAACTATGTATTCAAATTGAGAAAAAAGCTAATGAAATCAGAAAGATAGCTAAATCTCTTAGTAATATTGATGTTTTTTGTAGTTTTGCTCAGATAGCTAAAGACAATAATTATATAAAGCCTGAAATAGTAGAAGATAATTCGTTGATTATTACTTCTGGAAGGCATCCAGTAATAGAAAGGCAATTAAAATTAAAACAAGAACAATTCATAGTTAATGATAGTAAATTTAATGAAAACGAGAGGATTATTCTTCTAACAGGCCCAAATATGGGTGGTAAAAGTACGTATTTAAGACAGAATGCCTTGATAGCGATTATGGCTCAAATAGGGAGTTATGTGCCAGCGAGTTACTGTAAAATAGGTATAATTGATAGAATTTTTAGTAGAGTAGGGAGCGGCGATGATTTAAGCGGTGGAAAATCTACTTTTATGGTTGAAATGATTGAAACTTCAGCAATTCTTTCTCAAGCTACGGAATCTTCTCTTGTTATATTAGATGAAGTTGGCAGAGGAACATCAACATTTGATGGAATGGCTATAGCCTGGGCTATATTAGAGCATATTTACTCTAATATAAATTGTAGAACTCTATTCGCAACCCATTATCACGAACTTACAAGCCTATCATCTACATTAAAAACACTAAAGAACTATTCCGTAGAAATCAAGGAGTTAGATGGAGTAATTCACTTAACTCATAAAGTGATCCCAGCGCCAGCTGATAAATCTTATGGTATACATGTCGCTGGATTGGCTGGCCTCCCTAAATCATTAATAAGGAGAGCTAATTCTATTTTACTTCAATTAGAAAAAAATCATGAATCCAAGAATCATGGAAAGGCCATGCTTTATGAAAATGATTTATTCTCATCTAGAGAGACTAAAGATCTATTTAAAGATAAATATATAAATCTATCAAAGAAAATATCAGAATATTCTGTTGACGACTTATCGCCCAAAGAAGCACATAGCATTTTATGTGAGTTGCAAGATTATGCTAAATCCAATTAGTCAGAGCCTGAAATTTGTTATAAAATTACCAATTTATATATATAGATATGCTATTTCTCCGTTACTAGGCCCGAAATGTAGATTTTTGCCAACTTGCTCTGAATATGCTATAGATTCCATCGAAAAACATGGTGTTTTTTATGGAGTTTTTCTTGCAATAAAAAGAATCCTTAAATGCCATCCATGGAATAATGGAGGAATAGATGAGGTTAAGTAAATATTCCAAGAGGATATATATCTTCAATTATGTCAGATTTAGTATGTCAAACCACTTAGAATTTCTAAGATTTTGCTAATTTTGTAATCTTTATTTGCATTATCCAAATCCTGCTGATAGACTTTAGTCAACTAAATAAGTACAAACATGTCCTGCGTTCTTCTAGTAGAAGATAATCATCTTAATATGAAGTTGTTTCGTGATCTACTATCATTATTAGATTGTAGAGTTGTCTACACTAAAACTGGAGCAAATGCAGTTGAATTATGCCGAAAAAATAATCCAGACCTTATTTTGATGGATATTCAGCTTGATGGGATATCAGGTATAGATATAATCAAAACTATAAGATTAGATGTTGATATGAAACATATTCCTATTGTAGCTATTTCTGCATATGCAATGAAGAATGAAGAAGCTAAAATTTTGCAATCAGGCTGTGATAAATATCTTTCTAAACCTTTATCAATTGACGAATTTTTTTCAACAGTAAAATATTATTTAGAGGCTTGAATTATGACAGCTACTATTCTCGTTGTAGACGACCTTGAGACAAATGTTAAACTTCTAGAAGTAAAACTTCTGGCCGAATATTATACTGTTCTCACAGCAAATAACGGGATAAAAGCTCTTGAAGTTCTAGCAAAAGAAAAGATAGATGTAATACTTTTAGATGCGATGATGCCTGAACTAGACGGTTTTGAGACTTGTAAACGTATAAAAACCAATCCAGAAACAATGCATATACCTGTTGTTATGGTAACGGCGCTTTCAGATGTTGAAGATAGAGTAAAAGGCCTTGAAGCAGGAGCAGATGAATTTCTTACAAAACCAATAAATGATATAGCTTTATTAGCTAGAGTTAAATCTTTATCTAGAATGAAGGTGATGTTCGATGAGCTTAAACTTAGAAATCAAACTAATTCAGAGCTTGGAGAAGGAGTTGTTGAAATTGTTGATAATTTTTCAAATTGTCAAATTATCATTTTAGATGATGACGTAATTCAATCAAAAAATGTTACAAAATCTCTCCTTAAATTAACATCAAATATAAGAGCTATAACTGATATTTCAGAGCTTGAAGAAATAGGTCCAAATTCAATTCCTGACGTTATTATTATAAGTTGCCAGCTAGAAAATACAGACCCTTTGAGGGTGGCGGTGACGCTAAGAGTTAAAGAGCAACTTAGGTACACAAGTTTCGTATTAATGACAGAAGAAGAGGATATGGGCTTGGTTATTAAAGGAATGGAGCTTGGAGTTAATGATTATTTCCATTATCCAGTAGATGAAAATGAATTGCTTGCAAGAATAAAAACACAGCTTAGAAGAAAAAAATACCAAGATACTCTTAGAGATGGTCTTGATAAACAAGTAAGCCTTTCGATAAAAGATGGGCTCTCAGGCATATATAACAGAAGATATTTTGATATGCATATTGGAAATATGATCAAAAAAGCTCAAACAGAGAATAAAGGTATAGCATTATTGATGTTTGATATTGATCATTTTAAAGCTGTTAATGATACGTACGGTCACCAGGCTGGAGATGCTGTTATAAAGGACTTTGCTTCTATGATTAAGGATGCACTTAGAGTTACGGACTTAGTAGCTAGATATGGTGGAGAAGAATTTGTAGCAGCCCTTTATGACGTAACTCCTGAATCTTCTATTGAAACTGCAGAAAGAATAAGAGATACAGTCGAAAGGCATGATTTTGTAATTCCTAATCTAGATAAACCAATTAACAAAACAGTTTCTATTGGCGTCTCTTTTTATCATGACGGTATAACGCCTGAAAAATTTATTGAAGAATCTGACAAAAGTCTTTACGACGCCAAGGAAACGGGCCGAAATAAGGTTAGTATGATTCGCTCTTAGACTATATTTCATCAATAACCTGCTTTCCTTATGTCAAAAATAACCTGTAGTCAAATTACAACAAAGTTAATATATTAATAAATAGTAACTCTATTAACTACTAGACTATTAGCAAATATTATGCCAATCTTTGTACTAAGTGATAGTTGGCGCATATTTTAATAAGAACGCAGCTAGAACTTATAATAATAAATAAGCTCTATGTTCTTAATCAGGTAATTGAGGCCATTCTATCTCCTAACCAGGGCAGCAGGAGGTACTTATGTCTAGAGCAGCAGAAGAAGTAACATTACATGGTCAAGTTTTTGATGATAGCATGCTTCGTTCAATACAAGATGATATCCGTGGATCAAAGTTTTCTGAAGTAATTAAGAGATGCGAAGAATTAAGAAAGTCTGAAATAAATACTAGCAATCCACAATTTTTCTTTATTTATGCAAAAACCTTACTGGAATCACGAGATTTTATTAAGGCTCACGAGTTGATAAATAATGCTATAAATCTTAACAGAAGCCACCCAGATTACTTTGAATTAAAAGCCCAAATATCAATGTATCTGGGACATCATCTTGAATCCTTACATGCTGCAGAGCGCACATTGTCACTAGAATCAGCAAAGACACCTGAAGAAACTAGCGCAACAACGAATTATTCAATAGGTGCATACGTTCTGAAAGCAGTTGCTTTAAAACAATTACATAAAGATACTATGGCATTAGATACATTTAAAGAAGCTGTAACAGAGGGAAGTAAATTTCATCATGTTAGAAATGTAGAATTAGATTTGCAAAAATCTCTTCTAGCTAGATTTACTCAACAATATGATCAGGGAGAAAAATATTCACAATATGTGATAGATAATTCCAATGAATTTGCTTCTGGTTATGTAAATCTTGGAATTAACTTACTCTTAAAATCGCAAAAACAAAATACAACAAGCCCAAGGTCCTCTGATACTGTAGACTCTGCAACAGATAATACTTCATTAATAGAGAGAGCTATTCAAAATTTTGATATTGCTCTTTTAAAATATCCAAATGATTCCATAGCCACTTACTATAAAGGTAAAGCTCTAGAGGCTCAGGGAAATGAAAGTGATGCTAAAGTTTTATATCAGAGGGCATGTGAATTAAGCCCAGGATATGTTAGCCCTGTTTTAGCACTTGTATATATTCATATGCAAAATGGCAAAGATACTGATGCATTAGAGTGTTTGGATGCATTGATTGCTATAAACGCAGGTAGCGAAGAAGCTTTACTTGCAAAATCTAAACTCTTAGTATCGGTTGATAGGTTAGAGGAAGCTCAAGAAGTTATTGATCAGTTACTATTGATAAATCCTGAATGTGGCTTCTATTATTATAATAAGGCTATGATTCTTTCGGCAAATAACAAACCTATAGATGCACTTGAAGCATGTGTATTAGCCCTAAGCTTTGCTCCAAATGATATTGATGCTCTTCATCACAAAGCACTGATACATAGTAGTTTACAACAATATTCTGAAGCTTTGCATGTTATAGAACTCATTCATACGTTAGATGCTAATTTTGCGCTTGGATATCAAGCGAAGGCCCATGTTCTAAGCGAGATGATAACAAATTCTGGCTTAGCTTTTGTCTATTATTATAATAATTATGTAGTGGAAAAAGATCCTTTAATAGTCAAAAAAATAGAGAATGGTGAAGTTAAAACAGCAGAATATTGGTACTATAATAATATAACAGGAGAAAATAAGCAATGTGCCGATGTAATGAAATCGGTAGAGTTATTTATTGCTAAAGGCGAACCAGAGAACACGATTCCATTACTCGATTATGCCATAAAAATAAATCCTAAATTCGTAGATGCTCATATTAAACTTGCGTCAGTGTACATGTCACTTAATAGAAATGTTGAAGCAGAAGCTGAAGTTTTGAAAGCTAATGCAATTAATCTAGCTTACGCAAAAAGCTTAATTTCTGAAGAAAAACTACCTTATATAGAAGTTCTAGAGAATGAGACAATAGCTTTACATGATTTAGCAATTAAAAATGACCCTTCTAATCCTATTTTACATGTATCTAAAGCTTGTTCCCTCGTAAAATTTCATATAGTCGAAGGTTTGGCTGAAGTTTTAACGAGAGCAAATGGCCTTATTTCAGTTAATACTCAAGAAGATCAATCAAAAAATACCTTACTTAAAACCGCTATAGAATTAATGCAAACGGCTGAGGAGCTACGTAATTCGATCGAAGATTCTGCCGTAGATTCAGCAAGAGAACCATTATTAAGTGATAAATCATTTCGAGATTATGATCAAAAAATGCTATTTATGGAATCGCAAACTCGCAGTGGACGTTCGTCATTTCATATGAGGTCAGAAAGCTCGAGAGAGATGGATCTTGGAGGTGCTGGTGGTTCACATTTAAGATTCGCTTCTTTTTTACCTGAAAATTTTGATAGTATAATATATGAACAAGATTTTATAGGTACAGCACGACAATATGCTCCGAGTGTAAAACATAATTTCTTAAATGTTGAAGTTTTAGAAGCTGCGAGCAGTAAGGCTGACCAAACAAGTTGTATTATGCAAAGAAAAGCTTCTTCCGTAGGATCATCTAGTATTTTAGAAGGAGATGAAAGCAAACAAGATGAGATGGAAGAAACTGCAAATGGCGAAGCGTTAACCTTAGAAGATGCAAAAGAAGCAATTAAAATTAAGTCTATGCCCCAGTTAGTCAAAGCTGCTCAAGTACTTAAAGCATCCCTTAGTATGGCAAATGATAACAAAGCTACTTTGGCGCAAAATAATGCTACTCTCGCTGAAATGAAAGATGTGCTTGCTTCGATGAAGCAAGAATTAGCTGAGCTCGCAGCTCTAAAAGAACATGTAGCTGCATTAGAAAAAAAATCTCAAACATTTGTTAAAACAGAAGAAGTATCTCACGCTATAAGGCATAATGCCGAAAGTGTTCAACTGGAAAAAATGCGTGAAAAAATAGAAAGCGACCCAGCCTTATCTCAGTATCATATGTCTTTTATACGAACAATTGAAACATTCCTTATCGGATCTGCAGCATTAGTGTCTGGAATGTTTACTGAAGCAAGTTACACAACGTCACTATCTTTGATACCGCTTCCTCCAATTGTTTCTGAAATTGTAACAGCTGCTCAAGCTTTAGTTGATAAGGGTATGTCTATAAGAGTTGAAAATCAATCTATTAGAGCGCTCAATTCTCTTCAGAGTGGAGTTACAAAGTTTATGGCAGATACTCTGCAAAAACTTGCTGCTCATGCAAGTATTTCTAATACTGAAGCACTTCATTCTCTAACGGAAGTCAAGCATGCTGGATTCTTCAAAATTATAGGAGTCTATGAAAGTCTTAGGGATAAAATTTTTGAGAGAGAAGATCCCACTAAAGCCAATGAATTAGGAGCTTCACATGCTCTTAAAGTTATTGCTGCGCTTAAAACAGGTAAGATAGAAATAACGGGATTAACTGATGATACTAGAGCAGTTGAAATATTACTATCTATAATCAATGACCATACTATAGAGGATACTATTTTAACTATGCGCTCTATAAGTAAAGGGACTGTAGATCCACTCATGTCACCAGTATCAGCTGTGTCCACAGTTATGAGCAGTAATGAGTCGACTGATGATTTTCAAGATATAAGTTTATCAGAGGTTTATGTTGGTCGAAAGGTTTCTCCATCACCGAATTTAAAATGGTATCAAAAATTAGCGTGTTCTTGTTCTGCTGTAGGGAATGTTGCAGAGCAACCCATTAATACTGAACATGATAATTTGAGTATTCTTGGTGTATCTGCTAATGCTGTGCCGCAAGATGTATAAATTCATTTGAATTAGTAAAGGATCTCGAAACTTATTGTTTTTGAGGTCTTTTATAATTTTAAGACTTACTTATAGCCGTATTTCTGTGATTATAAGGAATTTTTTTATAAAAACAAAAA
>CAYPDX010000029.1:1634-15876 GCA_964409695.1 uncultured Rickettsia sp. | reverse complement strand
AATATAATCCTCTACTAGCTCCATTTCCTTCTGTTGGAGTAAATTACCACTTTGAAACGGCTAGCTTAGGGTTTAAAACTACTTTTGCTCCCAAAAATCCTAATAGCTCTGCAGCTAGATCTTTTAACGTTCTATTTGCTTATCTTTATTTAGGTTACTCCTTTTAATAAGCTAGTCTACATTATGTAAATTTAAAATAATAATTATTGACGGATTTACGAAAAGAATTATGATAACGTTTTTTTATTTATAAATAGATTATCATTATGGTTACCAAAAAATTTAGCTTACAGAATATAAAAAAGATAGCAATAATCTTCGCTTTGGTGTATTCACAGAATGTTTTTGCTGGAGAAATAGGAATTTTATTGCCAGGCTTATCTTACCATATTGGAGCAGATTCTTCTAACCCAGCTTACAAAAAAGCTCCACGAAAATTAGATAAAAATGGCGCTTTTGTCTTTAATCCTGGAGTAGGTATTGGGTATGATTTTCGAGATAAAGAAGATGGAAGCTCATTATCTCTTATTATGATGGGAATGACTTTCAAAGATTGTGATAATAGATCAGCATATACTACAGGTATTGGTGGTAGATATAGACATCACATGAACGACAATATCTCACTGGATGCAGACCTTTATCTTGCCCTATATTCAGCTCAAGATTGGAAAACAGGAGAATATAACAATTCAATTACTCCCTTTCCATCCATAGGAATGAACTATCATTTTGATCAAACGATTGTAGGAGTTAAAACAACTTTTGCTCCTAGAAACGCAAACCATAGCTCTACTGCATCATTTAATCTTATATTTGCTTATCTTTATTTAGGTTACTCTTTTTAATTTATTTATAGCCTGGCCACTTCAGAACTTAATGCTTATACCATCAAATGCTGGTCTGATATGGTTTGGGAGCTTTACTGACAATTCTTCGTAATCAAGATTATGGCCAAGGTTTGTTAGTAAAATTTTACCTGGCAAATATTCTTTATCAAATAAAAGAACCTCATCAAGCCCAGCATGGGCTGAGGTTCTTTTATAATCCACACAATCTAACACCCATGTGTCGATATTATGAAGGAATTTTTTAGATTCTTCTGGGAATTCAGTTATATCGTTTGAATATACAAAGTCCCTAACTCTTATACCAAGGCTTGAATTATGGCCATGGGCTTGATCAAAAATTTGTAATTCAATATCTCCAATTTTAAATTTTTCATAATCTGAAATTACTTCTTCTTTTAAAAATGGCCCAACTCTATCGTGCAACTTAAATAAATATTCAGACCTTTTCTTTAAGCCATCTAAAGTTTTTCTATTTGAGTAAATTGGTAGTGGCTTTCCTGAATTATATGCAAAAACTCTAAGCTCATCTATGCCAGCAGTATGATCTGCATGATCATGAGTGCAAATTACAGCATCAATTTTTGTTATATTGTGAGTAAGTAGCTGTTGTTTTATGTCCGGACCGAAATCTACAAGTATAGTTGCTTGATCATTTCTAATAATCATTGCCGAGCGCATACGTTTGTTGTATTTATGAGTTGAAGTGCAAATTTTGCACTTACAGGCTATGACGGGCACGCCAAGCGAGAACCCAGAACCTAAAATAATTACTTCCATGGATACAAAAACAGTTTTATATGATTGGTATGGTTACAATAAAGAGATATTTCTTTCAATAAACCATTATTTTCAAGCAAAGAATATCCAGTTCTTTTATAAATATCTATCTTATGTTTTTAATATTAGTAATTTCGCGATTTACTACATAATTGCTGTAATGTTATTTCTTGTATGTTTTAAGAGAATCAAAGGCTCAGAAGACTATTTCTACAAAGCCTATTATTATTTTGTGCGGATAGGAATATGCTACGCCGTAATTGGTCTATGCTATGCCGCAATGAAATTTACAATAAATATGCCAAGGCCTTTTTGCTCTTTTGAAAATGGGAGTTTTTTTACTGTGATGGATATACTTGAAGAAAGGTGCTTATCGAGCTTCCCTAGCGCCCATGTTGCAATGGTTATTCTCTTATCTTATTCATTATGGAAATTTTTAAATTATTTTGCAAAATTTGCAATTGTAATAGCATTTATACTGGTTGCTTTGTCTCGTATAGCTCTCGCTATGCATTTTCCTGCGGATATTATATATAGTATGATCATAGCTGTAATACTCATAGGAATTGCCAACATGATATTTCGTTTGCTTAAGGATAATATTGTAAAATATGTTGGGAGATTCATTTATGGATTTTTAAGAACGAGCTGATAGATGATTTGTAATACCGATTCCATATGTATGAAATAAAAATAACCTAGTATAGTTAACGCCACCAGCCGATGGCGTTAACTATACTAGGTTAAAATGAGGAATTATTTAGAAAAATATTAAGCTTGAGCTTCTGCTTCAACTATATTCTCAGCTACAGAGATAAAAACTTTATTATCTCTTTTTCTTTTAAAAGCAACGCTTCCTGATACAAGAGCGAAAATAGTATGATCTTTCCCAAGGCCTACATTTTTGCCTGGATGAAACTTTGTTCCTCTCTGTCTAACAATAATGTTACCAGGGATCACAAATTGACCGTCTGCTTTTTTAACACCAAGTCTTCTACCTGCGGAATCTCTTCCGTTCCTGGAACTACCACCAGCTTTTTTCGTTGCCATTCTGCTTTACTCTTTAATTATTTCTTTTTGATGTCTATAATTTGAACACTTGTCACTTCTTGACGATGTCCTTTTTTACGACGATAATTTTGACGACGTTTTTTCTTAAAAATTAAAACTTTTTCGTCTTTATACTGATCTAGAATCTTAGCTTTAACAGCAGCGCCACTAACTGTAGGTGTACCAATAACCGAAGGTTTGGAAAACTCACCTATCATTAAAACTTCATTAAACTCTACTTCTGTACCAGGCTCGCCATCAATCTTTTCAATTTTGATGATACGATTAGGTTCAACTTTATACTGCTTGCCACCAGTTTTTATTACTGCAAACATACTGCCCAACTGTTAATATTAAACATCTAGAATATATATAATACAACGATTTAGTCAAGATAAAAATGAGCTAATAAATTTGCGCTCACAAATTATCATTTTATTAGGAAAAATTAAAACCTATTTATATCGAGGAATTTCTAGACGAAACGAAGTCGTGGAGCGCAGCCTATTCTTATAGGTGAGCACCGGAGACAAAGTTTCAACGCAGAAATTACACCAAGCTCTCAAATTGAGAGCTTGGGCGCTAGAAAGAGGTTTTAGCTGTTCATGGAGTCAAAAAAGTCATAGTTATTCTTGGTATCTTTCAACTTATCAAGCAAGAATTCAATCGCGTCAATTGTACCCATTGGATTAACAATCCTACGAACTACCCACATTTTTTGTAGCATAGCTTTTGGCACAAGCAATTCTTCTTTTCTAGTACCTGATTTCGTAATATCAATAGCCGGATAAATTCTTTTATCTGCTATTTTACGATCTAGAATAATTTCTGCATTACCTGTTCCTTTGAATTCTTCAAAGATAACCTCATCCATTCTAGAACCAGTCTCAATCAAAGCCGTTGAAATAATTGTTAGTGATCCACCATTTTCAATATTTCTTGCCGCTCCGAAGAAACGTTTAGGGCGCTGCAATGCGTTTGCGTCGACACCACCAGTTAAAACTTTGCCTGATGACGGAATAACAGTATTATAAGCTCTCGCAAGCCTTGTAATATTATCAAGTAATATTACAACATCCCTTTTATGCTCGACGAGTCTTTTTGCTTTTTCTATTACCATTTCAGCAAGCTGAACGTGTCTAACCGCTGGCTCATCAAATGTTGAACTTACAACCTCACCTTTAACAGATCTAGCCATATCAGTAACTTCTTCTGGTCTTTCATCAATAAGAAGTACTATCAAATATACTTCCGGATGATTAGTTGTTATAGCGTGAGCTATATTTTGCATTAATGTTGTTTTACCAGTTCTTGGAGGAGCAACAATCAAAGCTCTTTGGCCTTTGCCCATTGGAGATACAATTTCTATTACTCTATTGCTTAGATCTTTATTTGTTGGATTTTCTATTTCTAAATTTAATTTTTCATCTGGATATAATGGCGTTAAATTGTCGAAATTAACTCTATGTAGCGCTCTTGGCACATCATCATAGTTGATCTTGTTCACTTTAAGCAGTGCAAAATAACGTTCTCCTTGTTTAGGAGCTCGTATTTGCCCTTCAACAGTATCACCCGTTCTAAGGCTAAATCTTCTTATCTGGCTTGGCGACACATAAATATCATCTGGTCCGGCTAAGTAGTTAGCTTCTGGTGACCTTAAAAATCCGAATCCATCTGGAAGGACTTCCAAAACGCCCTCTCCATGAATTGACCCACCTTCTTCAACGATTTTTTTCAAAATTCCGAAGACAAGCTCTTGCTTGATCATGGCACTTACATTTTCAATGCCTAGCAATTCAGCCTGCGCCTGCAATTCTTCTGGTGATTTTCTCTTTAAAATCTTAAGATGTACGACTTCTGTGCTTCTTGGTAACTGTACTTCTTGATCTTGAACTTTTTCTTCTTCGATGTCTTGTGTATTAGAATTCTCTGCTTTCATGCGACAAATAACGATTTTATGTTGATTTAAATTTCTAAGGGAACTATTAAAAGTAAATGGAAGTGTTTGAAACGCAACGTGTTTTGCGCTCACAACAGATAAGCTTATATCAAATAAAATCAGAGTAGTCAAACTAAAGATGGCAGATTTATTCAGTTTAGAAACAAAAAAGAAAAATGAAACAAGTTATAATGCCGAAGATATCGAGGTATTAGAAGGGCTAGAGCCTGTCAGAAGAAGGCCTGGAATGTATGTTGGTGGCGTAGACGAAAACGCTCTACACCATTTAGTTGCAGAAGTTTTAGATAATTCTATGGACGAAGCGGTGGCTGGTCACGCAAGTTATATTGATGTAACCCTTTCATCCCTCACAGAAATTACAATAAAAGATAATGGTCGTGGCATTCCAATTGATCCGCACCCAAAATTTCCTAATAAATCGGCTCTTGAAGTTATTCTAACAACTCTTCATTCTGGCGGAAAATTTTCTAATAAGTCATACCAAACTGCTGGTGGATTACATGGAGTTGGTGTCTCTGTTGTAAATGCTTTATCAGAATATTTGCTGGTTGAAGTTGTAAGGAACGGCAAATTATATAGTCATGAGTACTCAAGAGGGGTCCCAGTTGGGGATATAGTTATTACTGATAAAAAAGGATCATGGAAAAAAGGCACATCTATTTGTTTCAGACCTGATACACAAATTTTTGGTGAAAAAAAATTCAACCCAAAAAGAATTTATGAACTTATTAAGGCAAAAGCTTATTTATTCAAAGGGGTTGTTATTAACTGGAAATGCGAAAGTGAACTAGCTGCAGAATATAATATACCAGAACAAGAAGAGGTCCATTTTCCAAATGGTATTTCTGATTATTTAAAAAGCAAATTAGCCGAAAAAGAACTGATAGTTCCTGAAGTTTTTGCTGGTGATATTAAAGTTGATAATAAAGGTACTAAAGTTGAATGGGCAATTGGTTGGTCAGATACCGAACCTTTTATCCAAACCTATTGCAATACAATCCCAACGCCGCTTGGAGGAACTCATGAACAGGGTATGAGGGCCGCGTTGCTAAAAAGCTTTAAGAACTTTGCTGATCTTTCGGGAAATTCAAGAAAATCTGCGAATGTTATTATTGATGACATAATGGAAAATACCAGCATAATTCTTTCTGTATTTGTCCATGACCCCATATTCCAAGGCCAAACAAAAGAAAAATTATTATCATCACAAATTGTTAAAATCGTTGAAAATACGGTAAAAGACCATTTAGATCATTGGCTTACTTCAAACAAACAAGATGCTAATATCATTTTTGAAAAACTTATCGAAACATCTGAATATCGTTTAAGTAGGAAGCAGGATAGATCTGTCAGTAGAAAAACCGCAGTACAAAAATTACGGCTACCAGGAAAACTCGCGGATTGCTCAAGAGAGATTATGCAAGGTACTGAAATTTTTATAGTAGAAGGCGATTCAGCCGGTGGTTCTGCAAAACAAGCGCGTGACAGAGAAACTCAAGCAATTCTTCCGCTGCGCGGGAAAATATTAAATGTAGCAAATGCAACGAACGATAAAATAACTCAGAACCAACAGCTTATCGATCTAGAAATAGCACTCAATTGCGGTAGTTTAAAAAATTATAATAAAGATGCTCTTAGGTATGAAAAAGTTATAATTATGACAGATGCTGACGTAGATGGAGCACATATAGCTTCGCTACTAATGACATTTTTCTATAGAAGAATGCCAAGGTTAATAGCTGACGGACATCTTTATATAGCACAGCCTCCTCTCTATAGAATCACTCAAGGTTCAAATAATTATTATGCTGGAAATGAGATAGAAAAAACAAAACTCCTCACCGAACTTTCTAAAAAAAGTAAAACCAAAATAGAACTTGGAAGGTTTAAAGGACTTGGAGAAATGACGCCAGCTCAGTTAAAAGAAACAACAATGAATCCTGCAAAACGTACATTACTTAGATTATCTGTAAGAAGCGAAGAAGAAATATCGCAGATTGTAGAAGATTTAATGGGTAAAAATCCACAGAAGCGGTTCGATTTTATAAATGAACAAGCGCTCCATAATATGGATAAGATTGCTGGAAGCCTTGATATTTAATCTAGGAAATGGTATAAGTCCTATATATACCTATTTATCTCATCTAGGTAAATGTCCAATATCTTCTGTTTAGATTTGATAATATCGAGGCTTGCTCCTGTATATTTAGACAAGTTTCTATCGGAACAATTCAGCAAATTTCTTGTTTCCCTCTCTAATTCATCGCTATTATGCACTTGAATTGCAGCTCCTTTTTCTAAGAATTCTTTTGATATTTCAGAAAAATTACTCATGTCTGGGCCGAATATTATCGGTGATTCATATTTCGCTGGTTCTAATATATTATGGCCCCCAATAGTAAAACTACCTCCCATAATAGTAATAGGCTTAAGCTTAAATATTAGAGGAAGTTCGCCTATAGTATTTAAAATAAAAACATCTGTTTTCGCACTTATGTTCTCATCGCTTGTTCTTAAGCAAATACTCAACTTATGTTTCCTAATTATTTCCAGAATTTCTTGAGTCCTTGCAGGGTGACGAGGGGCTAAAATTAGGAGAAGACCCTTAATTTCCTTTTTTAATTTTATATAAATATTAGTAATAATCTCTTCTTCACCTGGATGAGTGCTTGCGGCAAAAATAACTTTCCTGCCTCCTATCTGTTTTAGCAAACTCTCATATAGTTTCAAATCAATCCTATCATCTTTTTGCACATATTTTAAATTTCCTGCAAAGCTTACATTATTAAATTTTAGTCTTTCATAATAAATTTTATCCTGCTCTCTTTGAGCTAGAACGGAGCTAAATTTGCTGGCCATTTTCTCAATAATAAATTTATATTTATGCCATCTTGCAAAGGATCTATGGGACATTTTTGCATTTAGCAATATCAAATGACAATGTTTAGAAGCTTCAAAAATAAGATTTGGCCATAATTCAGACTCAATAAATAAACCAAGCTTCGGCTTCCAATAATTCATGAATTTTTTTACAAAAAATATATTATCTATAGGAATGAATTGATGTGTAATCACTTGCCTTGTCACGTTATATTCTTTCATTTTGGAACGAGCTAAATTTGCAGAAGTAACTGTTCCTGTAGTTAGTAAAAATTTTAAATTTTTATTCCTTGCTAGCAACATATCCATCAAAGAAAATCCTAAGATAGACTCTCCAACGCTAGCACAATGAATCCACACCATATTCTCACTTGGTATATCGCTTCCAATTGCTATACGCTCTAAAATTCTTTGAGAACTCTCCTTTCCCTTAAATAACCTCACAAGAAGCAAAACTACAAGAACTGGAAATGACAAAATACTGACCAAACTTAGGAAATATTCAAAATTTCTATCGCTGAACTTTGAAACTGGAATTTCTTTTCGCGCATCTTCTTGGAGCTGATCCAGACTCAATTTAAGAAATTCATCATCACTCTTCTTATTTCCTGCAGGCATAATATGTTTCCCAAATTTGACTTTAATATTAGAAAATGGAAGAGGAAAATGAAATCTATCCCAACTCCTAAGCTCAATATATCTTGAAGATATAGTCATTGGGACAAGAAAACTCGATGTTTTAGCAGCTACTGCTAATATATTGCTATTTATCTCCTTTGCTGGCCCCTTAGGCCCGTCTGGAGTTATTACAAGGTTTTCACCATCTTTAAGTATAGAGATTATTTCTCTAAGAGCCTTAGTAGCAGATTCATTAGTTGATCCAGAAATTGTTTTATATCCAAAATCATTTATTATATTTGCAAGAATTTTTCCATCACTATGCGGAGATACTAAAGCTCTAGTCCTAGACTTAATATCTTCGAACATAAAAACAGCAAGAGCAAGTTCTTGGTGCCAGACAGCAAAAATATGATTATTTGCTGCTTTAAACTTTTCTTTATCAAATCCTTCACCATATTCAATAGTCAGCTTACTTGTAAACCGTACAAATTTAAGATAGTAAACTATAAATTTGGATAGAAAATTTTCTCCTAGTTTAGATTTAAAAAATTTCTTAATATGGTGTTTCAACATGGCTCAAGAATTATATTTTAATAATGCGCAAGCTGACTTAATTCTATTACAAGCCTCAGTTAGTATTTCTTTACTAGCTGCCGTTGAAACTCTAAAATGATTCTCCATACCAAATGCAACGCCAGGTACTACAGCTACTTCAGCAAACTCAAGCAAGAAACTTGCAAAATCATTGCAATTTTGAAGAATTTTTCCATTAGGAGCCATTCGATTAAGCAATTTTTTGCATGAGGGAAATACATAGAATGCACCTTCAGGCTTATGACATTCAATCCCTTCAATATTATTTAGAATATCAAGAACAATATCTCTTTTTTCTTCAAATCTATGAGAATTTATTTTCATAAAATCCTGTGTACCGGATAAAGCTTCAAGTGCTGCATATTGCGCAATTGAGCATGGATTTGATGTTGATTGAGATTGAATAATGCTAATCGCTTTAATCAATTTTGCATCACCAACTCCGTAACCTATTCTCCAGCCAGTCATGGAATATGATTTTGAAACTCCATTAACTATAAAAGTCCTATCCTTTAATTCAGGGCAAGCATTTGCAATATTAAAAAATAGAAAATCTTCAAAAATTATATGTTCATAAATATCATCTGACAAAATATTTACATGAGGATTCTGTTTTAACACTTCACCAAGCGCAGCTAATTCAGCCTTCGTATAGGCAGATCCCGTGGGATTGCTTGGCGAATTGAGTATAAGCCACTTGGTTTTTGGAGTAATAGCATTTGATAGTTGCAGTGGAGTCAGTTTAAAACCACTCTCTATTGGACATTGAATAATTACAGGCACACCTTCGGCAAGAATTACAATATCAGGGTACGAAACCCAATAAGGAGAAAGAATAATAACTTCATCTCCTTTATTTAGAGACGCCATAAATAGATTATAAAGAACCTGCTTTCCACCAGTCCCTACCGTTATCTGATTTATTTCATATTCAAGATTATTCTCTTTTGCAAATTTTTGCTTTATAGCTTGCTTTAACTCTGGTATCCCATCAACATTTGTATATTTAGTTCGCCCATCATTAATGGCTTTAATAGCTGCATTTTTTATATTGTTTGGTGTATCAAAATCTGGTTCGCCAACGCTGAGAGAGATTATCTTTTTCCCTTGCTTCTGAAGCTCACTCGCTTTTTGACTTACTGCAAGTGTAGGAGATGGTTTAATTTTACCAAGTCTATCCGAAATAAGGTGCATATTTTTACTAATTTTATGTTTATTATTGCCTTTAATTAGATTTTATGGGAACATATCGCCCAAAATAACACAAAAAATCTAGAGACTAGTTATATGAGTTTTTTACAAAAACTAAAAGCCAATTTTTTAAACTTGATAAATCTTCCGCAAAAAATATTTGGATTTTTTAAAACTAACTATTTAGCTTGCAAAGATTATATAGTTTCTTTTATTCACCATATTAAAATTCTTAGAGAAGCCAACATTAGACTTGGCAAATATCATTTACAGAATGGCAAATATAAAGATGCAAGCCTAAGATTTATTATAATCGATAAATTATTTGCTCCAAATGACCCAGAAAATCTATATTGGCATGGAGTAACTTACTTTTTATTGAATGATTTTGAGAAAGCCAAAGAAAAACTTAAAGACAACCCATTTGATACTATAGGTTTATACTCATATATCGAAAACAGGGAGACAATATCAGTAATTCCTAAAAACATTTTAGAACTATATTATTCTACCACCAGCAGCCACTATGGACAAAGATACTATAATAAGGAAGTAAATGCATTTTATGAATTTAATGATCGTATTACACAATTTATACCAAGCGAAGAAGATTGGGATAAAACAAAGGGTAAATATACAATATTAGAAATAGGCGCAAATCCACTCTATACAGATGATTTATCAGAAAATTTCCCTACACCATTTATTATAGATACTATTAACTTTTCATCTGAAAACGCGAAAAAAGCAAAAGCTTATAATGATAAAGCAACTATCTATCGACAAATTATTACATCCGAAAGAGATGATTACATAAAAGATATATCATCAAAATATGATCTCATCATCGCTTTTGACTGTTTTTCATATTCTAAAAACCTTGTAGATAATTTCAAATCAATAAAAGCTTTACTTACAGAAAATGGGTATTTTGCTTTTACCCTACCAAAAGCTAATACAACAAGGCTTTCAGCGTCTGATAATTGCTTTATGTATACAGAAGAATATATAAAAGATCAGTTAAATCTTGCAGATTTTGAATCAGCTAGTATAACGTCTCTTAGTATCTCGAAGAAATTTGAATTTTTTATGGTGGTTACGCAATGAGATTTTTTATTGTTTCTTTAATTACGTTGTTTTTGTCAACAACAACATATGCAGACTATTCTGCACAAACAGCTTCCTATTCTACTGAGTATAATTTTGACTATTCTATTGATGATGAAGTAGATCCTGATTGTAATGATATTGCCGATCCATTTGAGAAGGTAAATAGAAAAATATTCTTCTTTAATTCATTCCTTGACTACATAATTCTAAAGCCCACTACAAAGGCTTATGAAAAATTTACGAACGAATATACAAGAAATAAAATTGGGAATTTTGTAGATAATATCTACGAACCTCTTACAACTGTAAACTACGCCTTGCAGGGTGACATTCATAATGTTCTATCTAGTTTTTGGAAATTTGTAATAAATAGTACAATAGGAATAGCTGGAACATATGATATGTCATCTGAGCTAAAATTAGATCATAAACAACAAACTTTTGGAAGCACGCTTGCGCACTTTGGTGTAAGCTCTGGCCCATATGTACAAATACCGATATTAGGAGGAACTAACCTAAGAGATATGTGGGATTTAATTGCAGCAGATAGTAAACTTAACCCTATCAAATATGCTATGTCAACTGACGCTAGCACGGGCTACACTTCTGTAAGACTTGTTCAAAAACGTCATGAAATAATGCCATTTACAGATTATGTATCCAAGAATTCAACTGACCCATACGCTGCTATAAGAAGCGCTATGCATCAGCGAAGAGAAAGTACGCTAAATTATCCAGCTGGCTATAAATGTGGGAAGAAACCTGCGAAGCAACCAATATAGGTTTAATCACCCGCACTATTGCAGTTGAAAGAAATACGCATCACGAAGAGGCCAAATGCCTTTGCTGCAATCCAGTAAAAAGCCCTAGGCTTTTTGTCCTAAAAGGCTGAATTGCTCATTCTATAAGCAATTTCGCTCCGCTCGCAATGACATTCAGAGCATTTTCCTAATCTGCATTTCATGGTTTGTCAACATGCTCTTAATTTGCTTTTGGTATATGAACCATCATATTACTCCTATACTTATCTCTTCTTTTGCCATTGAAGTGAATGATTTTATTTTTCTGGCTTACTTTAGGAGCTTTTTCAAAATTTAATGAATTATATTGCTCTAAATAATCAAATTTATGCTTATCAATATTACTTGCTATTCTTAAAACAGAATTACGATAATTTGAACCTAATTCATTATTTGCTGAATGGTAATTTGCTATGGCTCTTTTCCAGGATCCATATTGATTATACTTCTCTCTTAAAAATTGAGCACCATATTCAATATTCGATTTTGGATCCAATGCTTCATTCACGGAGTCAAAAGCACCTGCATGATGATGTAAATTAATCTGCATACAGCCCACATCAATACTTTTTTTACCGAATGATCTTTGTTGTCTTACGAATTGCGCTGCCTCAATCTTAGATTTAAAATAATAGCCTTTACCTTCAACATTCACAGACCATGGCCACGGAATAATTTTATTTAGTTTTTCATGTTTTTTTCCTGATTCTTGCAAAGATATTGAATGTAAAATATCACTTGGAATTTTATGCTTTCTTTCTACGGCTTTGAAATGTGTAACGCATTTGCTAGATTCTACAATCTCTTTATCATAGACTAACTTCTCTTCCTTCGCCGCGAAGACGCTAGAAGGAAATAGAATAGAAATAAAGAAAAATATTTTGGTGAAGTATTTCATAATCTGCTATTGTAAACTTCACTCCTAAACTTACAAGTTTTTTGTGCAAAATTTATACAAATACAATATAGCTTCGTGTTCAGCTACAATAAACCTTAAAGTGAAAGCTGCATCTAGACAAGATAGAATAGATGGGTTTGTTCAAATTGAGAATCAACATTATTTAAAGGTACATGTAAAATCTGTACCAGAAGATGGGAAAGCAAATAAATCAATTATCAAGCTACTTTCCAAATTATGGAGAATAGCACAAGCTGATTTTGAGATAATAAAAGGTTCAACTTCTAGTAGTAAAGTGCTCGAAATAAAAAATATTACAGAGGAATCTTTAAAACTGATTTTTACTCCCTATATTACTGAGTAACAAAAAATTTTATACAGGAATAATATGTCTACTGAATCAAAAAAATTTACCGCCGAAGTTGGCAAAGTGCTCCACTTAATGATCCATTCAATTTACACAAATAAAGATATCTTCGTTAGGGAGCTTGTTTCTAACGCATCAGATGCATGTGACAAATTAAGATATATGTCACAGACTAATGAAAAGCTACTCTCTTCTGATGAGGAGCTAAGAATTCTCATAACTGTAGATAAGGAAAATCGTAAAGTTATCGTAGAAGATAATGGTATTGGGATGAATTACGATGAATTAATCGATAATTTAGGCACTATTGCAAAATCAGGCACACAACAATTTATCTCTCAGCTTACAGGAGATAATAAAAAAGATAGTCATCTTATTGGCCAGTTTGGTGTAGGGTTTTACTCATCCTTTATGGTAGCAGATAATGTTACTGTAATATCCAGAAAAGCGGGCGAGACAGAAGCTAATAAATGGTATTCTGAAGGAGAGGGAGAGTATCAAGTTGAAAAGACTGAATCTGATATTAAGCGTGGCACAAGAGTTATCTTGCATATTAAAGAAAGTTTAGAAGATTATGTTGATCATTTTAGGGTTAAACATATTGTAAAAACTTATTCAGACCATATTGCAGTTCCAATATATTTTATCGATGAAGCTGGTAATAAAGTAAAAATAAATTCTAGCTCCGCACTTTGGACAAGACCTAAAAGCGACCTCACAGAAGAACAATACCAAGAATTTTATAAAGGCGTCTCATATTCCGCAGATAAGCCTTGGATTACAATGCATAATAAAAATGAAGGTTCTGTTGAATATACAAATCTTTTATTTATTCCATCAACTAAAACATTTGATTTATTCCACCCAGATAGAAGAAGAAGGGTAAAACTCTATATTAAAAGAGTTTTTATCACTGATGAAAACATAGATATAGTCCCACATTATATGCGTTTCTTGCGCGGTGTTATAGATTCAGAGGATTTACCTCTTAATATTAGCAGAGAAAATCTACAGCATAACGCAACAATAGATAAAATAAGACATTCTGTTACAAAAAAAGTTATTAGCGAGCTTTTAAAGAAAAAATCTGATGAACGTGCTGAATATGAGGTTTTTTGGAAAAATTTTGGCGCAGCCATGAAA
>CAYPDX010000029.1:0-1624 GCA_964409695.1 uncultured Rickettsia sp. | reverse complement strand
TACAGATTCTGACAAACTTTTAGAAACTTGTCTTTTTTACAGCGCAAAACATAATAAAATGCTCTCATTAGATGAATATATTGCGGCTCTGCCAGAAGATAACAAAACTATATATTATCTAAGTGGTGAGAACCCAGAAAAAGTAAGAAGCAGCCCTCAAATAGAAGGCTTCTTATCAAAAGATATAGATGTTCTAATCTTTTCTGATCCTGTAGATGATTTCTGGGTAAATGTTGTGCATCAATATAAAGATCATGAGATTAAATCAGTCACTAGAGCGAATATTGATATTGATAAGAAAGCAGACGAATTATCTAAAGAGGATGAAAAAACTGAAATAGATAAAAAAGAAAAATTGATCGAATTCTGTAAAAATACTTTAGGCGATGCTGTTAAAGATGTAATTATTTCTAAAAAACTAACGTCAAGCCCGGTTTGTATTAGCGTAGGTGAAGGTGATATGGATATTAGAATGGAGAGATTTTTAATAGAGCAAAAACAATTACAGAAATCCAGCTCTAAAATTCTCGAAATAAATATATCGCATCCTATTTTTCTAAAAATGTCAAAAGTGGCTGAAGGTAACGGAGATACAGCAAAATATGAAGATATTCTATGGCTTCTTTTCGACCAAGCTTGCATACTTGAAGGTGAGCCAGTGAAAGATGTAACAAAATTTAGTAATAGGCTTGTGGAGCTTTTGACATAGTACCAGTGAAACTACTAGTTTATAGCGCTCCATTAGCTTTATCTATTTTACTAGGATCAAATTTTGTATATGATGAACTGCTAAATAAATAATATGAAAATAATATGTATCTGAAATTCATCAAATTGCTATTTATACTGCTATTAAGTACTAATACCGCTCTAGCAACTAGTGAAGTTACTCATCAAGAAACAGAAACAGGGGAGCCAACAAAGGATCATACAAACAATTCAGCATATTACCCTGAGGATTTGATACAAGGAAATAAGAATGCATCAGTAATAGTAATTGAATATTTCTCACTAACTTGTCCTCATTGTGCATATTTTCATAAAACTATATATCCAGCATTAAAAGCAAAATATATGGACACAGGGAAAATAGCCTATATTCAGCGTGAATTTATTGGTAATAAGCAAGATTTTGATTCTGCTGTACTTGCGAGATGCGGTGGCGATATGAAGCGTCTAAAATTTTACGATGTTTTATTAAGTCAGCAAGAAAGTTGGGCATTTAATAGAAACTTCGCAGAGATACTTACAAATATAGGACAGCTTGGAGGCATCTCTCCAGAACAATATAAGACATGTATAGAAGATAAAACTCTTGGAAATGTTCTAATGAGCAATACAAAACTCATAGCTCGAACACCTGGGTTTATTGGAACACCAGCTTTTGTAATTAACAATCAATTATTCCCCGGACGATTCTCTCTAGAAGAACTCTCAGCTGCTATTGAAGCTTTGCTTAATCACTAGACTACGGGCTTATACCAGAAGGACAAAAAATTTGTAGTACCGTATTCTCCTAAAACGCTGTCTCCCCATGCTACGACACAGTGTCAACTCTTCTTTCTCGTGTTATACCATTTCCCATTACTAACTAAGCATATAAGCTATTGAACAAATAGATGAG
>CAYPDX010000028.1:0-16239 GCA_964409695.1 uncultured Rickettsia sp. | reverse complement strand
TCTTACAGATTGCATTATGATCTAAAAAAATTGAAACCATGTCTATGAATCTCACTGCTAAGAACACGTGCGCCATGTCCTTCTATCCATCTTTCTTTTTGATTCTCGTGCCAACATCTTGCGACGGATTCAAATGAATTTTCGGTATCTATAAGGCTTTTGAGCTTAGATTCTTTTTTGTATTAAGACGGATCTATATTATTGGCGATTAGCTTTTTTGCAATATCAGCTTTTTCTCTTGCCTCTGCTAAAGTCGCCTCTGGATATGGCCCTATAGCCAACAATTTCTCTTTTCCAGCTATGCGATATTTTAATCTACAGTATTTCGCGCCGCTTGGCTGGACTAAAATATATACCCCAATGAGTCACTCAGTTTATAGGCTTTGTCTCTAGGCTTCGCGCCCTTTATTAGATACGTCTGTTAGTGCCATTTGGGGGCACCAAAATTAAGTTAGAAAAATGCACCCCCAAATATGTCTTGCTGAGGTGGTATTTTATCGTACGGTATAAAACTATACTTACACTTCAAAGCTTATATTTACAAGAATTTTTGGATTGCGTAGAATTTGAACGAATCTTGAGTTGGTAGCGAGGGAGGGACTTGAACCCCCGACCCACGGATTATGATTCCGTTGCTCTAACCAGCTGAGCTACCCCGCCAATGAGGATCAGTGAGGTTATACCACACCACCAGAGTAAGTGAGATAACTTCTACAAAATTAATTACCGAAGTTATCCCGTCACTATGTATATTAACGTTTGGAGAATTGTGTACTCTTACGAGCTTTACGTTTACCGTATTTTTTCCTTTCAACGACTCTTGAATCTCTTGTTAACAATCCCGATCTACGCAATTCTGTATGATATACTGAATCGAACTTATCAAGGGCTCTTGAAATTCCTAGTTGAATTGCACCAGCTTGACCTGAATGTCCTCCGCCCTTTACAGTACAGAATACATCGTATTTACCAACCATCTCAACGGCTGCAAAAGGCTGCATAATTTTCATTTGAAGAGTTTCAATAGCAAAGTAACTTGGAAGTTCTTTGTTATTTACTACAAATTTTCCATGTCCAGCTTTGATCCAAACTCTAGCAACAGAGCTTTTTCTTCTTCCTGTACCATATGTACGGCCTAAAGAATCTTTATGAGACTTAGGTTGCTCAGGAATTATATTTTCTACTTCTGTAGGTTTCAGTTTTAGTAATGCCATGTTACCCTACTCTCTTATTTTTCGAATTTTTGGCAGCAAAGTCATAAACAACAGGCTTTTGAGCTGCATGTGGATGCTCTGTTCCAGAATAAACATATAAATTACCAAATTGCTGATTCCCTAGCGGGCTACGTGAAATCATACGCCTAACAGCCATTTGAAGAACACGCTCAGGGAATCTACCTTCTAGGATTTTCCCAGCGGTAGTATCCTTAATCCCTCCTGGAAAACCAGTGTGACGATAGTAAATTTTACCGTCTTTTCTTGCGGATTTATTACCTGTTAAAACAACTTTATCAGCATTTATAATGACGATATTATCGCCACAATCCATATGCGGAGTGTAAGTTGGCTTATGTTTACCTCGCAGTATCATTGATACTCCGGAAGCAAGACGTCCTACAATGAGGTCACTTGCGTCTATTAATAACCATTCTTTTTTGATATCAGAAGGTTTCGCAGAAAAAGTTTTCACAACATGTACGTTTTTATAGTTAAGCTAATTTGAAGATAGCACACTTATTAGCAGTAAATTATATGTTTTGTCAAGCTTTAACTTCATGACAACTTAAGTATTATACGAAAATTTTTACAAAACTCCAGAGATAATTTGGCTAAACTTGTTTAAGTAATGAGATTGTATATAGAGCATCTCCTTTATAAATTTTATCCCTTAAAAATTTTAGATTCTCTTCCAATATATCTTTAACAAATGGGGGGTTTATAATAGCGACACCCGTCGACCCTAAATTTGTTTTTGCATCTCTAACACTAAATTCAATTTTTAGAACCTCCTTACCCATCCCTTCAAGATCTTTATAAAACTTCGAAACTATTTTATGATCTTTTATAGGATACCAAATCATTGTTGTTGCTTGAGCAAATTTTTTATAGATATCAGTCAAAGCTTTCTGAATTTTCTCAAACTCATCCCTCTCCTCAAATGGAGGATCAATAAAAATAAGCCCTCGCTTTTGCTTAGGAGGTAGCAAGGATTTAAATGCTGCATAAGCGTTAATATTATGGCTTGATGCATTATCAACAAACCTAAGGCTGCGCCTAAGTAAAACGTAATCTTCTGGGTGAAGTTCCGAGCAATTAAGATGATCTTTCTCTCTTAGAAATTCGCTTATTATCAATGGCGAACCTGGGTATATCTTAGTTTTACCATTAATATTGCCATTGTAATATTTTAATACAATTTCTCTATATTGAGTTAGTAATTCCGGCATTTCATTTTCGTATGGAATAATTTTTTTTATGCCACCATCTGCTTCTTGAGTTTTTAGAGCTTCTTCAGAATCAAGATCATATCTGCCAACACCAGCGAAACTATCAAGCACATAATATGGTGCTTCCTTTTTACATAAATTATTTAATAGTGCAATCAATGTAAGATGTTTTACCACATCAGCAAAGCATCCAGCATGATATATGTGTCTATAGTTCAAAGAAAAGCCTCAAGATTTAGATATATTGTTTGAAAATATAGATTTGATGGAATAGGTCAACGGCTTGTTTGTAGATTCCATTATTCCAAAACTATAATTTTTATGATAGAAATAATTTTTAGAACAATAAAAACTCAATATATTTAAATTAAATGAAGATCGAACGTACATTATCACCAAAAGCAGAAGATATTAATTTTCTAACTCAAAAACTCAATGAAGAAACACCCGAATTCGGTTTATGTCATCCTTTTGCATTTTTTATAAGAAACGACAAAGACGAAATTATCGCAGGCCTCAATGGTAGCGTTGTATATGGTTGTATATATACAGACCAGCTATGGGTACATACTGATTATCGTAAAAAAGGGGTAGGACGCGAGCTTATGGAAAAAGTTCATGACTACGGGAACTCGTTAGACTGTAAATTTGCAGAGGTGCATACTATGAGCTTTCAAAATGCACGGAAATTTTACGAGAAACTTGGGTATTCTGCTGATTTTGTGCGCGAAGGTTCAACAGAAGACTCTAGCTGTATTTTTCTAAAGAAGATATTATAGCAAAGGCCGTGATCAATGAAGATTACAAACTATTTCTAAATGATCTAAAGGGCGAGTTACAGCCTCCAGCCATCGCGCTGCGATGAATGTTAACAAGGAACTAATTCTCCTTTACCATATAGGTTTAGGAATTTTGCAATCACAGGAAAAGCATGGGTGGGGCGCAAGCTCACTAAGGCTTATGCATTGCACTCATTATGTTGAATGGGAAGCCTATCACAGAATTCGCAAAGAACAAATTTTTGATCGCAATACTCATGTTACATATGACACGAACCACCCTTCATTTTCAGACAAGGATTACTTTCATTTCGTATTATATAAAGGGATCGACATTGTATCTGTCGCTATGATAGAATTTTTAAATGAAAAAGAATCTGTTTTACGCTCACTAGCTACAAGATGAGCCATATAAAAACAAAGGCTATGGTAGTTATATGATGAATTTACTGGAAAAGTGGATAAAATATCATGGACGCCAATCTTTAAAGTTACACTCAGCTCTTGAAGCAGAGAGGTTTTATAGAAAACTCGGCTATTCTGACATTGTGTGGGACGAGCCATCGCTTGCAGTTGAATATATTGATTTAGGAAAAGATTTATAAGTAATCGCTAAATCTATGTAATTTGCAAATTGAAATTGCATATTACATAGATTTTTGGGCGACGAGCAAGTATTTTTAATACATCTGCTACACAAAAATCCCACTAAAAAATGATTTGTCTAGATTTGGAATAAAAAAATTGTCAGAGTTATACCTAATACGAACATAATACAACTCGAGGCACAAATGAATTCTGAAAATTTGATATTACTTGGACTAGACAATTACGGCAAAAAATTATTTTCAAATGACTATCACCACATATTGTTAGTAGCGCCTGTTGGTTATGGTAAAGGAGTGAGTTTTGTTATTCCGAATCTCTTTACATTCGAAGAGTCAGTCATAGTTCATGATATTAAACTTGATAATTATGCTGTAACGAGCGGATATAGAGAGTCAATTGGTCATAAAATCTATGTTTGGAATCCACTTGGAGAAAAAGATAAAACTAATAGATATAATCCATTAGATTTTATCAACACAGATAAGGACAAGATGGTAGATGATATCCAAAAAATTGCCGGTTTCTTAATTAAAGGACAGCACGATAATAAATTCAAAAAATATAGTACAGATGCAAAAAACCTATTTATTGCAATTGTTTTATATTTAATTGCGAATCCTACAAAAACAAAATCACTCGGAGAAATAGCAAGAATGGTAACTGGAGATTTAGCACATGAATTATCTTCAGGAATTGATAAATCAAAAACTACAATCCTTCCAATGGGATATAGAATTATTGAAAGATTCCTTAAGATGGAAAAGAAAGAGCAAAGTTCAATAATTCGAGTCCTAAATCATTATCTTGCTCCATGGGATAACCCATTAATAGATTACGCAACATCAAAATCCGATTTTGATATAGCAGATTTTAAGAAGAAAAAAATCTCACTCTACGTTGGACTACACCCTTCTGAAATAACAAGGTTACAGCCATTAATGCAGTTTTTCTATGAACATGCAGTTGATAGGCTCTCATATTCACAAATTCCTGACGACGACAAAGGTGGCGTTTGCCTAATTATGGATGATTTTAACTCAATAGGACGAATTGATTTATTCAAATCCACAATGCCCTATTTAAGAGGCTATCGTATAAAATTATTTTTAATTAGCTCAAACATAGAATTAATAGAAGCTGTTTACGGCGAAGCTGATGCTAGATCCATGATGTCTTGCTGCGCTTATAAAATTGCATTTACTGCAGATGATTATGAGAATGCTAATAAAATATCTAAATTATGTATTGATAGATCAGAACATGAAGAATTAATGTCATGGGAGAAAATTATGAATCTACCAGCCACTTCGCAAATTCTCTTACGAGACCATATGCAGCCAATAATTTCGAATAAATATGTATATCATGAAGAAGACGAGATGAAGCAAAAAATACTTCCTCCAGCGAAGATATAGAGGCTACTCTAGATTAAAAAACTGAAATATCCTTCTTGATTTTTACTATAAAAATTACCATAATTACTTATTCTATTAATATATGGAACCCAATAGCAAAAAAGAAAACACCATCTCTTTTTTCGGAATTTTCCATTATATAATCTGGATTTAGATCTCGAGAGAGATAAGTCTCCGGGCCGAGAAATTAATTTAAATTGCGAGACAGAATGAACATAATCACATATGAAGATTTTGAAAAAGTAGAATTACGCTCTGGCACAATTATAAAAACGGAGGAATTCCCTCGCGCTAAAAAACCAGCTTACAAAGTATGGGCAGATTTTGGGCCAGAAATTGGGGTTCTTCAAACATCAGCTCAAGTAACAGTTCACTACACGCCCGAATCCTTAATTGGAAGGCAAATAATGGGATGCGTAAATCTTAGAGAAAAAAACATAGCTGGGTTTGCTTCACAGTTTTTACTTGTAGGTTTTGCAGATAATGCTGGAGCAGTTTGCTTAGCGACAGTTGATCCAAAAGTTGCAAATGGTCAGAAGTTATATTAAACCTATCACAAACATATAAACCTATGACAAAAATTATTCATCACATATAAGCAGAAATCTAAATAGATCAGAAAAATGAAAACTATAGGGTTACTTGGAGGCACAGGCTGGTCTTCTACAATCAATTATTACAAAATTTTGAACGAGCTTGTTAATGAACGCCTTGGGGGATACCATAGCGCAAAAATAATTTTAAAAAGCATTGATTATCACGAAATAATGAGTGATTACGGAAAAGATCATGCAAAAACAGCAAAATTATTGAGAGGTGAATTATCTGGATTAATAGGACTAAAACCAGATTGCATGATGATTTGCTGCAATAGCTTACATAAATATTACGATATAATAAAAGATGATTTAAACACAGAAATCCCTGTAATGCACGCTATAGATTTAGTTGCACAATATTCCAAAGAGCTTGGGTATAAAAAAACTCTTTTGCTTGCTACAAAATTTACAATGGAAGATGGATTTTTTGCTGATAAACTTGAAAAAATGGGAATGGAGGTAACTATTCCTGAATTATCAGAACGTAATGAAATGCAAAAGATTCACAATGAATTAATGCAAAATATTGTTACCGAAAAATCTAGAAATTACTTCAGAGATTTAATAAAATCTAATAGTAATCTGGATTCAGTTATACTTGGGTGCACAGAATATCCAATGGTAGTTGATGATTCAAATTCCATTCTACCAATAACAGATCCTGTAAAAATCCAGGCTAAATATGCTGTAGATTTTGCTCTCAAATAAGATAATATACCAAAAACTCCAATTATCTTTAGAGAGAATAAATGAAACTCACTAATTACAAAGCAATGATTCTATACTTTATTACGAGCTTTTTTCTGAATGGTTTTGCAGATAGTAATATCGAGACAAATAATGATCTAAAAAAATCTATAGCCAAAAGAAAAGAAGAAAAAACCCTAATAGATAAAGCAGATGAAGTTGTAATATATAAAAATAACCAACTAAAACGAAAAGAGAATCTTACTTCTTCCAATAAACCAAAGAATCCATATGAGCAAGATAATGAAGCAATAAACAAACGTTATGGAGAAGAGCTGCGTAGGAAACAGGCCCCATCTTATGGAGATCAGTTACGGAAGAAAGAAACAGAATGGGTTAATAGGGCTACGCAAAGCAAACAGCAGCCTAAGCATACACCAAATAACTCTGGCGACGGGAATTCATATAGGCTAACTAAACCAATGAATCTTTTTTAATAAAAAACACAAAAATTCATGATACAAAGACTTGATACTTATCTAAATTTATGCACACATGTATTATGTACCAAAAACCACACTAGCTGATAAGATGTTGATTGCATCTTATCGCTTCGTCAAAAAGACTGGTGCTCCAGCACTAGATGTGGGATCCATCCTTTTTTTAACAAATATCAATTGTCTCTTAAAAAGAAGAAAAAAGAGTGGATCCCGCATCTAGTGCAGGGTAACGGTGTTTTGGAAGAAGTAGGTTATTACAAAGTTATTTTGTTCGGTCGTGGAACCAAAAATAGCTTAAAACCAACTTAAAAAAACTAATATAACATAAAAAAACATGGACATTATCGTAATAAGAGTAGTAAGCTTTAAAAAAAGTAATTTACAATGTCAAAATCTTACGACCCATTTGTTGATGTAAAAATTTCAGGATTTGAAAAACAAGAACAAGATTACCAAAAACGGGTAGCAGAAATTAACAACTCAACTAAATTAAGCGAAGAAGAATCACTTGGAATACTTCAGAAAACATTTGAATCTCACAGAAAAGCCAAAATCTCATATATAGAATCTGCAACACATATGCCGTTTTCTACTTTGTCACAATATCTTGCTCTAGCCTCAGATAATGATACTATGTTATCTTTTCGAGACTCAGGCCAAGCCTCTCTAGAAAGGTTAAAAGAAGGTGCAACTGGCAAAGGATTTAGCGAAAAAGCAAAATCTTCACAATATGGCCAATCCTTAGCGGGCTATATTCCAATACAACAAGAATTCAGTAAAGCCGGTGATAAAGGTCAAGCGGCAGAATATAATAAAATGGTTAATCATAGACTAAATGAATCTTCCGGCGCAATTGCTAATATAGATATAGCATTAAGGGTAATGAATTTAGAAGGAGCAACCACCCCTCCGAAAGAACTAAATCATTTATTTGAAACATCTGAAATTGTTACATCAAAACCTTTGTTAAATAAATCTGGTAAACAAATCTTTGGATTTTTAGGCGAAGACAAAATACCATTGTGCAGCACATCTTCAAAAGAACCTATCTTTGCTATAAAGAATGGAGAGAACTCATATATTAATGAAAAAACTGGAGAAGCTTTTATACCACCAGAACTAGTAAAACCTATAGCAATTGATACTCTTGCATATATAACTGGTGTTGAGAAAACTGGAGAAGAATGGGTTGCTAAAGTTCAACCCATTACCGGCGATCATGACCAGTTATTTATAGGTACTAAATCCACAAGGGGAGACGTTGTTTTGGACGATCATCTCACCAATAAATTTGGTGAACAGGACGATATTTCAATAGCAGTATCTACAGCTTTAATACATGACACCAAAACTACAGGTGCTGTAAAACATGCAGCTGACTCTGGGGCTGGTAGCCATAAGGATTCACTTAGAGAGGATGATTACGACCGTCTTACCACTAAGTTTTCATCTGAGGAACCACTAAAAGATATAATATCTGATCCAAATATCAAAGAATTGTGAAGTAAAAAAATAGGAGGGAATCCTTACCCAGAAGATTTTGAAACTCCTACTAAACAGCAGAATTACAGCTTCATCATTCCAAAAATAGGAGATGTACCTGAAATCGTCATTGTACATAAACAGGAAGAAATGACCCCTATTTTAAATCATATGGAGTCTCTGGGATATCATGTACCTATTAACCCAAGATATGGCTGGGAAAGAAAAGAAGATGGTAGTTTGTCTCTTAGAGATGATAGGATTTCTGCGCAAACTTATAAAAATGACCTTGAAAATTTATCTAAAAAAATGAGTCCAGAAAAATTTAAAAATGCCAAGCAAGATTCTCAATTAATGTATGCACTCCATGAGATTATTGGACTCACGAGATTACAAGAACCCTCTTTAAAAAAAGATAGAGTTCTAACTATTTTAGAAAATCGAATGAATATGGAAAAAAGAAAATTTGAACAAAATTATAAACATATAGCACCACTTGAAAGCTCGCGAATAACTTCTATACTAAAGAATAGGAAAGAAATATCACAGAATCTAACAAAAATAGCTGCTAACCTTAGAACTAGTTTAAGCTCCAAAAGGAAAGTCTTTATTCAAGGTGAATCGTTTAAAACAAAGCATATATCACGGAATAGTAGTCATACTATGTAAGCGTAAAAAACTACTCGAGTAATTTTTTGGCTACTTCTTTATCACTAAACTCTATAGTTGTATCACCGTAAATCTGATAATTCTCATGTCCTTTACCAGCTATAAGCATTATATCTCCTTCTTTCATTTGCTTAATTCCATAGGCTATAGCTTCTCTTCTAGAAGCAATTTCAAGCGCATTGGCACAAGATACCATTACTTGCTTTCTTATGCTGGCAGGGTCTTCGCTTCTAGGATTATCATCAGTAATGATTACTATACCTGCATATTTTGACGCGACTTCTCCCATTAGAGGGCGTTTTGTTGTATCTCTATCACCTCCGCAACCAAACACAGTAATAAGCTTCCCATGAGCTTTATCAGCCAAATATCTCAATTCTTTCAAGGATTTTTCAAGTGAATCTGGAGTATGGGAATAATCAACATAAATAGATGAGCCTATTCCAGATAAGCTTACTCTTTCAAGCCGTCCTGCTGGAGCTGTTAATTTAGGAACTAATGTAATTAGATCTTCTAATTTTATACCAGAACTAAATAATATAGCAATTGCCATCACTATATTATAAACTTGGAATCCTCCCATTATGTTAGTTTCAAGCTTATATTTATTATCAAGGTAATTTAACTCAAATTTTTGTAATTCTTGAGTAGTTTCAAGAGATTTAATTTTAAAATCACCATTTCTGCCTACGGTTAGCATTTTCCTTTGGATTTTTTTTAGAAAGGTAGAAATTTGAGGAAATTTTTCTATATCACAATTAACAACAGCAACTGAATCCTTATCTTGATATTCAGAAAATAACTTTAACTTTACTGATAAATATTCATCCATATTCCCATGGTAATCTAGATGGTCAATACTGAAGCTTGTAAAGGCGACTACATTATATGTCCTACCATATAGTCTATATTGATCAATACCAATGCTTGAAGCTTCTATAGCACAGAATTCTACTCCTTTTTCCTTAAGCAGACCAAGTTCCTTGTTAAAAAGAACTGGATTTTCTGTAGTTAAACCATCATTTCGTAAAATTTCTATGTCATTATTTTGTTTGTAAATTAAAACTCCGAGGGTACCTATACTCGCTACATCAAGCCCAAGTAATGATAAAAATTGTCCAAGATAATGAACAACAGAGCTTTTTCCATTTGTTCCAGTTACAGCAAATAATTGGTTTGGAGATTTTGAATATAGATAACAGGAAAGTTTAGCTAGAATTTTTCTACTATTATCTACTAATTCAATATTAGTATGATTTTTATATTTTTCGTGCGAATTTATATCATCTGTAAATATTAGATTTGAGCCTTGTTTTATAGCTTGCTCTATAAAATCATTTCCATTAAACGATCCGCCTCTAATAGCAACAAAAGCTACGCCCTTTTTTGCATCCTTTGAATTTGATGTAACATCTACTATTTTGCATCGATTAAGTAGGTTTTTTATTTCTAAATTGAGTGTCATCATTATATATATTTTTTTAAGATAGCTTTAGAGCTGTCATTGCGAAGAAGCATAGCGACTGCGGCAATCCAGTGTTAATAAAGATGAATTGCTTCGTCATTTCATTCCTCTCAATGACATGATATGTTTTGACGCAGAAATCATTCCAAGCTCTCAAATTGGGATTTATGCATAACCGATAAAATCTATTTATAGCTAGGAATTTCTAGAAAAAACAAAGTTGAGAAGCGCAGCCTATCCTTATAGGTGAGCATCGCAAACAAAGTTTTGACGCAGAAATTACAGCTAGAAATAGATTTTATACTTCGTGGTCGAGATCATAATCCACATGCATTACATTCTTCACTTCTTCACTATCTTCATCATATGGCTGTATCCCATATATTGAACCCATACGTGATATTATATTCCCTACTACTGGGGCTGCTGTAAAACCAGCTGTTGCGAAACCATATGTTTCGTTAATTCCTTGCGGATCATCAAGAAAGATAAAAACCATATATTGTGGATTTATAGCTGGCACTGTTGCTATAAAGGAAGAATATCTACTATTATTTAAATATCCTTTTTTTCCTAATTTATTTGCTGTTCCTGTTTTTCCTCCAACCAAATACCCTTTCACTGCCGCTTTTCTTCCAGTACCTTTTTCTACTGCTAATCTTAATAGCTTCAGCATATTCAAAGAAGTTTCTTCACTTAATACTTTTTCTTTTACAACTTCTTGCTCTGAACGTTTTAAAAGCGTGAGAGGATATATATCGCCGCCATTTACTACAGGTATCATAGATTGTACAAAATGAAGAGGACTTATTGAATAACCATACCCATACGACATAGTAACAAGGCTTAGATCATTCCAATCTTTATCAGAAGGGAATTTTGGCTGTGTTTTTTCATTAATTTCAATATCTAACTTCCTAGTTAACCACAATTTTCTCATATATTCTATGAAAGTTTTCTTACCAACTTCTAAAGCTATAGTAGCAGATCCTATATTTGAGGAACGCATAAATAATTGAGGAACTGTAGTTTGCCCATCATGTCTATGGAAATCCTTCACTCTAAACTTATTGATTGTAAAATCTGCTACATTATATACATCATTCATTTTGATAGTATTAGTATCAAAACCAATCACGAATGTTAAAGTTTTAAGAACAGAGCCAATTTCGTAGATACCAAGACTTGCTCTATTGAACATTTGATCAGGTGAAGCCATTGAAGGTCTATGAGGGTCAAAATCAGGCTTACTTACCATTGCAAGGGTTTCACCAGTTTTTACATCTACAACAATTCCAGCTCCACCAAGAGCTGAAAATTTATCTATAACGAAATCTAATTCTTGGCTAACAATATTCTGGATTCTGTAATCGATAGATAGCATAATAGGCTTTTCTGAAGATTCATTATTCAACTGGGAATCAAAATATTTCTCAATCCCAGATATTCCATTATTATCTATATCTACATAACCTAAAATATGAGAGGCTCCTTTTCCTTGTGTATAAACTCTTTTCTGATCATTTTCAAAATTAATACCTGGTAAACCAAGCGCAGTTATACGCTCTTGAAGTTCTGGAGTTATATCTCTCTTTATCCATACAAAATTTCTATCTTTTGAAAGCTCTGATAATAATTTTTTTGAGTCTAAATTTGGAATTACAGTTGCTAATTTTTCTACTGCATCATTTATATTTGGAATTTTCTTCGGATTTGCATATAAGGATGCAACCGGTATATTCGTGGCAAGGATATGACCATTCCTATCTAATATATCATTTCTTTGCTTAAAATTATTATCAGCTATTTTCTTTTCTGAATATTTTGTATTACTGGATATTGAATAGAGCTCGTAAGCAATTACAGAGTAACCAACTCCAAAAAAAATAGCTAAAATCATTAATCTATTATTTCTTGATGATGTGGAGCTAGACCATTTTAAAATATTTGATAAAATAAATTTCATTACTACGCTTAATCTCATATTCTTATCTTGCCCTAATTGAAGTTGATACTGTATGTATATTGATATTTCCGGTACGTTTATAGTTCCACTTTCTAGAAGTTTTACTTTTTACGTTCTGTTTTAGATTTTCTATATTTTTCATATTACCACTTAATAAAACTATCTGCCTTGGTTGCATTGGCTCTAAAGCTAAATATTGTTTAGCAAGCGACAAGATTCTCTTTGGGGAATTTAAATAAGCCAGCTCAGCTTTAAGAAGATTATATTGATTCTTCTCTTGTTCTATTTGACTAGATATCTGCCTGATTTCAAAATTCAAATCTTGGACTTTACTTTTCGTATTAAACATAAAAGCTACTACAGATATAATGCTTATTAGCAGAAACCAATTTAGCATTTTGATGTTTCTTGCTTTTATCATTACACCCTCTCCATTACTCGGACTTTTGCAGAACGAGATCTAGGATTTTCTTTGACTTCTTCTTTTGTAGGCTTAATTGATTTTTTACTCACAAACCTATATAATTTTCCACTTTGAGCCTCTTCTTTGCTATATTTTGACTTAGCAACTTTTGGATCAGAATTATCAATAAAGAACTTTTTCACAATTCTATCCTCAAGAGCATGAAACGTTACGATCACCACTCTAGCTTTCGGCTTCAAAATCAATTCTAATTCTTCTAAAGATTCTCTGAGAGCTCCAAGCTCATCATTCACAGCAATTCTAATTGCTTGAAAAGTTTTTGTTGATGGATCAATTTTCCCTTTTTTTCTAACAACTGACCTTACAATATCAGCTAATTCAAAAGTTGTTTCTATAGGGGCAACAGATCTTGCTTCTACAATTTTTCTAGCAATCTGCCTTGATGCATGTTCCTCGCCATAATGATAAATAATATCTGCAAGTTCAGCTTCTGCTGTTTCGTTTACAACCTCATATGCACTTTTACCATTACAACTCATTCTCATATCAAGCTTAGCATTCTGCTGGAATGAAAATCCTCTATCTCTTTCATCAAGTTGCATAGATGAGACTCCGAGGTCGTAAACTACTCCGTCAACTTTCCCATAATTTCCCACGGCTTTTGATATATTCCTGAAGTTCTCATTTACATATTTAAATCTATCACCAAACTCTTCTAACAGTTTATCTGCATATTTCTGCGTTGTAGGATCTTGATCAATACTAATAATATTACAATTTGCCTTAGATAGAATAGATTTGCTGTATCCGCCAGCTCCAAATGTACAATCAACAAAAATCTTCCCATCACAGATGCATAGCGCTTCTAGCACTTCATTTATCATTACTGGTATATGGTTTGATTTACTGCACATTTCCTTGCTGTATATTTTTTAATAATAATCGATTTTTTGCGGCGATTTCTTTTGCATTTGCCAGATGCTCATTGAAATTGCTTGGATTCCATATTTCAAAAACCTGCCCCTTACCTACAAAATTAGCTCGAAGATCTAGTCCTGCAAATTCCGTTAGGTGCTTTGGAAGAATTACTCTACCTTCAGGATCGAAAGATAATTGCACAGCGCCACCTAATATGATGGTTTCAAACGCATCTCTCTCATCTGAGTACGGATCTAGACGTTGAATCATTTCAGCAAGTTCTTGCAGCCTTGTTAAGCTGCATGCTTCTATGCATTTATTTCTGATAGATGGGTAAACTACTATTCCAGCAAAAGTCTCAGGGCTTGTTGATTGCCTATAGCTCGCAGGGACAGAGACTCTGCCTTTTTTGTCAATAGAGTTTACAAATTGCGATAAGAATAAATTCATTTTTTTATAATAAACAATTGCTTACTTGGTAAAGTATGGGTCATTTTGGGAAATAATGGTTATTAATGGAGAGAATATCCACGCGTTTTTTTAAGTCAAGTGATATTTATGAAACAATGAAGTTTTTTTTACCTTAACAACATACCTTGTCAAACACTGATTACAAAAGGCTTTAAGCGGCTCAATTATAGATTGAAAAGAGAGGGGAAAATGACTAAGAAATTACATGAAATTTGCAGATTAATTTGAGATTATTATGTATTTGTTATCGCAGTAGGACGAAAAATATTTTTTTGTAATAAGCGACTCTCCAAAACACCGTCACCCCTTGCAATGACAATGGGTCCCGCCTTTTTCTTCTAAAATAACAAATTGTTTGATTTGTTATAAAAAAGCGTAGATCCCGCAGCAAGTGCTGGATGACGAGCCTTTTTAACGAGATTGCAAAATGCAATCCACATTCTTGTGGTAGCGTAATACTTCATAAGTGAGCATCTTTCGATCTCGCAGCAATCGCTTCTAGAAACTCAATTTCAGAGCTTGGTCACTCTCTCGAGTCAACCCAGGCTATATTCCCATCACGCTTATAATAAACAATATTCATCCTTTTATTTGCTGCATTTTTAAACATTAATGCTGGCAAATCAGCTAAATCCATTTTCATTATTGCTTCTGATACACTATAAGTGCCCACTTTGGTTGGCTTTTCTGCAATAGTTATCGGAGCATGTTCATCAACAACTTCTTCTGAATATGGATTTATAATATATTTCACTGCCTCTAGGTATGCTTCTGATGTTTTCGTCTTATGATGATCCTTTATTCTAGCTTTATATTTTCTAAGTTGCTTTTCTAATTTTGCTAATGCTTGATCAAAGCTTGAATAAACATCATTACAGCTAGCTTCACTTTTTATAACCATGTGCCTACCCGTGCCCTCATTTACCATAATATCACAATTATGCAGGTAAGAATGTTTAAGGAAATGCACATTCGCTGAAACGGCACGTTCAAAATATTTCCCTACAACATCTTTTATTCTATCTTCAGTATATTTTGCTAAAGACTCACCAATTGACATATGTTGGCCAGATACTTGTACTTTCATAAATACCTCATCTAAATTTCTTACACACCAGCACTATAATATTACGTCATTTGAGGAAAAACACCACAAAAAAAGATAATTATACACTAGCACTTCTACCACGATTCATACCAAGAGCACCTCGAGCAGATGGAAGAATTGAAGCGTTTTTTTCGTTTGTAACTTCAAGTTTTTTTCTTTTATCTTCTTCTCTAGATACGAATGACTTACCAATATTGCTCGTAACAACCGTTTTTTGTGCCGCTTTTTCCACTTCAATTACTGCGCTTTTAAGCTCTAAAGCACTTGCTGTTACAACCTGGTCTTCCTTACACATATAAAATTTTTGTTTTCCAACATCTCCGTACTCATTCTTTCTTCCAAGTAGTTTATCAACTATCTTATTATCCCATAAGATTTCAACGCCCCTTTTAATAACACCAAGTATAATCGAGCTTCTATGCTCTTTTATTTCAGGTTTTGATATTATTACATTGGTTTCTTGCTTAACAAGCGCTTTATCAAAATGCTCTAGTTTATGGGAATCCATCTGCCTAGATACTTTTCCAAATGATATAATGTGCAATACGCTACCTAATGCCGATGAAAAATTTTCAACTTTTTTACCCAAATAACCACAGAATTTTTGAAAACCATTTCGATTTTCTTCCACTCTATCTTCATTCATTTCATACATTCTACCAACATGTGATGATGTTTGATTGATCAGATTTACCGTATTA
>CAYPDX010000027.1:0-16441 GCA_964409695.1 uncultured Rickettsia sp. | reverse complement strand
CCCCTCGAGTCCACCAAGCAAAAAATATTGAAAATTTAGTGGGATCGTAGCTCAGTTGGTTAGAGCGCCTGCCTGTCACGCAGGAGGTCGCGGGTTCGAGTCCCGTCACTCCCGCCACTAAAAATTTACTATAGTCCTATTTGACTACACTTAAATTTCATGCAATTAAAATCATCAAATTTTCTAGTAATTAAATTTGAATTATGATATTGCTTCAATCAGACATGATTTGTTGAGGTCGTAATGTTCAAAAAATTTATACATATAATTTTTGTGCTCTGTTTTGGTCTTGGTGCCTACGCATCTGAAGACGCAAAAATTAGTCGCTATGTAGATAATCTGCTAAACCAGTCTTTTACAATATTAAAAAACTCTTCTAAGTCTATGGAAGAAAAAATCCTAGAATCCGAAATATTAATATCGGCTAATATGGATTTACCTTGGATGTCGAAATTTGTTCTTGGAAGGTATAGAAGAACTATCGATGCAGGACAGCTAAATGAATTTACAGCTCTTTATTCTGATTATGTAGTAAAATCCTATGGCAGTGCTGTTAAAGGTTATAAAGACCAGCAAGTTAAAGTTATTTCACAACAAGCCATATCTCCGAATGAATTTATTGTAAAGACTCAACTTTTGCGAACAGACGGTGATCCTCTTTTAATAGATTATATGGTAAGAAGACTTAGTAGTGATAAGTTTAAAGTTTTCGATGTTATAACAGAAGGTGTAAGCCTTATAAATTCTCATCAAGCTGAATTTGCAAATACTATGAGTAATCAAGGTTACGCCGAGTTAATATCAGATATTAAAGAAAAATTAAAAACGTTAGAAGGCAATAAAGATAATGGAAACACAAAAAAATGATGAACTGAACGAGGTTTTATCATCTGAATATAAAACGAAAAGAGCAACAGTTAAAGAAATAGACGACCTATTATATAAGCCAATAAAGCTACTTGATCATGGCTTTGTTAGAGTTATTGACTATATGGGTGATGATAGTGCTATAGTACAAGCTGCAAGAGTTTCTTATGGCAAAGGAACTAAACAAGTAAGTCAAGATAGAGGCTTGATAAACTATCTTATGCGACACAGGCACACAACTCCGTTTGAGATGTGTGATATTAAATTTCATATAAAATTGCCTATTTTTATAGCTCGTCAGTGGATTAGGCATAGAACTGCAAGTGTAAATGAATATTCTGGAAGATATTCTATTCTTGGAAATGATTTTTATTTACCAGCTCCGGAGAATCTCTCGCCGCAATCGAAGATAAATAAACAAGGTAGGGATGATAATGTAGTTTCTCCTGAAGTTGCAGGTGAGGTACTTGGAATTTTAGAGAAAGACGCAAAAAATTGCTATAAACATTATATAGAACTGATGAATGAAGATGATGCAGGGAATATTATAGATAGCGAAAAGGTAGGAATTACAAGAGAGCTTGCAAGAATGAATCTAACTTTGAATCATTACACTGAGTGGTACTGGAAAATAAACCTTCATAATCTATTGCATTTTCTTTCACTAAGAGCTGATAGTCATGCGCAATATGAAATTAGAGTCTATGCAGACGCAATGCTTGATATTGTAAAAGCTTGGGTTCCATTCACATATGATGCTTTCATTGAATATAAAAAGGACTCAGCTCACTTATCTAAAACGTCAATGTCAGTCATTAAAAGAATGTTGTCAGGCGAAACTATAACCCAAGAAAACAGTAATCTTACAAAAAGAGAATGGGAAGAGTTGCAGATTTTATTAAAATGATACAATCCTACATATTAAATAGTTTGGAATCTGTATGAGTATATATATCTTCGGAGCAGGGATCAGCGGTACGCTTACGGCTCTAGCTCTTGCAGGACATGGAATCTCTACTGAAATTTTAGATATAAAATCAGAATCAGAACTTGAAAATCCTAATGATCCAAGAACTACTGCTCTCACTAAAATTTCAAAAAATTTCCTAATAAAAATTGGAATATGGGAAGAGCTCAAGCCTTTTTCGCAAAAAATTCACGATATTTTTGTCTGCCAAAATATGTCGAATAATATTTTGCATATGGAAGGAAAGGATGAAGAGCTTGGATGGATGATTGAAAATATAGATTTTCGAAAAAAGCTTTTTGAGTTAGCAAAACAAGAGCATTTGATCAAGTTTCATTATAGTACATGTTATGAAAATCTGGAATTACATGAAGAAAAAGTTAAATTTTCATATAAAAAGAACGGGGATAGTACTAAAGTAGAATCGGAGCTTTGTATTATAGCAGACGGCAAATTTTCAAATGCAAAAAAAGAATTTTTCTCAAATAGTTTTGAAAAAGACTATGACCAAAAAGCGATTGTATTTAATATAAAACATTCGAAAAATCATGAAGGTGGCGCTATAGAGCATTTTTTATATAGGGGGCCATTTGCAACTCTACCATTAAAAAATCCTTATCACTCATCAATAGTGTGGAGTGAAAATACTCAGGTAGCAGATTTTTTACTTACAAAACAAAACAAAGAATTAAAAGAATTTATTCTCAAGTTTATTGGTGAATCGTTAGGTGATGTTGAAATTATTACTAAACCGCAAGCTTTCCCTTTATCGGCTTTTATGTCTGAGAATTATTATAATGGAAAAATAGTTCTAGTTGCCGATTCAGCTCATGTAGTGCATCCGCTTGCAGGTCAAGGGCTTAATATGGGTATAAAAGATATTATTTGTCTTACAGATCAAATTTTTAAGAATTTTAATCTTGGTTTGAGATTGGACCAAGTTATGCTGGAAAAATACCAAAAAATTCGTAAAGCAGATAATAAATCTATGCTCAAAATCACAGATTCAATTAATAGTATTTTTTCTCATAAATTAAGACCAATAAACAAAGTAACTCAAATTGGTTTGTCTCTAGTTAATTCTATCTCTCCTATTAAAAATTCTCTTATTGATTATGCAAAAGGAAAAAGATAAAATTGCACCAAGGCCCCATTTATAAATGATTCAAACGATTTTCGCTTGTCTCGGCTGTGCTCACTTATAAAGGGATAGGCTGCGCATCCTAGCCCTAAAATCATTTGTCTAATTTGATCTGGGAACTTGGTATTATACTAACTGCTAAATGGAAATAAAAAATATGCGTGAAATAGTTTTAGATACAGAAACTACAGGGCTGGACCCCAGGCAAGGGCATCGTATTATTGAAATAGGTGCTATTGAAATGTACAATAAGGTGCATACTGGCAAATCATTTCATTATTATATAAATCCGGAAAGACAGGTTCCTTTTGAAGCGTTCCAAATCCACGGTATTTCTACTGAATATTTGCAAGATAAACCTAAATTTATTGAAATTGCTGACGAGTTTATAAAGTTTGTTGAGGGTGGAAAACTTGTTATTCATAATGCCACATTTGATATGAATTTTCTTAATTATGAGCTTGGTCTACTTAATATGCCATCTCTTGATTATGCAACAGTTATTGATACGCTTCCAATGGCTAGAAGGATGTTTCCTGGTCAAAGAAATAATTTGGATGCATTATGTAAAAGATTTAGAATTGATAATTCAAATAGGCAATATCATGGCGCGTTAAAAGATGCTAACCTACTTTTAGAAGTCTATATTGAACTAACAGGTGGGAGACAAACAAAATTAGCTCTTGATAAAAATGAGTCAGAGGAATTTCAATTAAGTGGTAAATCAAAAAACTCATATTCCAATATGGATTTTAGAATAACAAAACCAACGGAAGATGAAGTTATCTTACACAAAGAATTTATGAAGAAAATCTAGGCTAAAGCATTGTGGCCTAGAATTCTTTCTTTTTCATTTTTATGATAGAATATATTATTAAAAAGCTAGTCCATAGTTGCATAAAACCAGATATCATACCAAATATACTCGAAAGAATTGTAAGCGGCTGTAAAACTGCTGCAACCCCGCTTGAGAACGCCACTGTGCGTATAGAAGATTTCATTGTTGCTTTTTGGCTGACAAAAGTTCTAAATGCAAAATATACCATTAGAGTCATAAGTATTTTTTCGAATATAATAGTGAAAAAATTCACTAAGAGCATTATAGGTATGCCAACAATAATATATACGTCTTCTAAGTAATCCATATAATCTTTGGATAATTTAATGATTTCTGCGCTATCAATTACCTTCTTAGAGGTTCCAAAAATATATATATATTCATATGAAAATTGCTGAGTATTTTCGCCTGCAAATACTAGATTTATCATTAGTTTAGATTTACCAAAAATAATGGGTATTGTTTTCTTGATCGAACCGGAAATTTTATCTTCAGCATCTATAGCGAGTAAAGGCTTGCCATTGTTTCCATTTAATATCACAGGTTCTTCTTGGTCGCATGAGATCGTTGATCCATTATAATCAAATGTTTGCCAGTGATTTAATACATAATCTATTGCATATGTTGTAGAGTTTGTAATTTTTTTAGTTTCAAAATAATCATCTATTGTTGTTAGTTTTGTCATGATAAATATAGATGTAAATATTGTGCCTATAAAACAGAGCACAAAAATATATCTCAAGCCATACCCTGTAAAATCAGAATATACTCTTGAGTAAAATCTTGGGCTAATGATTGATAATTTCAGAAGCTCTGCTAGCTTTTTTAAGCTACCATATATTTCGAACAGAAATCTTGTCATAATATATATTTTGGTCTAAAATGCCCTCTAAATTTTGCACCCAAGAATATTGGGTGAAGGCATTATAATGGAACATGAAGAAAAAATAAATAGCTACTACAGAAAACTTAGTGATTCTATACGAGTTTTATCAGCCGATGCTGTAGAAAAAGCAAATTCAGGGCATCCGGGTTTGCCGCTCGGATTCGCTGATGTATTTACAGTGCTCGTTACTAAATTCTTGAAATATTCACCAGCAAATCCAAAATGGTTTGGGCGCGATAGGCTTGTTCTTTCAGCTGGCCATGGGTCTATGTTGCTATATTCTTTCTATTATTTAACAGGTTTTCCATATTATAATTTAGATGATTTGAAAAATTTTAGGCAATTTGAATCTCGAACTCCTGGTCATCCCGAATATGATGGTTGTAGTCCAGTTGAAACAACAACAGGGCCATTAGGGCAGGGGTTTGCAAATTCAGTTGGAATGTGCATAGCTCAAAAGAAATATCAGGAAAAATTAGGTAATATTGGAAAGTGGAAGACTTATTGTATCGTTGGTGATGGTTGTTTAATGGAGGGGCTTAGCTTTGAATCTGCGAGTCTTGCTGGCCATTTGAAATTAAATAATCTGATAGTACTTTTTGACGATAATCATATTAGTATCGATGGACCTACAAGCCTTTCAACAAGCGATGATCATCTGGCTAAATTTAAATCATTAGGATGGGAGGGGGAGTCTGTGGATGGTCATGATTTTACTGCTATAGAGGTGGCCCTATCTAATGCACAAAATTCTTCTAAACCATATTTCATAGGATTTAAAACCAAGATTGGTTATGGGGCTGGTGATAAGGAAGGGACAGAGAAATGTCACGGTTCTGCTCTTGGAAAAGAATATATTGCTAGATTGAAGGCAAATTTAAATTGGTCTGAAGAGCCATTTTTTGTGCCTTTGGACTATAAAGAAGCATGGGAGAAAGCTTGGCTTTATAATGAAGCTTATTATGACAAATGGCTTGAAGAATTTAAAAAATTAGACGTATCTAAGGAAAAGTATTTGTCGTCCCCAGACATAGAGTTGCCACTATTATCTTATGATCAGGAATTGCCGGAAGCAACCCGGGTATCGGCCGGAAAAATTATTGAATCTCTTTTAGAACTGAGCGATAAAATTATAGTTGGGTCTGCTGATTTATCTCATTCAAATGGATTGTATAATAAGCTATGCAAGCCTATTACTTCATATGATTTTAGTGGTAATTTTATCCATTATGGTGTTAGAGAAAATGCAATGGCTGCTATTATGAATGGGCTTGCAACACAAAATTTTCTTCCCATTGGAGGCACTTTTTTAGTTTTTTCAGATTATATGAGACCATCAATTAGGCTTTCAGCCATTATGCAGCTTCCATGTATTTATATCATGACACATGATTCTATCGGAGTAGGGGAAGATGGGCCAACTCATCAACCAGTCGAGCATTTAGCCTCACTTAGAGCTATGCCTGGCCTTGATTTATATAGGCCTGCTGATGCTCTTGAGGTATATATATGTATGAAGCTTATTTTAGCTAATAAATCTCCTTCTATGCTCGCTTTAACACGTCAGTCAGTCCCTCAGCTAGGGCATTCAGAGGTAAGAGAAAAAAATATTGAAAAAGGTGCTTATATTATAGAAGCAAATAGCGGCACTATTAATGTAACAATCTGGGCAACTGGTTCGGAAGTCCATATAGCTCTTGATACAAAAAGACTCCTAAATAAAGCTGGCTTAAAAGTTAGGGTAATTTCAGCTCCATCTATTGAATTATTCCTTTCTCAAAACAGGAAATATAAAGATAAATTATTGAATAATGGTGGGTTAGTTGTTGCTGTAGAAGCGGCGGCTAAATTTGGCTGGGAAAGAATTATAGGAAATAATGGTATGTTTTTTGGTGTAGAAAATTTTGGAATTTCTGCACCTCACAATGAGATTTATAATTACTTCGGAATAACTGCTCCTAATATTGCAAATAAAATAATAGAAAGGTTGGATGATAAAAATTGGAATTAATGGTCTAGGTAGAATAGGAAGGTTAGTACTTCGTGCAGCTCTTGAAGACGATAGAGTGGAGGTGATGCTTGTTAATACACCTGGTGATCCAAAGTCAGTTGCTCATCTTTTGAATTATGATTCCGTGCATGGGAGAGCTACTCACCATTTTTCATATGACTCAGGGTTTTTGCATGTAGATAGTAAAAAAATTCCTATTTACTCTCATAGAAATCCAAGCGAAATTCCATCAAAAAATATTGATATTATGCTGGAATGTAGCGGCAAATTTAATAAGAAAAAAGATGCGGAGCTCCATATTGAAGCTGGAGCTAGGAAAGTTCTCGTATCAGCTCCTTGTACTGATGCTGATGCAACCATTGTGATTGGAGTAAATGAATATGCACTACATGCTAGTTATAAAATAGTATCTGTAGGTTCATGTACAACAAATGCTCTTGCCCCAATAGCTAAAGTGATAAATGATAATTTCGGAATTGAAACTGGTTATGTAACTACAATACATGCCTATACTGGTGATCAAAATCTTGTGGATAATTCGCACAAAGATATTAGAAGAACAAGATCCGCTGCCCTATCAATGATTCCAACAAAGACTGGCGCTGCTAATGCTCTCAAACTTGTTATTCCAGAACTGGATGGAAAAATCTTCGGATCAGCAGTTAGAGTTCCTGTACCAAATGTGTCTATGCTTGATATGGTTTTTAATTTGAGCACGGATGTTACTAAAGAATCAGTAAATTCATCTATTTTGGAAGCTAGTGAAAACTCAATGAAAAATATACTTGGAATAGCTGAAGCAGAGCTAGTTTCAATAGATTTTAACCATTCTGAATATAGCACCATTTTTGATCCATATGAGACATGTGTTATAGGTTCTAAGATGGTAAGATTAGTTTCTTGGTATGATAATGAGTGGGCATTTTCAAAGCGTATGATTGATGCTGCAAAACTTCTTTACCAGAGAAATTAATGTTAAAGAAAATCACAGATTTAGATGTAGTAAATAGAAGAGTATTAGTTCGTATTGACTTAAATCTTCCAAGAAAAGATGGAAAAATATCTGATTACACAAGAATCGAAAGATCAATCAAAACTATCAAATATCTCTCAGATAGAGGCGCTAAAGTTATTATCATATCTCACCTTGGTAGACCAAAGGGTAAATATTCGATGGAGCTTAGCTTAGCACCAATCGCTGATGAAATTGAGAAATATCTTGGGAAGAAGGTAAAATTCGCGAGTGATATTTTTTCAAGTAATCTAGTGACAAAAACTAATTTAATGGAAGCGGGTTCTATTATGCTTCTGGAGAATTTACGATTCTATGAAGGAGAAGAAAAAAATAGTCCTGAATTTGTATCGCGCTTATTAGAGCTAGGTGATTTATATGTTAATGATACATTCTCATGTTCTCATAGGAAACATGCATCAATATATGGTATAGCTAAAAAACTTCCATCAGCTGCTGGATTTTTACTCGTAGAAGAGCTTTCAAATATAGAAAAGATTCTACAGTATCCTAAAAAACCTGTTCTTGCAATTATTGGTGGATCCAAAATTTCTACAAAATTGCAGCTTTTAAAGACTTTAATAAATAAAATAGACTATCTAGTTATAGGTGGCGCAATGGCGAATAGTTTCTTGCATGCTAAAAATATTTATATCGGCACTTCTATTTATGAGGCTGATCTCTCGCTGGAATCATTAGAAACACTTGAATTGGCAAAGGATTCTCAGTGTGAGATCATATTACCAAAAGATTTTATAGTTAGTGAATATTTGAACACTCATGCAGATTCAAAGATAGTAAATATTAATGAGACTTTCACTGGTGGAATATATGATATTGGTCCAAAGACGCTAGATTTAATAGGAGACTTGATCGAAAAATCATCAACAATAATTTGGAATGGGCCTGTCGGTGCCTTTGAAATAGAACCATTTGATATATCAACAAGACAAATTGCAAGGCTAATAGCTTCTGCGACAAAATATAATAATAAAATTTCAATAGCAGGTGGAGGTGATACTTTAGCTGCAATTAAGTCGGCTGGGCTTCTATCATCTTTTTCATATATTTCAACAGGAGGTGGGGCTTTTCTCGAGTGGCTTGAAGGAAGAGAGCTTCATGGAATTAAGGTATTAGAGTCTTCTAACGAATAGATACTAAGCGAAATCCAGTAGATATATTCCAATTATCAAAATTCCATCAAAGACAATCTTTGAGAGCAAAATGAACCTATCCATACTATTTTCTAGATCTACATGCGTATCATTTAACTCTTCAAAAGCGTAAGTTTCAGGCTCAACAAGCATTGTATTACAGAGGGAAACTTGATTCATATTACCCATATTAATCTCCTTTTGTGGTTTATAGAAGATAGCTATAAGTTAATTTTATATGAACCGAAGTATTTTTAAAGTAAAATTTTTACTTTGCCGAAGTTGTCGTAGCGCTATTTTGGTTTGTTTGAGGCGTGGAATACATAAATTTTCCAATAAGAGACTCTAGATTTATTGATGATTGTGTATATTTTATCTGGGCTCCATCCTCAAGATATGTATCATCACCACCTGGTGTAATTGAAACATATTTACCACCTAAAAATCCTGTGCTAGTTATCGCTGCTCTCGAATCTGTTGGAATCTTAACTTTTTTATCGATAGAAAGTGTTAAAATCGCATTATAAGTAACTGGGTCAAGAACTAAGCTTTCCACTTTACCAATTATTATTCCTCCAATATCTACATCACTTCCTTTAATGATGCCGTCTACACTTTGAAATGTGCAGCTAAGATTATATTCTTCCGTGATTTCTTTATCTTGTAATTTATATGTATATATAAGGAAAAAAGCTGCGATTCCTAAAACTACGAATCCTATGAATGTTTCCAATAAATTTTGTTTCATGATTTTAACTCGGCTTCCATGGTTGATAATCTGAAGATACAATATCTCTTGTTGGCTTATATGCTCTCTTAGTACCAGTTAAATTAGGGATATAAGGTTTTTGCCAACTATAGTTTTCACTTACTTCATTATGTGGGATGTCGTTGGTTAAATAGTGTAGCCAAGCATGCCACATTGGCGGAACTTTTGAAGGTTCCTTCAGTCCTTTGTATGCAACTCTTCTCTTTGCGCCTGAAGTATAATACTCATTACCAAACTGATCTTTACCTACATAACTCGAAAAATTTCTGATAAGAAAATTATCTACACACATTTTGCCAATTCTTCCGCTATTTTTCGAGCTTTAACCGCTAGACTATCTGCTCTATTATTTCCTTCATTATTTGAGTGACCTTTCACCCAGTGCCATATTATATTATGCTTTTGTGATAGTTCGTGCAACTTTTGCCATAATTCAATGTTTTTTACACTACCGCTGTGTTTTTTGCGCCAGTTATTTTCAACCCAAGATGGCAGCCATTTCGTCATACCATTCTTAAGGTATATACTATCAGTGTATAAATCTACGTCACAATCTCTTTTTAAGGATAAAAGAGATTCTATGGCAGCAACCATTTCCATTTTATTATTTGTTGTGTCAATATCATAGCCATACAGTTCTTTTATATTGGGTCCATAGATCATATATGCACCCCATCCGCCTGGGCCTGGATTTCCGCTGCAAGCACCATCTGTATATATTTGAACTCTAGTTTTTTGCATGGATAAGTTTTATTTTTTTCTAAAATTATCTAAAACTAAGATTTTTGAATCTTTATGCTTGGAATTCTCTTTTTTGCTGTAAGATATTTTAGGTATATTATCAATATTGATAATATTATCTCTTTCGTCTTTATCAATGAATTCTGGATTAAATTGAAGAGCAAAATTTGCACTAGGATCAACAAAAGAAGTAAATGCATCAAATGGCACTTCTACAATTTCTTTAATTCCATCAAAACTAAGTCTAACGCCAATTTTTTCTTCGTCTATTGTTAGGTCTTCAAACTGATGTTGCAGTACAATTGTCATTTCATTAGGGTATCTTTCTTTTAATCTCGAAGAAAGTCTTACATTTTTATTCGATGTAATAAATGAAATCATAAAATAGTGTTCGCCCTTTATACCTTGTGTTGTAAGGTTGTTCAGTACTTTTTTCGCTATATCCCTCATTGCTTGATCTACAAGTTTTGGATAATTTATATGTGCATCTGTTTGGTTAATCATTGTAATAATAACAAGTTTTTAGTAATGTCTATTTTGCTTAGGCTAAAGCTTGTATCAAAAAGGTCAAGAATTTTGTGGCTTTAGTTTATGTAATTTGTATAAATAACAGAAATTAGGATTAGAGAATGTTTAAAAATTATCCAGATTGGACAAAGGCAATTCATAAAGAAGGCCATATTTTCATTATTATATTTTCAGCTATTACCTTTCTATTTTCATCAGCAAGTGCGACGCTAGGCTGGATTTGTTTTATAGCTACAGCTTGGTGTGTATATTTTTTTAGAAATCCAGAAAGAGTAGTACCTGACATAAAAGGCTGTGTTGTTAGTCCGGCTGATGGCATTGTTCAGTCTATAAGCAATGAAAGGCCGCCAGCAGAATTAGGTTTGGATGATAAAGAAATGCTAAGGGTTAGCGTTTTTCTAAATATATTTAATATTCATGTAAATAGAATACCTACGGATGGTAAGATTGTGACATTACATTATCATCCTGGTAAATTCTTTAATGCGTCATTAGATAAAGCGAGCGTACATAACGAAAGACAATCTGTATTGATGGAAACAAACACTGGGCATAAAATTGTTTTTGTGCAAATAGCAGGTTTATTAGCAAGAAGAATAGTCTGTGAGCTTGAAGAAAATATGTCAGTTAAGGCTGGACAAAGATTTGGTATTATTCGTTTTGGAAGCCGGGTGGATGTTTATTTGCCAATAGACACTAGTATCAAAGTTGCAGTAGGCCAGACTATGATTGGTGGAGAAACTATTATTGCTGATCTTTTAGAGAAGAAGCAAACTTCAATCAATTTTGAAATTAGGTAGATTTTGTCTAGAGCAAAGAAATTTATATGGCAAAATAAGCCAGTAAGAGTGCTGAAGCTAATTCCTAATATACTAACTATAGTTGGGCTATGTATTGGGTTTAGTTCTGTTAGATTTGCTCTAGATGCAAAATGGGAGCAAGCAGTTCTGTGTATTATAGTTGCAGCAATAGTAGATGGTATTGATGGAAAAGTAGCAAGGCTTCTGAATGCCACCTCTGTCTTTGGTGCTGAACTTGATTCATTATGCGATTTTATAAATTTTGGAGTTGCGCCTGTACTTGTTACTTATCTCTGGCTATTTAATGAGTATAGTATCAAATTAATCTCTTGGGGCTCTATTCTATTCTTCTCAACCTGTATGGCTTTAAGGCTTGCAAGGTTTAATACAATGGCAATTTCTGTGCAAGAGAATAAGGCTTTAAGAGGGTTTTTTGTTGGAATTCCTGCTCCAGCTGGAGGGATTCTTGCTTTGCTTCCATTAATTTGTGAGTTTGATTTAAGTGAATATCTTGGATTTTCCTTTAGGTCTCATCCTTTGTTTTTAGCTTTATATCAAAGCGTAATAGCGATTTTGATGGCGAGTCGAATTCCTACTATTTCATTGAAAGATATTTCGGTTTTACCGCATAATCTTTGGCTGCTTATGCTCTCTACAGCTATAATAGTAATTGCACTATTTTTATATACTTGGATTATTTTACCTATTTTTGCTGTGCTGTATCTATGCTCATTTCCTTTTAGCTATTTGTCTGTAAAGAAGATCAGCGCTTCTTTTGTTAATGCGGAGTAAGGTTTTTAATCGTTATTGCTATATAGGTTCATAATTTCAGCTCTTTTATTCATCGAAATTATGAACCTATATAGCAATAACGAATCCTACAAAATCGTTGTCTAATTTAGGAGTTGGTATTTATTTGAAGTCTTTGGTACTTACTATCTCAACAAGATCTATATTTGAAAGATCGCCGAAAATATGTACATAGGTATTTTCATCTGTGACTTTTATTACTTTCGCGACTGGAATATCTTTTGGGTAGTAGTTGCCATCGCCTGATGTAAGAATCAACTCACCTTCAATTGGCTTTTCTGCGCTATGTAGGTGAAGTAAATAACCGCCATTCTCTGAGCTACCTACAAGTATCGCTTTTAATCTTGAATTGCTTGTTTTAACAGGGATTCTTGCGTTGTACGTATTTGCTAGAGTAACTTTTGAGTAATTATCTCCAGAAGTAACAATTCTTCCAACTAAATACCCATTGGATATAACAATTTGATTATCTGTTACTCCATGGTTTTTGCCAGCTCCTATAATCGCAAGTCTGTCAGAATCAGATGAACTATGATAGACAAGCTTGGCTTTTAGATTTTGTGTTGCTTCAGGATCTGCTATATTTAAAGCTTTCATCAATTTTGCGTTTTCTATTCGAATTTGCGCTGAAGAAGATATGGCATTTGTTAGTTTTTTGTTATCAAGTTTGAGTTTTAAATTCTCTATATGAAGATTATTAAAATTCGCAATATTTACTATCGTGTCAATTGATGCTTCAACGAATTTTTTTGTCGGATTGATAATTTTTGTATATGTAGTCCCGTTTATTTCGACAAGGTGCTTACCAATTGAAAGAAAATTAGAATTTATAAGAAATATTAGAGAAAAAGTGATAGCTAGAAAATTTATTGTAGTAGTTATAGAAAATTGCGCATTAATAAAATTCCTCGTACGAGGTTTTGTAGAATATTTGCGAACACGATTTTCTAGAATCGCCATTTTTAATCCTGCCTGAATAAAACATGTTTATATTTTGCGTAATCATCAAGTACCTTCCCTGAACCAAGAGCAACGCAAGAAAGCGCTTGTTCAGCAACAAAAACAGGAAGCTTTGTTGCTTCGCGGAGTACGTGATCTAGGTTGTTCAGAAGTGAGCTACCTCCAGTCATCACAATTCCTTTATCTACTATATCAGAGGATAATTCAGGAGGCGTGCATTCTAAAGCGATTTTTACAGCTTCTACAATCTGACTTACTGGCTCAATAAGACTTTCAGCGATTTGATGTTCGCTTAGTAGCATTTCTTTTGGAATGCCATGTATTAGATCTCTTCCTTTAATTTCCATCATTCTTCCCTCTTTATCTGGATGAATGAACGCTGTCCCAACTTGTTTTTTTACTTTTTCAGCTGTTGATTCGCCAATGAGAAGGTTGAAATTTCTTCTTATGTACGAAATAATTGCTTCGTCCATTTTATCTCCGCCAACTCTTACTGACCTTGAATATACGATGCCACCAAGCGATATTACTGCTACTTCTGTTGTGCCGCCGCCAATATCAACAATCATTGAGCCAGTAGGTTCTGTTACAGGAAGCCCAGCTCCTATCGCAGCTGCCATAGGTTCCTCAATAAGAAAAACTTCTCTTGCTCCAGCGCTTTCTGCCGCTTCTTGTATTGCCCTTCTCTCAACTGGCGTCGAACCAGAGGGCACGCATACTACAATCATTGGTCCTGTAAATGAGCGTCTATTGTGCACTGTTCTGATAAAATGTTTTATCATTTCTTCTGCGCTTTTAAAGTCGGCAATTACTCCGTCTTTAAGAGGTCTTTTTGCGTCTATATCAGCAGGAGTGCGTCCAAGCATCATTTTGGCTTCATGGCCAAATGCATATGGTTTATAATTGCCATTTTCTTTGATTAAAGCAACAACTGAAGGCTCGTTTAGAACGATGCCTTTCCCCTGTACATATACAAGAGTATTGGCTGTACCGAGGTCGATAGCCATATTTGAGGAGAACATCCCTAAAAGCCTTGAGAGCATAAAAACCGATATAAATTTCAAGTGAATTGATTAGTTATAAGAGCATAAAATCTATTTGTAAATGGGCAAATTTGCTTATTTTCAAAAAAGATTAAATGTAGATTTTTTTGTATGAAACTATTAGTTACATGCTAGAAGTTCTATCTAAATTGTGGAGTGAATTTGGGTCTTAAACCTTGGTTTCGATTTCTATAACATTCTTTTTAGTACGTTATCCTTTTTGATGAAGTGGTGGTAAAGAGCTGCTAAAATATGTAAGCTAATTACAGTGATTAATAAAACTGCAAAGGCTCCGTGAAATTCTCTTGCTAATGATGAGAGTTTTTTGTTCAGAGTGAGTTCTGGTATTATGAATAGGCCGAAGATATTTATTGCATGTCCTCCGTATAGAGTCATTAAAACACCGCTAATAGGCTGAGCAAGTCCTAAAAAACAAAGTACTTTTATATTTAAACTAGCAGCGACTTTTTGCCAATGTGGTGTTGAGTCGGGTAGGTTCGGTGCTATTTGTTTTAATCTCCAAATAACCCTTATTGTCATTATTATTAAAAGAAGGAAGCCTGTTTCTTTGTGAATGTCGTATATCGCAAATTTATCTGGTGAATTTGGTAGGTCTGTCATGTAATAGCCTGCGCATAAAAGGCTTAAAATCATTATCGCAACTACCCAGTGTAATAGCTTAGTTATTGAGCCATACGAGTTTTCAGTATTCTTAAGCATGTGGTTACTGCTATTTTGTTATTACGCAAATATCTATCATCCATTATCAAGTTTTGCAAGATAAGCTTCGTAAAATGCAATTGACGCCGCGTTGGAAACATTTAAGCTCTCCATTTTTACATCAATTGGGATTTTAGTTATTATATCGCAGTTTTCTTTGGTCAATCTCCTAATACCTTTGCCTTCAGCGCCTAGAACTATACATGTTTTTCCCTTGAATAATTCTCTTTTTATTATTGTATCCGAGCCTCCATCAAGGCCTATCACCCAGAAATTTTGTTTTTTCAACCATTTGATGGCGGATGATATATTGGTCACCCTGTAGATTGGCATTGTCTCTAATGCGCCAGAAGAAGTTTTTGCTATTATTGGTCCTTCAGTTGGCGAATTATCTGAAGGAATTATTATACCTCTTATGCCAAATGCGGCTGCAGTTCTCATTATAGCGCCTAAATTATGAGGGTCTGTAACTTGATCTAAGATAGCAAGAGTTGTGTTATCAGAAAATCTTGCTGATTCTAAGTGATTATTATGTAGCGGTGAAACAAGAATTGCAATTCCTTGGTGGACCGCATCTCTAGTAAGTAAGAAAGAAATATCGCGTGAGTTTGAAATGATTATTTCATGATTATCATTATCTTCTACTAGATTTTTATTTTCTTCTGTTACAAAAATTTTGTGAATTATTCGTGACTTGTTAGAAATAGCAGCAACGCATGCGTGTTTGCCATATATGTAGTAAGTTTTGTCCGTAGTGTTTTTTTTCATATTCTATCTGTTCGAATGATAATTGTGCTTGACAAAAGTTAGCGCCTACTGTAGAAAAACACAACAATTTATTTCCTTCATTGGAATTATCGGTGCGAATTATTTGGATTCTACTGCCGGAGGGGTGGCCGAGTGGTCAATGGCAGCAGACTGTAAATCTGCCCGCGTAAGCGTACGTAGGTTCAAATCCTACTCCCTCCACCACCAAACTAAGTGCGGGTGTAGCTCAATGGTAGAGCTCCAGCCTTCCAAGCTGGCCACGCGGGTTCGATTCCCGCCACCCGCTCCATTATATGGCGGATATGCACCGGAGAATGTCGAGTTTATGATTGAAAATTATCAAATGCTAACTATTTAATAGGGGTTATTGTATTATGTCAAAGGATGTATTTAAGAGGGATAAGCCGCATTGTAACGTAGGTACGA
>CAYPDX010000026.1:0-18788 GCA_964409695.1 uncultured Rickettsia sp. | reverse complement strand
TTTTTAATTTTAGAATAACAAATAATTATGCCTAATTCAACCTAAATTACTATAGCATTATATCATCTAGGTATTATTTGCCTAATTGACTTACTTAGAAGACTTTGACTTATATCTATATACTTATAATAGCTTTATACTCGCGTAATAAGCAAATAAAATATTGGTATTTTTTGTTCAAAAATCAACAAATTACAAGCGTGGAAAATATACAGTCAGAATTGTCTTACCATCAACACCATATTAACATGATAGTGCAGCATTCAGAAAAATTATCTTCTAATGAATCCAAATATATTATTAGGAATGCATTATTGTATTTATTTCCAAGAGAGAATCAAAATATAGACCTAAATTGTTCCAAAGACGAGTTAGTATATATAGCCAGTAAGGTTAAAGCATTATTTTCATAGTATAGGATAACTTTATCATGCTTTAGCAAAGCGCATGATATTTATTCCAAGATTTAAGAATAACATAACTTCATTTACAAGAGTCTCTTTTTCCTCTATCGATAATTTGTGCTTTTCTTCTAAGATAATGAGCATACAAATCTCCATATTTTTAAACACAATAAACTGTCTCTTATTCTCAATTTTTATCATTTTATACCCAGATTCTTCATTTATTGAGTTAGAATGACTAAATAATAATTTCATATCTTTCTCTGTGTATAACTTATTTACTGCCATACTTTTTACGTGAAATATTTTATCCTGATCTTTTATATATAGAGCAACAAAATCCAAACAGAAATAATCTAATATTTCTTCCAATAATATTCGCAAATCATTCATTTTATCGAATTCACGAATCATTAATAATAATTTATATAGAAACTTCTTATCAAGATACAAGTTAATGGTACGCACGCTCTGTATTTTAAAGTCTCTCTTTGCTCTATATAAAATATCTATCAAACTAATTATTACCAATGAGAGACATATGATCACGGTCGAATAAATTACTTCGCTTCTTATGGACATAATTTTCAACTTTAAATTAGAATTATGCTTTTAATACAACCCTCAACAAAAGTCAAACTTTTAATATTTCTTATTAATTGCCTTCTTTGTAAGAAAAATACATAAACCCAAGAGAGCCTATAAATAAAGATATTGGCATGATAGATGTACCAATTATATATGCTTTTTCTTGCCCATAAATACTATATGACTTTACTATAAATCCTATTAGACTATGGAATCCGTAACCAAATAACATAATTATAGAGTTTGCGTATGCAGTAGAGAGGCCAGCGGCATTTTCTGGCACATAGGTTGTTACTTTGTATAATATAAGGACTTGATAAGAAGAGCCAAGGCCTATTAAGAAAAATATGATTTTTAAGAAATCCAGCTCAAGTCTTGTAGACATTAATATTATAAAAAATATTGCCATAAACAGACCTGATTCTGCAGTTGTTTTTATATAGCTCCTATTTTTCTCAGCGATAAATGTTATGAAAAGTGAGCCTACACATACTCCAAGAAATATTAGCGTAGGAAGATAGCTGGATGTACTGAAATCAATTTTATATACATTCGAAAGAAATTCTGCACCCCAAATATATGCAAAACATTCAAGTGGCCCTACAAGTAAACCTGCAAATATTGCTAGATATAGGATTTTTTTAGTAGTTAAAATATCGATGATTTCAGAAATTGAGGTAAGCCTCTCTGAACGTTTTATTTCAGGTATGAATAAATTCATAATCGATGCAAGTATAAGACCGTTAAAAACGAATAAGCCTACAACTATTTTATATCCAAAATTTTCACATAAAATTTGAAGCAAACTATTTCCAAAAATTGCCCCTAATAAACTTATTGCAATTGAGTATCCCAGCATTCTAGGAACTTGATTACCACTGAATCTCATTGTAATAATTTTTAGTGTACCAAGAATCGCTGATGAAGAGCCAATACCTACAATTAGCCTTCCTATAAGTAAATATATGAGCTTATTTGAGAAAATAATAGGTAGTAAACCAATAGAGGTAAGTAGCACAGAAACTGTAAGTACTTTACGTGGGCCAAACCTATCTAGCACAAATCCAAGAGGAATTTGTACTATTGCATATCCAATGTAATATAACCCAGTGAACTGCCCTATTATCGCTAAATCTATATTATATTGGTTCATTAATTCCGGTATCATATTGTTTGGCATGATTTTCAGAACATACTGATATGCATAGAAAGAAGAGGCTATGAACCATATAAAATATGAGTATAGAATTGGATGTTTCATTGAATATTTATCAAAATAGCTTTTTTGAGTTTACTATAAAAACTTGACTAAGTCCGTCTAAATCGTTTTATATTATGAATTTAGAAATTAAGTGTATCTCTTATTAGCCTTGGAACAATATAACTATGGATATTCATACCACTTGAAGAAAGTGAGTATGAGCGAGATTCAGAAGAATAGATCATTATATTTTTTTCAAGAAGTAAATTTAAGTAAGCGGAGTTACAACTATCTTGAAATTGCACACCTGTTTTTTGAAGAAAATCTTCAGTATTCAAACCTTTAGAGGTTCTTAGCATCATCATTATAATTTCCGTGATGACTTCTTCTTTCGATAGTTTCGTATTTTTTTGAATTGCATGATCATTAGTAGAAATTTCTGTTTGCCATTTGGATGGATTATGAAAAGTCATCATTTCATGTCCCCCAATTCTACTGTGAGCTCCTGGCCCTATACCAAGATATTCATTATAATTCCAGTATGTGAGATTATGTTTACACTCATAAGTAGGTTTAGCATAATTTGAGATTTCGTACCTATGTAGATTATGCTCAAGTAAGATCTCATTAGTAAGATCATATAAATTTGCCGAGGTTTCTTCATCCGGTAATATAATATTTCCATCTTTATGCATTTTATAGAATGGGGTCCCTTTTTCTATTGTTAATTGATAGAGAGATAAGTGAGGACCAGCCAGCGATAAAGCTTCTTTTAGTTCCTTTTCCCATAATTTAACAGTTTGATTTGGACGCGAATATATTAAATCAAATGAATAATTTTGAAAATATTTACGTGCTATTTCAAGCGCTTTTTTAGCTTCAAGAGCACTATGTTTTCTGCCAAGTAATTTTAAGTCAGGATCAATTAAAGATTGTATTCCAAGACTTAATCTATTAATCCCCGCTTCTTGGAATTCTTGAAACTTCTTGACTTCAACTGAAGTTGGATTAGCCTCAAGCGATATTTCAATATTACTTTCTACCAAAGCATGTTTAGATAGAAAATTAATAATATTATTGACGGTTTTTGGATTCATTAAGGAAGGAGTGCCTCCGCCAAAAAATATAGATGAGATTTCTTTGCCTTGAATAATTGGTAAGTAATATTCAAGTTCTTTTAAATATGAATCAGACCATTCACCATGATTTACAGAGGAAGCTATATGAGAATTAAAGTCACAATAAGGGCACAGGCTAAGGCAGAAAGGCCAATGTATATAAATTGCCATTCTATTGGAATTTGATTTAAGCTGAGAAGTCGAAATCTTTACCCTCATCAATATAGTTTCTAATTCTTTGCATCAAATTTTGGTAATATGTCAAATTATGTGTTGTCATTAAGATAGCACCAAGCATTTCACCAACTTTTACTAAATGATGAATATAGGCTTTGGAATAATTTGTACATACTGTGCATTCGCAATCCAGCTCTATAGGGTCTTTATCATCTGCATATTTGCTATTACGAATATTAAGAGTGCCATTTTTAGTAAATGCCTGGCCATTTCTTCCCGAACGAGTTGGAATAACGCAATCAAACATGTCAATTCCGCGCCGAACAGCTCCTATAATATCATCCGGTTTGCCTACTCCCATTAAGTATCTGGGTTTATTCTCTGGCAAGAAATCAGGACAATAGTCTAAAACATCAAACATTACTTCTTGACCTTCTCCAACAGCAAGTCCACCAATGGCGAATCCGTCAAAATCTATTCCAGTTAAATATTCGGCCGATTTTTTTCTAAGGTCTGGATATGTACTTCCTTGAATTATACCAAATTGTCCATATCCATCTCTTTTAATAAATGCCGTTCTAGATCTGTCAGCCCATCTATTTGTGAGCTCCATAGATTTTTTAGCATCCTGATGGCTTATTGGATATGATGAACATTCATCAAATGCCATTGTTATATCACTTCCAAGCTGGTATTGAATATTCATAGATGATTCTGGTGTAAGCATATGTTTACTACCATCTATGTGCGAATTAAAAAGCACACCTTCTTCTGTAATTTTACGCAAGGAAGATAGAGACATTACTTGAAAGCCGCCTGAATCTGTGAGTATTGGCTTGCTCCAATTCATCATTTTATGAAGGCCACCAATGGAAGCAACTCTTTCCGCCCCTGGTTTTAACATTAGATGGTAAGTATTACCGAGTAGTATATCTGCTCCAGTTTTCTCTACCGCTTCTGGAAGAAGACCTTTTACTGTACCACGCGTACCCACTGGCATAAAAGCAGGAGTTCTAATATCTCCGTGGGTAGTTTTTAAAACTCCTCTACGGGCTTTCTTATGTTTTGAAAATATCTCAAATTTTAACGACATTTATTTTTTTCTCTTAATTAGCAGCATCGCGTCACCATAGCTATAGAATCTATATTCATTTGCAATGGCGTGTGCATAAGCATTCATAATATTTTTATGTCCAATAAAGCTTGAAACAAGCATAAGTAAAGTAGATTTTGGAATATGAAAATTAGTGATAAGACCATCAATGATTTTAAAATTAAATCCAGGCTTTATAAAAATATCAGTCTCAAATGCGCCAGCTTTCACTAGCCCATCGTCCCTAGCACTTGTTTCTAAGGCACGTGCAGAAGTTGTACCTACTGATATTACTCTTCTTCCCTCTTTTTTTGCCTGATTTATTTTTCCTGCTGCCTCTTCAGAAATTTCAGCATATTCGCTATGCATTTTATGCTCATCTAAATTTTCCGATTTTACAGCCATATAAGTGCCAGCACCAACGTGCAGAGTTACAAAGCAATAATCTATATTCTTTTTGTTAAGCTGAACAAAAACGTGATCAGTAAAGTGTAATCCTGCAGTTGGAGCAGCAACAGATCCTTGATTCTCTGCAAAAATTGTTTGATATGTATCTTCATCGAATGAATCAGCAATTCCTTCTCGAATATATGGAGGCAATGGAACAGAGCCGTATATATTTAAAAAGTCAAAAATTGTAAATCCTGTTTTAAGATCAAATTCAAATTCTACCGTCCCATCTTCAAATTTATTTTTAATAATTATTTGATTCCCATCAAAATCAAAATTATCTCCAATATCAAGTTTTTTGCCTGGTTTTGCAAATCCCGTCCAAATTGTGCTTGTAAGTTGTTTATTTAAAATAACATAGATATCTTTGCCATTTTTATTTAAGTTAAGCGCTGCTTTTACAACTTTACTATCGTTTAAAACTAGTAAATCTCCTTCTTGCAGGTAATTATGTAGATCATAAAAATGAGAATCTGTGATTTCTCCATTGTCATTTAATACAAGTAATTTACAATCATCTCTTGATTCTAAAGGGTATTGAGCAATTAATTCAGAAGGTAAAATATAATCAAAATCTTGAAGCTTCATTTCACATAAATATTTGGTTTTAGAGAAAATATAAGAAATAAAAATTTTTACAACTAGCGTATTTCGGATATTTTACTTTATTTCTAATTGCCTTTTTAATAAATTGAATTTACTAGCTATTGAATTATTTTTTTAATAATATGAATAGCTAGTCTTATAATAGTGATATTATATATAATACGCAATGAATTATGGCTTTACATTTCGTATAATAATATTCTATATATGCTTGTGATTGCATTTTAATATGATCTAAAATGATAGAAGAACAAGAATCCACAGATGAAGCAAATATTGTAGATTTGCATGTAAGTGTACAGCTAAAATCTAAAAGAATTGCATTAGGTTTAAGTCAAAATGACCTTGCTAGAGTTGCAAATGTAAGTGTCCAACAAATACAAAAATATGAAAATGGCAAAAATAGGATTACTTGCGGGAGATTATATATTTTTGCAAAACTTCTTTGTGTGCCAATAGATTTTTTCTTTAATAACTATATAAGTGCTGAAAAAGCAAAAAATAGAGAGTAGTACAAGCACTTAAAGCTTAAGTACATATCTTTAATCTCATACAGACGCCTCTTGTATTATTAAATTTGACTTTTATCCCAATATACATTATTACTTGCCATCAAATTAAACCTGAGGTTGTAGGAAGTGTGATGATTATAGATAATATTATTTTTTTTGTAATAATTCTATTGTGCTTTCTCGTGTTAATTTTGGGTTGGCATTGTTACAAATTGAAAAGAAAATTTGATAAACAGAGTATATGGGGTATAAAGCAGTATCTAGACAAAAAATTTATTTGCAAATTATTATCAAATTTTCTTGTGTGCTCACAGATAAATATTTTGCAAATCCTTCTAGATGAAATCATGCATTATTTTTGTTTAGATTTCATAGCAATTCGAGTAACGTCTCATGGTAAAGTAGTTACTCATAAGAGCGCCTTATTTAATAAAATTTATACTGATAACGCAATAAACCAGTTGCTCAATAATGTCGAAATAATAAAGGAAAATGTAGGACACGCTACTCTAAAATCCCAGAATCACAGACAATTTATAGTATTTAAACATAACGAAATTCATATGATCGTGGCTTCAGAGCCAGATTATTTATTACCGCTAGATGATATAAACACCCTTACAAACGACATTATAATGCTTTTAGAGTGTGGGATGAATGTCAGAGCAAAGAATCAATAAAAGAAACTCGAGCTTTTTAGTCTTTGAGTAATAATTTTACTTTACGAGCAATCGTTATTAATTCATCCTTTGAACAGTTTAACTCTGTCTCAGTTTGGTAGTTATTCATCAAAAATAATAATGCATCTTTTATAATATTTATAGATTCATTATGAGGAAATTTTTCAGAATTTTGTAAGAACATATCTACATTATTATAGTGATAATATTTCTTGTTTTCTGTATCTTTTGAATCTGTAACCATACACTATACCAATTCTTGTTTTAGAATAATTTTCTGTGTAACCATAAAGCTATTAAAATTGATTGTGTATCGGTGAAAAAGTACTAAGTCTGCGATTATGTTAGAATTGCCTAGATGGGATTATATTAATGTGATATATTTTACATGGAGAGTATATCTCTCATTGTAACAGAATATATTTAACTGGAAGATGAGATTTCTAATGAATATTAAATCTATAGGTTTTTTTCCTTCTGAAATCTACTCTCAACATCTTTCCATTATTAACGGAATCAAGTTTACTCCTCGAGAAATAGATGTAATAGCATGTGTTTTACATGGTAAGAATGATAAAGCTATTGCTCAATTACTTACAACCCCAGGGAAACCTCACTTGAGCTTTAAAACAATTAGAGCGCACTTAGATAATATCACTCGTAAAATTGAAAGTGGTATGCGTCAAAATCTGATTAAATTCATAGAAGAGTCAGGAAAATTTCAAATAATGCATGAATATTATTCGAGTCTATTATTATCATTAGAATTTAAGAAAATTTTATATAATTTTTCCAGCCTAATCCATAAGGAAAGATTTTCATTTTTAATAATAGCAAGCACTATTAATGAAGGGCATATTTTTGCAAAAAATTTATTAACCCACTTAAATCTTGTAGGTGCTAAAGCTACATTAGAAATACAAGAAGGTTTTATTAATACTATTAAGGTATTGCAAAGTATATCTAGTATAAAGCACGTTATTTTTATTTTACCTTCTGATATTAAGGAAGAAGAACATTATTTAGTAAACATTGAAAAACTTTCAAATGACAAGGATATTAATTTCCAATTTAAAGACATAATATTTCTTGGATCTTCCAGAAGAGAACATTATATTTCAAATAAAAAAAACCTTAGATACATTAATATTGAATACGAAAAAAGCTATTACTTATTATTTTTGAATATATTGCAAAAATTATTACCGCAGAATGATCTATTACCTGATGCTATTCTTAAATTTAGAAATAAGCTCAATAACGTGCAGAAAATTGATAATATTCAATTATATAATGAGGATGCAGCGCCTCAAAACAGAGAAAGTAATTTTTTTGTTAGATATTTAAAAATTATCTATATTTCTATCTTTATAATTTTATCATTTTTTGTCTGCTATAGTTTTGTACCACAATCCAATATTCTATCTAATATAGCTACAAAATCTGATCTTGTTCTACCATCAGATTCATTATTATTAAAGAGATCCTCCGTTCTTAAGGAAATAAAAGAAAGTATCGAAGGAAAACAAGCCGTTCAAACCGTAGCTCTTGTCGGGGTAGAAGGATCTGGAAAAACTACTATTGCACGTTTATATGGAGATCAAGCTAAAGCAGATATTATATGGGAATTCAACGCTGAGACACAAGAATCATTCAAAAATTCATTTGAGAATTTAGCTACAAATCTTGTACTAGACGAAAAAGACAAAAAAACCCTTAATGAAATTCAAGAAATTTCAGATTCCGCAGACAGAGAAGATAAGATTATTGATTTTGTAAAGAAAAGGCTCAAATTAGCAAATAAATGGTTTTTTATTTATGATAATGTAGAGGATTTATCTTCTATAGAAAAATATTTTCCGCAAGATGCAAACACCTGGGGGAAGGGAAAAATTATTATTACAACTCGAAATAGCAATACTAAAGATAATAATTACGTAAGTCACAATATTTATCTTGGAAAATTAAACGACAAAGAAAAATATGAATTATTTACAAAGATTTTATCATCCAAGGAAGCCAATATTTTACAATCTAATTCAGAACAAGGAATACAGAGGTTCTTAGAATTAATCCCGCCATTTCCTCTGGATATCTCTCTTGTCGCTAATTATATTAAAGCAACAAAATTACCATTAAATCTTTATCAAGAAAAGCTTACGCAAGATACCAGAAAATTTGATCTCATGCAGGATTATCTTTTAAAAGATTTAAAAGAGGAGGGAGATTATCTTAAAACTCGTTATAATATTATTACCATTTCATTGTATGATATTATCAAAACTCATCCTGATTTTGAGAGTTTGTTATTATTGATTACTATGTTAGATTCGAAAGATATTCCTAGAGATATACTTGATAAATATAAGAATAGTGCTTTGGTTGATAGTTTTATTCATTATTTAAAGAAATATTTTCTTATTGCAAGCGAAACTAGATCAACGCTCGGTCCAGGAATTGCAATCCATAAAACGATTCAAAACATAAGCCTTTCTTATTTAATCGAATCATCTACCGTACCTATAAGTGAGATGCTACAATCTATAGCTTATTCTTTTGATAATTATATAGATAAATCGTTAGAAAAAGATCCTGCGACACTTAAGCTATTACTGAGCAATAGTATAGTATTTTTAAATCATTCTAACCTTTTTAAAGCCCCCACAAATGCTCTTTTGCATGGTACTATTGGTAAGTTATATTTTGCATTAGGCGAAGTAAATTCTACTAAAATACAAGAATAAGGATTATTTTTGTAAATTTATTATAAAACCAAACCTATCTACCACCACCTAACGCGACTGCTTTTCTTCTAGCTCTTGGAACTTGAGAAAGTCGACCTTTTCCTATTTTAGCTAGAGCTTCATCAGCTTTTATTGCTTCCGAATATTCTTTAACTAGTTTTTTCATATCTTTTCTCATCTTTGAGTAAAATTCCTTTTTTACCGCCGCTTCTAAATCAGGGTGAGTAACTTTAAGCTCTTCTACAAGATCTTGGCATTTTTTCCACCTCTCTCTTTCTATCTCCTTATCTTCCTTAGTATATTTGGCATGCTCATCAAGTCCGAAAGGATGTTTTCCATCTCTTGCTAAATATCTTGAAGTTGCAATTTCAGAAGCAAAATCTTTTAAAGCTGAATTATAAACAGCCTTTTGTGCCTCTGATGCAGTTTTTTCTGGAATCTCAACATTTAAGAATCTCTTTTTACTAGATTCAAGCCATTCATCACGAAGCACATGATAGGCTTCTTTTTTAGGATAAGTTACCCCTTCAGGATCTTCTCTCGAAATATTATGAATTTTAGAAATATGTTCACATCTCATAATTACAGGTAATTCTACTGTCCGAAAATAACTCGAAATAGACGCACCTTTAACTGAGGTAACAACAGATTCTCCAGAATTTTTTGCAAATGATATCGAAGAAAATGCACCTACTGCATCAATTATTGGTTTTGGAACATCTTTTCTCTTCTCATATTCATCTAATACAAAAATACCATTTGTTCCTTCGTAATTTTGCATCAAACGTACATTTTTTTTAGGATGAGAAGCTTGAAAATGCAAAGCCATCTCCCTCCCATGATGAGTTTTAACAGAACCGTCAGGGTTCCTATCTACGTCATTAGCCCAAAAAGCATGAGTAGAGCCATCTGACTTAAAATATTTTGAGCTTTCTATCGTATGTATTACATCTGGGTGATCTAGTATGCTTGGCAAAGAATCTGTTATACCTGTTGGTGAACCAATATAAGACGGTGAACTAGATCTTGGTGAAGTAGTTTCAATGTTAAGAGTATCTGGAGAAGATGATTGTTTCGACATAGTCTATTCTCCGCAAAAAGAAAAGTTAATTTCATGTTTAAATCCGAAAACCACTAATGCATCTTTCATACTATAATATACCTCATCTTCAAGCTCTCTTGGAATGTATAGAGAACAAGAACCATTTCTATAATCATCAATAACAAACTGCCTTACAGAGGCGCCTTCTTTATATCTTAATAATTTTCTGTCGCTATTACTATAATCAAGTTCATACTCACAATTTGTTTCTTCATCAATCGCTCGTTTGTAATTTCCTTCTACAAGTTTAAATGCCATACTAACTCTCGAGTTATTGGTAGTTTCTGATGTTATTTACAAGATGATTATTAGCGATTTTATGTTTAAAGCAAAGACTTATGATATTTTTTATTCAAAAAAACTAGTTATAATTACTAGGTGTGTTTTTTTGAATTTCTCTTAAAACTTTTACAAATTCGTTGTGTAAGCCAAGATTTGCTGAATAATTATGCCCACCTTTTCCATCTGATACAAAATATAGATAATTTGTGAAGGCCGGACTAACAACAGCTTGCAACGATTTCAGCCCAGGACAAGCTATAGGACCTGGAGGTAGGCCCTTATTTAGATATGTATTATATTGCGATTCATAAGATAAATCTTTTCGAGTTAACAATCTTCCCAGGGCAGCCTTCCCCATTGTTATAGCATAGATAACCGTAGGGTCAGCCTGTAAAATCATATTTTTTTTAAGCCTATTCAAAAAAATAGATGCAATAATAGGCTTTTCTTCATTATTTCCGGCTTCTTTTTCTACAATTGAAGCCAGAGTAAGTAACTTTTCCTCATTATCTATATAGTTATTTTTGCCAAGTTTTGGCAGGAGACTATCTAATGTATATCTCATTTTTTCTTTCATTAATCTTAGAATTTTGCTTCTTAAATCACCATATTTAAAATAATAAGTATCTGGAAATAACGAGCCTTCTTTCACTTCTTCTAGAATTTCGCCAACTAGCCTATCCTCTTTTAATAGTAAATCTATTATTTGAGCAGAAGTATAACCTTCTGGGATCTTAATTTTCCTAACTATAGACTCACCTTTACGAATTATTTTTATAATTTGCTTTAAATTTTGCCCTGGTAAAAACTCATACTCTCCAGCTACAAGTTTTTTCTTACGCGCTACGGTCTTCGCATAAAGCAAAAACATCCATTTACTATCTATAATCTTATTTTCTTGCAGAGTTGAAGCAATTTTAATTGATGAATAACCAGGCTTTATGATTAGGGTTACAGGCGCAACTAATTTATTTGGACGATTTATAGATATTGTAAAGTAAATTGAAAATGAACAGATAAAAGCTAGCGCTGCAGTTAGCAAAAAAACTTGATAAGTTTTTATAATTTTAAATAATTTTCTTAAATTTTCTTGAGCGCTAAACAAACGTTAGTCCCTCCGAATCCAAAGGAATTTGTTAGAGCGTAATCAAATTGATGCTTCTTTGCACGATTTGCAACAAGATCAATCCTTACTTCATCCATAGGATCATCTAAATTCAAAGTTGGAGGCAGAATTTGGTGCTTTAGCGCAAGAGCTGTAAAAATAGTCTCAGCGCTACCTGCAGCGCCTATCATATGCCCTATTGAGGATTTTGTTGAAGACATTTTAACATCAGGATTTTCTTCCAAAAATAAAGTTTGAACAGCCCTCAACTCAGAAGGATCACCTATTTGAGTTGAAGTCCCATGAGCGTTGATGTATCCAATATCTTTTGCTGAAATCGAGGCATCATTTAATGCTCTTTTCATAGCGCTTAAACCGCCAACCCCATCAGGATGAGTAGAGGTAATATGATAAGCATCTCCTGCAAGACCATAACCAATAATTTCAGCGTAAATTTTTGCACCGCGCTTCATAGCATGTTCGTATTCCTCTAACACAACTACACCTGCGCCTTCACTTAAAACAAATCCATCCCTTGCTTTATCCCATGGTCTTGAAGCTTGCTCCGGATTTTCATTATTTGTTGATAGTGCGCGAACAGAGGAGAATCCGGCAATACCGAGATTATTTACAGGAGCTTCTGCGCCACCTGCAATCATAACGTCGGCATCGCCATATTTAATCAATCTAGAAGCATCTCCAATTGCATGAGCTCCAGTAGCGCAGGCTGTTACAACTGCGTGATTTGGACCTTTAAATCCATATTTCAAACTAACATGGCCTGAGAGAAGATTAATTATGCAGGATGGGATAAAAAACGGGCTGACTTTTTGCCCTGTATGAATTTGTAGTGCTGCGACTTCAATTGCTTCTAAACCACCAATGCCAGAACCAAGCAAAACACCTGTGCGATCTTGTTTATGTTCAGAATCCGCGACCCAACCACTATCAGTAATTGCTTCCTGAGCTGCTGCTATTCCATATTGGATAAAATTATCCATTTTTTTTAAATCTTTTGGCTCAATATAATTTTCGCCAACGAAGGGATTTCCATCCTTATCCTTCACCATTCCTGCGATTTTTGTTGCAAATTTAGAGACATCAAAACGAGTAATTTTAGAAATACCAGATCTACCTGCGATTATACCATCCCACGTATCCTTTACTGAAAGTCCAAGAGGAGTAATAAGACCTACTCCTGTAATTACTACACGTCTTTTTGTCATGTTAAATCTACATTTATAATAAATTTACAGAAAATTGCGGTTTAAATTAAGATGTAGATTTTTGTTTTACAAATGCAACCGCATCTGAAATTGTAATAATTTTAGCAGCTTCTTCGTCACTTGTATCGCAACCGAACGCAGCGTCAATAGCCATAACAATCTCGACCTGGTCAAGACTATCAGCTCCAAGATCTTCTACTAATCTAGATTGAGGTGTGATTTTAGCTTTTTCAATACGTAAACACTCAGCAATGATCTCAATTATTTTTGACTCTACTGCATCCATTTTTAGACCTTTTATAAATTAATTTAAATAGTTACCGAAAGCGGATTGCACTTATTTATCATACTTTTTTAAAATGCACCAGAAAAAATATCGATATTTGGTTGTTTAGCTAAGTTAAAAAACGTATATTGCGGTCTAACCATCTGATATTCATAAGAAAAAGAAAGTAAGCTAGTAACAGCAAGTTAGAATATTTTAAAAATAAATTTGCTATTTTTTTAATAAAGGAAAGAGTATCTATTCTTTAACCATATGGTAATGGTAGAATAGATACTCTATTTAATATATTAAATTATAGTAATGTTTGGAAGCTAAATACAATTATTTGACCCCTGATTTATCAAAAAATTTAAAATTTATGATTGCTTGGATGGTATAAAACTCAGGGCCTTATGGTTTTTAGTGTAAAATATTACAGGCTATTATCTACAACTTCACCAATTAACTGATCTAGACTGGCTTCGGTTAAATTAGCTTCGTTATCGTACCTTTCTACTGTCCACCCACTTTGAGCGAATAATGTAAGAACGCCATGTGGTCCATAGAGATGATCTTCACCAGTAGAGATTATTGGGCCTTCTAGAGGTCCATTAGATAATGAATATTCTAATCTTCTTACCCAAATTTCACTTCTTTCTTTTACAAAAGGATCATTGTCATCCTCAAAGCTTCCATTAATATACGAGTTAATCAGTGGAAAACGCGATGGAAGCAAGTCAGGAATTTCATCTATTGATTCCTCAAATTCTCTTAATAACTGCGTTTCTGATTTAGAATAAAGTTCATTTGCTTGCTCACCACGAAATTCCAAACATAAAATTCTTCTTTCAGTAAAGTATCCTCTATAAACATCAATTATTTCCTGATCCATAGGATAAAGCACTTGTTGACATATAGAAGCGATATAATCAGCAACTTCAAATGGATCTTCTAGGTTCCCATTCCAATTACATTCATACATTAATAATAAGGTCGTTACATATTTTTGGCATTTTATAGAAAGAGATTCAAGCCATTCTGGATATGATTCGGAAAATAGTACAGATAGGGAAGATTGCCCTCCTTTTTCAACTACCCCTTCTAAAAGTACATCTTCTACTTCAAACTCTAGTGAAGGCACAATTCCCACATCAGTCATATGAAAGTACGCCCCCTCTCCGCTGATACATTCAACTATTAATTCTGAAGCTGTAAAAATTTGCTCGAGAATCTTTGCTGGAAATATATGTAAAGGTAGATCATGAAAACTCCCGAGAATCTTGAAAGAGCTTCCTCCATTTGAAACCCTATAAAAATGCGGATTTTTAACCTTCAAATCCTTTATTGATGCTTGAAACCGAGAAACTCCGAATATATCTGTAAAATCTGTTAAAGTTAAATCTGCCCACTGAGTTTTAAAGGAGCTCTCAAATGGTTTTCTAAAAGAACCCATAACCGCTTCTTCTGCAGAAATGTATGGTACTATTGCATATTTTTCTATGCTCATCCAAATAGCCTTTTTTTGTATATTTTGTATCATGACATATATTAAATATCAATCAAAATTTGTTATACTTTCGCACGCGCCGTCATTTTAATTCAAAAAATAGCAACTGACGAAAAGTAGTTCAAAGAATTGGTATTGATGGATAAAACTGATTTATAGAGAGGGATTTCTAGGCGAAACGAAGTCGAGTAGCGCAGCGCATCCCTGTGCATAAAGCCATCAAATTGAGATTTATAGATGAGATTCAAGAGTCGAAAGAGCGCAGCTTATTCTTCATATGTGAGGAGAGCGACTTACGCAGAATTGCTTCTAGAAACTCAATTTCATGGCTTTATAAGTTGCGGGTGGCTGTTGGAAGGCGTAACTTAATTCCCTCAATATCCTTTGTAACCATGAGCTGGCAACCAAGTCTTGATGTTGGCGTTAATCCGAATGCTAAATCTAGCATATCTTCTTCTGCCTCTTCTGCTTCTGGCAATTTTTTAAAATATTCTGAATCTTCCACTATTACATGACATGTTGAACATGCTAGCGATCCTTCGCACGCACCTTCTAAATCTATATTATTTTGATGAGCTATTTCTAAAATAGACAGGCCTTCCTGCGCTTCAATTTCCTTTTCGCCATCATTTGTTATGAAAGTAATTTTTACCATCTTTATCCCTATTTAATCTATTTTTTTCCCCTTTAAATACGCGCCTATCTCTTCGCTAATAAATTTTTCTACAAAAGATTCTGATTCCTTTTTTAAATCTTCTAAAGAATCTGATAATTGCTGATATTCAGCAGAATCAATGATAGATTCTATATTATTTACCCGTGCCTCAATAGAGTTATATTCATCATCTTTAAGCATATGCTTATTTTTTTCTATAAGACTCTTTAACCTTGAAACTATTGAATTTATTTCAATAATTTTTGTAGCTTTTCTGCTTTTATTATAATCAACCTCTGCATTATCCATAGCTTCTTTTAGCATATTTAATAGATTCTGATCAGAAAGTCCATATGTTGGTTTAATTTCAACAATTTGCTTTACGTTAGTATTTTTTTCTAAAGCTGATACTGTAAGTAATCCATCTGCATCAACAGTGAAAGTAACTTCTAAAATTGCTTTTCCAGCAATCATTGGCGGAATATCTTTAATTTTTAGCTTTGCTAGGGAACGGCAATCCGCAGCCATTTCTCTATCACCTTGCACTATATGCAAATCAAACCCTGTTTGATTATCAGCGTAACTTGTATATTCCTGAGTTACTGATGCTGGAATTGGCGTGTTTCGAGATATAATTTTTTCAACCACTCCACCCATAAGCTCTATACCTAACGAAAGCGGAACTGCATCAATTAAAACATCACCTTTTTTTGAAGAAAGATTCCACCCTTGCATTGAAGCGCCAATTGCAACTGCTTGATCAGGATCTATATCTTCTTTAATAGGAACGCCAGGAAAGGTAGCTAATAATAATTTTTTGATAAGCTTCAAGCGCGTAGATCCACCAACTAAAATTATTCCATCAAATTTCTCAACCCCACTTGCTATTGCTGTTTTCTTTGCAATTGATATGGATGGTCTTATTACAGATAATATTAATTCCTCAAACTCTTCTTTAGATAATCTAATATCATTTAAATCGTCATCCCCCTTCTGAAAGGCCAAAAGAAAAGTAGACCACGTATCGAGTGCGGTGTGACGATTAAAATCATCATCAGATTCTTTGATTTTACGACATAATTTCAAGAATTCTTCTTCTTTTGCTGGTAGAACTGACAGATTATACTTATTTTTTAAATAAGTACCTATGGCAATATCAATATCATCACCACCAAGCAGCGGGTCACCGCCTATTGCAAGAACTTGAAAAGCCCCCATACGCATAGAAAGTACTGATACATCAAATGTACCACCACCAATATCAAAAACTAAATAATTACCCTCTGATCTATTTTCAAGTCCATAAGCATAAGCTGCAGCAGTTGGTTCTGCAACTAAACGTACAATATCAAGCCCAGCAAGCCTTGCGCTATCTCTTATCATAGATTTAGAAGCATCATCAAAATAAGCAGGAACTGTTACAACCGCTTTTGTCACTTCAGTTTTTAAATAGTTTTCCGCATTAGACTTAAGTTGTTTAAATATTTGAGAAGCAACCTCAACTGGAAAAACTTCGCCCTTCTCAGTTGAAATTACAATATTATTATTTGAATTTTTTATTTTAGTTTTTAACAAATTTGATACAAAATTTCCTGATTTAATTTCTTCAAAACTTCTACCAAATAATCGCTTAACAGAAGAAATATTATCTCTCCCATAAGAGACTATGCTTGGAAGATATAACTTACCTGATGCATCAGGGATAATCCTTGCTCCATTCTCATCGCAATATGCAACTAAAGAATTTGTTGTGCCAAAATCAATCCCAATAATTTTACTATTATCACGAGTGATTTCTTTTTTTTCTGGTTCCGTTATATCTATAAACATTGTTCTATTTTTTGATTTATTGCGCTAATCAAATTATCTTGATACTTCAGTAACATAGTACAAATGGCTGCACTTTCTATTTCATTTTTCTCAAGGCATTCAGAGATAAGTCTCAAATTTTCTTCTCTCTGCGCGAGCTCATTAGACTTCATTTTTAGCAATTGATCCTCAGACCTAGTCTCTTCCAGCTCCTCTCTTTTTTCAAGTATATTAATTAGCATTTCACTTGAGATTTTTATATTATTTTGCTTCTCTGACAATATATCAATATTGCGTAATTTTAAGTAGTAAGCGGCCCTTGAATAATCGTCTTTAAGTATTCGATAACCATTATTCAAATCAGTAACAAATTGCATTTGCTTTAGTTTGTCCGCTTCAGATATATCAGGGTGGTGCTTTCTTTGTAGCTCAATATATCTATATTGAAGCAGATTTTTATCTATCTCAAATTTTTCCTCAATATCAAATATTTCAAAATAATTCATGTTATACTATTAATTTTTTCTATACTGAGAATGATTCACCACACCCACACTTCCCCTTCTCATTCGGATTTTTAAAGACAAAACCTGATTTAAATTTCTCTTCAACAAAATCCATTTCTGTACCGATTAAATACATCATTGCTTTTGGATCTATAAGTAAATTTACTCCAGCTTGACTAATAACTTCCTCAAATGGTCTAATTTCATCTGCATATTCAACAAAATATGAAAACCCTGAACAACCTCCAGACTTCACTCCCACCCTAATTCCCACAGATTCCTTTCCTCGTTTATCAAGCAAATATTTCACTCTTTCTATAGCATTCTCTGTTATAGTAACCGGAGTTTTTTTGGAAATTTTTTCTTTAATTATAGCTTCCATCTTAAAATTATCTTTTCTTTCTTTTAGCCTTATAATCTAGAACTGCTGCTTTTATTGCATCCTCAGCAAGTAATGAACAATGGATTTTAACAGGTGGTAAAGAAAGCTCCTCTGCTATTTCAGTATTCTTTATTGTAGCTGCTTCATCAACAGTTTTTCCTTTTATCCACTCAGTTACAAGAGAACTCGAAGCAATAGCAGAGCCACAACCAAATGTTTTAAATTTTGCTTCTTCAATAACGCCATCATCACTAACTAAAATTTGTAATTTCATAACATCACCGCAAGCAGGAGCTCCAACAAGCCCGGTTCCTACATTTGGATTTTCTTTATCTAGTGAGCCTACATTTCTAGGATTCTCATAGTGATCTATTAC
>CAYPDX010000025.1:1618-18997 GCA_964409695.1 uncultured Rickettsia sp. | reverse complement strand
CGTGAAGGTGGTAGAACTGTTGGCGCTGGTGTTGTAGCTAAAATTTTAGTTTAATACTAAGAACTAAATTTGGACTTGTTATAAGGCATAAACATTAGTTTATTTTTATAAGGCCGTGAAAGCTTAGGTTTAAAGATAGCTTTCACGGATTTTTCTTTTAAGTGTCTAATTTACTTTTAAGAAGGCTGTAAAACAATGTATGTATTAAATTTAGTCTGTTATTTTTCGTTATTTAAGCGGGAAATGGACGTTGATTAAATTAAACCTTGATTATTCTATCAATTTATGATAGGAGTGTAGCTCAATTGGTAGAGCGCCGGTCTCCAAAACCGGAGGTTGCGGGTTCGATTCCTGTCGCTCCTGCCACCAGGTTTTGTATTATGAGTAAAATAAACGAAATAGTTAAGTTTTACGATCAAGTAAAACAAGAGATTGGAAAGATAACATGGCCGTCAAAGACGGAGTTGATAAATTCAACGTTGATAGTAGTTGGCGTTGTTTTGGTTTTTGGAATTGTGTGTTTAGGTATTGATTACTGTATAAATACTGTAATTCAGTTTTTGTTAAAAATCGGTAAGTAATTTTATTAGAGAGTTGCTGTGAGTTTTAAGTGGTACATTGTACATACCTTGTCGGGGTCCGAAAAAAAAGTTAAGCAGACCATATTGGAACAGGCTGAGAAAAAGTCTATGTCTGCTAATTTTGAGGAAATTCTAGTACCAGTAGTAGAGGTTCCAGAAATAAAGAAGGGCAAGAATGTTAGTACTGAGAAAAAATTCTTACCAGGCTATATTCTAATAAAAATGAATCTTACTGATGATGCATGGCATCTTGTAAAATCAGTTCCTAAAGTAAGTGGATTTTTAGGTAGCGGTTCTAGGCCATCTTCAGTTTCTGAATCAGAAGTTCAGAAAATTGTAGATCAAATAAATAATAATCCAGCCATTATGGCGGCTAAAAAGATTTATGACATCGGTGAGAGCGTTAAAGTTATCGATGGTCCATTTGAGTCGTTTACTGGTGTGATTGAAGAAGTAGATACTGAAAAAATGAGATTAAGAGTTGCTGTTTCCATATTTGGAAGAGCGACACCAATAGATTTATCTTTCAATCAAGTAGAAAGAATTTAGAGTTTTAGACTGGCGCTTCTATAGTTAATATAGATGAATGTGGGATTAGAAGCGAGATACTTTCATTAACGTGTGGTATCAGCGACGAAGTTCCCATTGATATAAACTATGACAGCTAAATAGACCTGTGGATGTATTGTTCGATAGGTCATAGCAACTATTAAAGGAAAAACCATGGCAAAAAAAGTATTAGGCTATATTAAATTGACTATACCTGCCGGTAAAGCAAATCCCTCCCCTCCGGTTGGACCTGCTTTAGGACAGCGTGGTTTGAATATTATGGAGTTTTGTAAAGCTTTCAATGCTGCTACGCAAAGTATGGATGTAGGAACGCCTGTTCCAGTCCTTATCACTGCGTTTGAAGATAAGAGTTTTACATTCGTTACCAAAACTCCTCCAGCAAGTCACTACCTTAAACAATTTGCAAAAATTGCAAAAGGTACTTCGGCTACGAAGAAAGAGGCTTATGTTGGTAGGGTTACCCTGGATCAATGTCGCGAGATAGCTAAAATTAAAATGGCTGATCTTAATGCAAATGATATTGAAGCTGGAGCCAGAATTATCAAGGGTTCAGCAGAATCTATGGGTATTGAAGTGGTAGGAGAATAATATGCAACAGCTGAAAATTACCGGTGGTAAAAAATTAAGAGCCGTGAAAGAGAAACTCGATCCGGCCAAAGTATATGCTGCAGATGAAGCAATTAAGTTGCTGAAAAGTGTTGCATTCACTAAATTTGACCAAACACTTGATGTTGTTTTTAAGTTAGGTGTTGATCCAAGACATTCAGACCAAATGGTAAGAGGTATGATAACTCTTCCTTCTGGAACAGGAAAGGCGGTTAGAGTCGCTGTATTTTGCAAAGAAGACAAATACGACATTGCAAAAGCTGCTGGCGCTGACTTAGTCGGTTCTGTTGAGATTATAGAAGATATCAAAGATGGTAAGATCAATTTTGATATTTGTATAGCTACTCCAGATATGATGGGAACGGTTGGTCAAGTAGCGAAAATTTTAGGACCAAAAGGTTTGATGCCAAATCCAAAACTTGGAACTGTAACACCAGATATTGCTACTGCAATTAAAAATGCAAAAAGCGGTCAGGTTGAGTTTAGAGTCGAGAAGGCTGGTATCATACATGCTGGTATTGGAAAATTATCGTTTAGTGACAAAGATTTGTTTTCAAATTTGAAGGCAATTTTTGATGCGATCCAAAAAGCCAAGCCAAGTGGAGCTAAAGGAACATATATGAAGCAAGTATTTCTTTCTTCTACTATGGGACCTTCACTAAAGCTTGATTCTGCAACTATTCAGTAAAGGCTTTGAGAGGAAAATATGTATCGTTCTGAAAAAGTAACTGCTGTAACTGAGATAGAAGAAATACTTCGTAATAATAGCTCTGTTATTATTACGCATTATCATGGGCTAACAGTAAGTGATATTAGTAAATTACGTAAAGATCTACATGAGAAAAATGCTGGTTTCAAGGTTATAAAAAATACTTTGGCCAAAATAGCTCTAAAAAATGTTGGTATTGCGAGTGCTGATTCCTTATTCACGGGCCCTGTGGGAATTTCTTACTCAGAAGATCCAGTTGGATCTGCAAAAGTTATAGCAAATTACGCAAAGACAAAAGAGGCTCTAAAAATTATAGGTGGTATCTTAGATATGAATGTTGTTGATCATAAAGTGATCAATACATTGTCTAAACTTCCATCAATGAATGAGTTAAGAGGAAAAATTGTTGGTGTGTTACAAGCTCCAGCAAGAAACATTATTGGTATCGCTAAAGCTCCAGCTGCTCAATTGGCTAGAGTTCTTTGTGCGTACGCAAGTAAATAATTTAAAAATAAAAAAAGGTTATAATCATGGCTTTACAAAAATTAGTCGACGAATTATCTAAACTGACAGTTATACAAGCTGCAGAACTTTCAAAAATGCTTGAAGAACATTGGGGCGTAAGCGCTGCTGCACCAGCAGCTGCGGCTCCTGCAGCAGCTGCTGCTGTTGTTGAAGAAAAAACAGATTTTGATGTTGTTTTAACCCATTGTGGTGATAACAAAATCAACGTTATTAAAGTTGTGCGTGAGCTTACTGGTCTTGGCTTAAAAGAAGCTAAAGATTTAGTAGACGGTGCTCCACAAACTGTGAAAGCATCTGTTCCAAAAACTGAAGCTGAGTCTTTAAAGGCTAAGATCGAAGCTGCAGGTGGCAAAGTAGAATTAAAATAATTATTATTTTAATTGTGATTTTTAGAAAAGTCTGAGTTCAAGCGAGCTCGGACTTTTCAGCTTTTTTAATTTTGTACCATATTCATATTAAATTTGACTAATTGATTCTTGGGTGTAATTTCCGTTTTTGCGATTTTAGCTTAGGCGCGATGAAGTAACGTATTTATAATACGCGAACTAGTATATCAAATAATCACTTATCATGCTTAATTACATTGGTATTACACCATTTAAACATATGCATTGCAGATATAATTTGAAAAAAAATATAAATATTATTTTTAACTTTTGTTTTTTTTTAGCAAGTGAATCGTATTGCTTTTTATGTCATTATTATCAGGCATTTGTACAAAAAATAAAATCCAAAATGAGAATTTCTCTTCTTTTAACATTCAAATATCGAATAGAAAATTTAATTTTGGACTTGGTATAATGCAATTCCTGAAATGTGTAGTAGCAATCTATAAAGTTACGTATGAGAAATGGTGTAAGCTTGATTTCGAAAGTAAGTCTGAACTTTAAAATCATCATTTACTTGATTTATCCAGGTAATGATACAAAACTCTTGTTTGAAAATTGATAAGGTAGTTTTCTATGAAAGAATCTTTAACGAGTCGTAGTTTAGTAAGAAAAAATTTCGGTAAAATAGACATGGTAGCGTCTATACCTAATTTGCTCGAGTTACAAAAATCATCTTATGATGATAGTTTTTTGCAAATAAGTGTGTCAGCAGAAAAAAGAAGAAATGTAGGGCTTCATTCAGTTTTTAAATCTATTTTTCCTATACAGGATCCTTCTGCTTCAGCTACACTTGATTATGTTAAATATGAATTTGATCAACCAAAATATGATGTTGAAGAAAGTCGTCAGAGAGGAGTAAGTTTTGCTTCTCCATTAAAAGTTACATTAAGATTGATTGTATGGGACATTGATCCAGATACAAATGCAAGGGAAATAAGGGGCATTAAAGAGCAAGAAGTTTACATGGGCGATATTCCGCTTATGACAAAAAATGGTACATTTGTGATAAATGGAACCGAGAGAGTTGTTGTATCACAGATGCATAGATCTCCTGGTGTATTTTTTGATCACGATGAAGGAAAAACTCATTCATCAGGAAAATTTCTATATGCAGCCAGAATAATCCCATATCGTGGATCATGGCTTGATTTAGAGTTTGATGCAAAGGATTTATTATTTTTCCGTATTGATAGAAAACGTAAATTATACGCAACAACATTGCTACGTGCAATCGGCATGACAACGCCAGAAATATATGATTTCTTCTATGAATCAACTTCATTTTCAAAAAATAAGAAGGGCTGGAAAACAAAATTTGTTCCAGAATCTTTTTCGGTTCAGAGATTACCATTTGATTTGATAAATGCAAAAAATCAGGAAGTTGTACTTGCAATAGGTCAAAAAATCACCCCAAGAATTGCTAAGAAATATGCTGCTGATGGTTTAGAAGAGATACAAGTGACTGAAGACCAGCTCCTTGGTAAATATTTAGCATGTGATTTACTTAATTCATCAACTGGCGAAGTGCTTGCTGGAATTGGTGATGAAGTTACAAAAGAAGTAATAGAAATTATTAAGGAATCTACACTAGAAGAAGTAAAATTACTGAATATTTCTTCTCAAATTGGTTCTTACATAAGAAATACAGTTTTTGCTGATAAAAATACTGATCAAGACCAAGCTTTAATGGATATATTCAGAGTATTGAGACCAGGTGAGCCGTCAACAGTGGAAGCTGGAAAACAATTATTTGACAGTCTGTTTTTTGATCAAGCAAGATATGATTTGTCTGAAGTAGGACGAATAAAAATGAATTCAAGACTTTCTATTGATATTCCTATGGAAACAACTGTTTTAACAGCAGAAGATATTAAGCATGTTGTTAAGTCTATGGTTGAGCTTAAAGATGGAAAAAATTCTATCGATGATATTGATCACCTTGGAAATAGAAGAGTTAGGTCAGTTGGAGAACTTATTGAAAATCAATTCCGTATTGGACTAGTTCGTATGGAAAAAGCTATTGTGGAGCGTATGACTTCTGTCACAATTGACACTGTTATGCCTCATGATTTAGTCAACTCAAAATCTCTTTCAACTGTTGTTAAAGAATTCTTTAGCTCATCTCAATTATCTCAATTTATGGATCAAACTAACCCATTATCCGAGGTTACACATAAAAGGAGATTGTCAGCTTTAGGACCCGGTGGTCTTAGTAGAGAAAGAGCTGGTTTTGAAGTTCGTGACGTTCATACAACCCACTATGGTCGTATTTGTCCAATTGAAACGCCAGAAGGGCAGAATATTGGTTTAATAAATTCACTAGCAACATTTGCTAGAATAAATAAATATGGATTTATTGAAAGCCCTTACCGCAAGGTTATTGAAGGTCATGTTACTGATGAAGTCGTTTACTTATCAGCTATTGAAGAAAGTAGATATAAAATCGCTCAGGCAAATGTTGCCCGCGATAAAAAAAGTAACTTAACTGATGATCTACTAAATTGTAGATATAATTCTGACTTTATTATGGTTCCACCAAATGAAGTTGATTTTATGGATGTTACACCAATGCAGGTAGTTTCTGTAGCTGCTTCATTGATTCCATTCCTTGAAAACGATGATGCTAACAGGGCTCTTATGGGTTCAAACATGCAACGTCAAGCAGTTCCTCTTCTTAGAAGTGAGGCTCCTGTTGTAGGAACCGGTATTGAGAAGGTTGTTGCGCAGGATTCCGGAGCTTCAGTTGTAGCTTTACATGATGGTATTGTTGATCAAGTTGATTCGACTCGTATTGTGATTAGGACTTTTGGGAACAAAAAAGATGGTGCTCCTGAAGTTGATATTTTCAATTTGATGAAATTCCAAAGATCTAACCATAATACATGTATTAACCAAAAACCACTTGTCTCCGTTGGAGATGAGGTTAAAAAAGGTGATGTAATAGCTGATGGAACAAGTACTGAAAATGGTGAGATAGCTCTTGGTAGAAATGTGCTAGTAGCTTTTGTTTCATGGAGTGGATATAATTTTGAAGATTCAATCCTTATCTCGGAAAAAATTGCAAAGAGAGATGTATTTACATCGGTTCATATTGAAGAATTTGAAGTAATTGCTAGAGATACTCGCTTAGGACCTGAGGAAATCACAAGAGATATTCCAAATGTAAGTGAAGAAAGCTTACGTCATCTTGATGAAGTAGGAATTGTACATGTGGGTGCCGAAGTTAAGCCAGGTGATATATTAGTTGGGAAAGTCACACCAAAGAGTGAATCACCAATGACACCTGAAGAAAAATTGCTTAGAGCGATTTTTGGTGAAAAAGCAGGAGATGTTAGAGATTCATCTCTGCATGTTCCTCCGGGTGTATCTGGTACTGTTGTAGAAGTTCGCGTCTTCTCAAGAAGAGGCGTTGAAAAAGATGAAAGAGCTATTGCAATTGAACATCAGCAAATTGAGAAACTTGCAAAAGATAGAGATGATCAGCTAGCTATTATAGAACGCTTTGTATTCATGAAGCTTGAAAGCTTATTATTAGGCCAAACAATTGTTACTGGACCAAAATCAGTAAAAGTTGCCGAGAAAATTGATGAAGCATTACTTGCTAAATTATCTAAGGGCCAATATTGGCAGCTTGTGGTTGAGAATGCTGAAGTGATGAATGAATTTGAGCAAATCAAGCGTAACTATGACGAAACGCGTGATAATTTAAACAAAACATTTAGTCATAAAGTTGAAAAACTACAAAGTGGTGATGATCTGCCACAAGGTGCTCTTAAAGTTGTGAAAGTATTTATTGCAGCTAAGCATAAGTTACAGCCAGGTGATAAAATGGCAGGAAGACATGGTAACAAGGGTGTTATTTCTCGTATTCTTCCAGAAGAAGATATGCCATTCTTAGAAGATGGGACAGTAATTGATGTGGTTCTAAATCCACTTGGATTACCATCTAGGATGAATATTGGGCAGATTTTAGAGACTCACCTTGGTTGGGCTGGACATAATCTTGGAAAGCAAATTGCTGAAAAGATCAGGCTTCACAAAGAGGAGGAGGGTGATATTGAGGAAGTGAAAAACTTTGCGCTTAAAATTTATGATGGCGATGAGAAAGTTACTTCTGAAATAAAAACTATGAATAAAAAAGATCTTCTTACATTCTGTGAGACTCTTTCAAATGGTGTAAGATTTGCTACTCCAGTGTTTGATGGTGCGAAGGTTCAAGATGTTAAGGACATGCTTGAACTTTCATCTCAGGATACATCTGGCCAGGTTAAATTGATAGATGGAAGAACTGGAGATTATTTTGAACGTAAAGTTACAGTAGGTTATAAATATCTTCTGAAACTTCACCATCTTGTTGATGATAAGATACATGCTCGTTCAATCGGGCCATATAGTCTTGTAACTCAGCAGCCTTTAGGCGGTAAATCTCACTTTGGTGGCCAAAGATTTGGTGAGATGGAATGTTGGGCGCTTCAAGCTTATGGTGCAGCTTATACGCTTCAGGAAATGCTTACAGTTAAGTCTGATGATGTAACAGGTCGTATTAAAATTTATGAATCAATTGTTCGTGGTGATAATAATTTCGAGTCAGGAATACCTGAATCATTTAATGTGATGATCAAAGAATTTAGATCATTATGTTTAAATATTCAGCTTGAGAATGAAGTTGTTGTTCCAGAAATAAAAGAAGAAAGTAAGGCTTAGGGAGAAAAGATATGGCAGAGTCAATTAATTTTTATGGGCAAGTAAGTAGCGTTCAACAATTTGATATGTTGCGTATAAATGTTGCAAGTCCAGAGCAGATTCGTTCATGGTCCTATGGTGAGGTTACTAAGCCTGAGACTATAAATTACAGAACATTTAAGCCTGAAAAAGAAGGCTTGTTCTGCGCTAGGATATTTGGTCCTGTAAAGGATTATGAATGTTTATGCGGTAAATATAAGAGAATGAAATATCGTGGCATTGTATGTGAAAAATGCGGTGTTGAGGTTACAACTTCAAGAGTACGTCGTGAACGTATGGGGCATATTGAGCTTGCAGCTCCTGTAGCTCATATTTGGTTCTTGAAATCTCTTCCTTCAAGAGTTGGAACTTTACTTGATATGCAGCTTAAAGAGCTTGAAAAAGTGCTTTATTTTGAATCTTATGTCGTTGTAGATCCTGGGCTTACGCCAATGTACAAGGGTGATACTCTGTCAGAAGATGCATTTCAAAAGGCACAAGATGAGTATGGTGAAGATAGTTTTGAAGCTTTAATTGGCGCTGAAGCAGTAGGTAGACTTCTTGCTGACTTAGATTTACCAGCTCTTCAAATATCATTAAGGGCAGAGCTTACTGATACAAATTCAGAGGCAAAGCGCAAAAAAATTGTTAAGCGTTTAAAACTTGTGGAAGATTTTCTAGGTTCACAAAATCGTCCTGAATGGATGATTATGACAGTTCTTCCAGTTATTCCTCCTGAGATTAGACCTCTTGTGATGTTGGATGGCGGAAGATTCGCAACATCTGACTTGAATGAATTATACAGACGTGTAATTAATAGAAATAATCGTCTTCGTAGATTAATCGAGCTAAAAGCTCCAGACATTATTGTTCGCAATGAAAAAAGAATGCTTCAAGAAGCTGTTGATGCATTATTTGATAATGGAAGAAGAGGAAGAGTTGTTAAAAACAACAATAAGCGTCCATTTAAATCTCTAAGTGATATGTTAAAAGGAAAGCAAGGTCGTTTCCGCCAAAACTTACTTGGAAAACGCGTTGACTACTCAGGTCGTTCTGTAATCGTTGTAGGTCCAGAGCTTAAACTTCATCAATGTGGACTTCCTAAAAAAATGGCTCTTGAATTATTTAAGCCATTTATATATGCAAAATTAGAATTATACGGTCTTGCAACAACTTTGAAAGCTGCTAAGAAAATGGTAGATTCAGAAAAGCCAGAAGTATGGGATATTTTAGAAGAAGTAATTAGAGAGCATCCAGTGCTCCTTAACAGAGCACCAACTCTTCACAGACTTGGTATTCAAGCGTTTGAACCATTACTTATTGAAGGTAAAGCGATACAGCTTCACCCTCTTGTTTGCGCAGCATTTAATGCTGACTTTGATGGTGATCAGATGGCTGTTCACGTACCTCTTTCTATTGAAGCGCAGATAGAAGCTAGGGTTCTTATGATGTCTACAAATAACATCCTAAGCCCTGCTAATGGTCGTCCAATTATTGTTCCAGATAAGGATATTGTTCTAGGGCTATATTATCTTACAGTTGATCTTGATGGCGAACCTGGCGAAGGGATGATATTACAAGATATATCAGAGATTCATCATGCTTTATTCCATGATGCTGTAACTTTACATACAAAGATAAAATACAGAACTAACATGCTTAATGCTGAAGATGAGATGATAACAGCAATAGTTGATACAACTCCAGGCAGATTGATTTTGGGTGAATTATTACCTAAAAATAAAAATGTTGGCTTCAAATTTGTGAATAAATCAATGACTAAGAAAGATATCTCTTCTGTTATTGACCTTGTATATAGGCATTGTGGCCAAAAAGCGACTGTAATTTTTGCTGATAAGTTGATGGAACTTGGTTTCAAATATGCATGTCGTTCTGGTATTTCATTCGGTATGGATGATATGATTGTGCCAAAATCTAAAGGTATGCATATTACTGAGACTGTTTCTGAAGTGAAGGAATTTGAGCAACAATATTCAGATGGTTTCATTACATTTGGTGAGAAATATAACAAGGTTATCGATTCATGGTCTCGTTGTACTGATAAAGTCGCGACAGATATGATGAAAGAAATTTCAACAGTTAAACCTAAAAAAGAAAATGAAGCTGGCCAATCAAGGTTAAATTCAATTTACATGATGGCAGTTTCTGGTGCTAGAGGTTCTCCAACTCAGATTAAGCAGCTTGCTGGTATGAGAGGTTTGATGGCAAGACCATCAGGCGAGATTATCGAAACTCCAATTATTTCTAACTTTAAAGAAGGACTGACTGTTCTTGAGTATTTTAACTCTACTCACGGAGCGCGTAAAGGTCTTGCAGATACAGCTCTTAAAACAGCTAACTCAGGTTATTTAACTAGAAGACTTGTTGATGCTGCTCAGGATTGTATTGTGACAGATCTTGATTGCGGTACTGAAGAAGGGTTAATTATTACTCCTATCATTGATGGCGGTGAGGTTATTATCTCTCTTTCAGAGCAAATACTTGGAAGAAATGTTGTAAATGATATTAAACACTCAGTAACTGGTGAATTAATAGTTGCTGCTGGCGGTCTAATTGATGAAGCAAGTCTTGAAAAAATTGAGACAGCGGGAATTGATTCCGTAAAATTACGATCAGCTTTAACATGTAAACTAAAAGAAGGTATATGTGTTAAATGTTATGGACGTGACTTAGCAACAGGTGATTTAGTTTCAGTTGGTGAAGCAGTTGGTGTTATTGCTGCTCAATCGATTGGTGAACCAGGAACGCAGCTTACAATGAGAACTTTCCATATTGGAGGTGCAGCGACAAGAGGAGCTGAAATTTCTTCTGTAGAAGCAATCTCTGCTTCAAAAATTAAAGTTCTAAATAGGAATGTTGTTATAGATTCAAGTAATAACCATATTGTAATGAGTCGTTCTTGTGAGATATTGCTTCTTGATGAAAAAGGGCAAGAAAAAGCAAGGCATAAAGTTCCTTACGGTGCTAAACTTCTTGTTGATGATGCTGATCTTGTAGAAAGAGGGCAAAAAATCGCCGAGTGGGATCCATATACAATTCCAATTATTACAGAAAAATCAGGAAAAATCTCATTTAGAGATGTTGTAGATGGTGTATCTGCTAGAGATATTACCGATGACGCAACTGGCATCACAAGTAAAGTGGTAAATGAGTCTAAGCAAAGCGCTAGAGGTGCAGAGCTAAGACCTCGTATCCATCTTGTTGATGATAAAGGAGAGAGCCTATGTCTTTCAAATGGCTTAGAAGCTAGATACTACTTACCGGTAAATGCTATTTTAAGCGTTGAAGATGGTTCAAAAGTAAATGCTGGTGATATTATCGCTCGTATACCGAGAGAATCATCAAAAACTCGTGATATTACTGGTGGTCTTCCAAGGGTTGCTGAGCTTGTTGAAGCAAGGCGTCCGCAAGATCACGCAGTGATTGCAGAAGTTGACGGTAGAATTGAATTTGGTAAAGACTATAAATCTAAGAGAAGAATTGTTATTCATCCAACAGATGGTAGTACTCCAATTGAATTTATGGTACCAAAAGGCAAGCATGTTGTTGTTAATGAAGGTGACTACGTTAAAAAAGGCGATATGTTAATTGATGGGAATCCAGTATTGCAAGATATCCTAAGAGTTATGGGTGTTGAAGCTCTTGCTCGCTATATGGTTCAAGAAATTCAAGCAGTATATCGTTTGCAAGGTGTAAAAATCGATGATAAGCATATTGAAGTTATTGTTCGTCAAATGCTACAAAAAGTTGAAATTACAGATCCAGGTGAGACAACATTACTCACAGGAGAAAAAATCGACAGAATGGAATTTGAGGAAATTAATGCAAAAGCCTTAGAAGAAGGATTTAGTCCAGCTTCAGCTCAGCCAGTATTGCAAGGTATAACAAAAGCTTCATTGCAAACAAGATCATTTATTTCAGCAGCAGCTTTCCAAGAAACAACACGTGTTTTAACAGAAGCAGCAGTAGCAGGCAAGATTGATAAATTGCATGGTCTGAAGGAAAATGTGATTGTTGGTAGATTGATACCTGCGGGGACTGGATATTACGTCGACAAAATCCGCAAATCCTTCTAAAAGCTCTGAGATTGAGTTTCTAGAAGCGATTGTTGCGAGATCGAAAGATGCTCACTTATGAAGAATAAGCTGCGCTCTTTCGACTCTTGCATAGCGTCTATAAACTTAATTAGAAGATGCTTTTTGTTATTTAATCGATGAAAGTCTTTTACTCCCTTTTTTTCAAGAGATTTATAAAAGTGTTGATCATAAAATATGTGATGAGATCAGGGATGAGTCTGCCTATGATGTTATTAAAAAAGGTCTAGATGTAGAATTATTAGGCAAACTTAGAGAACTCGGGTTTGATTTTGTTAAACCTTTCAATTTTTAAAATTTGAGCGACACTTATAAAAGTGGGTTTTGATTTTTTTAATGCTCGTGGTCAGGAACAGCGGGCCCACTTTTTTTATGAACAGATTTTTTTACCAATGAAGCAAATACCTTCATTCGAACTTTCTAAATGAAATGATTTATTTTATTGGAGTGGTAAAAAAACTAATTTGACTGACTTTATATTAAAGATGAAAAATGTTGAATAAACCGTTGTCGAAAAGCAAAAAACCGTCGCATTAATAGGGATGCTGATTTGGCTCATTGACATATTGTTAGAATTAATTTACACTGATTCAAAATAGTTAAATTAATATCTTTATGATAAGTATAACTATAAATAAAAAAGAGTTTGATGAGTGTTTTAAGGTTTTTCATGTGCAAAAACTCTATCCTGCGCAATTTATAGATGGTAACTTAATAAGAGTAGATACCTTTGGAGAGGTAGAAGGCGAAGCTACTGCTGTTGATACTAATAAGGTTTATTTCAAAGAAAATTGCTTTCCTGAGGGATATTCTAATTTTACAGTTTACCTGCATATTGGCAAATTAAATGAAGTTTTAGAAGAATATTCTAAAAGTGGAAGCTCAGAATATAAAAAGGCGCTAATCATTATAGCCGGGTATTTAATAAGACATTGCGATGATCTAGAAAATGTAAGTGGTCTTTCAACCTTTATAGAGCAAGGATTTATAGAAGCTCGTGATCTTACAAAACCATTAATAGATTTCGCCTGCAGAAATAATTTATCATCACAATTGAAAAATACTTTTTTAAAACATTTCCACGATAGAAGCTTGGGACCTTTTGAGTTTTGTATAGATACATGTTTTTTAGAATTTGTTAACACAAACGATTTATCTAGTATTTTTAAATCTAAAGTAGCTGGTTGGGTTTCTTCTAGCGACGATCTAAGTAATATTAATCCTGAGTTACGAGTGTATATTTTGGCAAATAATCTTGCAACAGAAGAGCGTTTTGCTCCGCCTGTGTCATATGGTTGTGAGTGGGATGATATTTTGTATATGAGTGGAGAAATGTCTCTTCCTCTCTATATCACAGAGTACAGTATGCCTGATGTTGATACAGTAGATGGAACTATGTTGCTTGGTACTTAATTCCCTAGTACTAATAAGGATTCAATCGTGTGATGGCTATTATATGTTTTTTAGATGAGCTATTTTCCCGACCATAGGTTCTTCATTTTATTAAAAATACTTTCGTTTTTATGCTCTTTTGAATTCTCTATTTCTTTGGTGAATTCAGTTAGTAATTCTTTCTGTCTAGCAGATAGGTGCTTTGGAACTTCAACAAAAATATGGGCTATCATGTCGCCCCTATGGGTTGAGCGTACTTTGCTCATGCCTTTTTCGCGTAATTTTAATTTATCATTATTTTGAGTGCCAGCTGGAATTTTTAACATTACCTTACTACCATCGATAGTAGGGACTTCTATTTCTCCTCCCATTGCAGCTATAGGAAATGATATAGGAACCATACAATGAACTGTAGATCCTTCTATTTTAAAAACATCATGGTTTGTTACTGTAACAAATACGTATAAGTCACCTGATGCGCCGCCGCGTGCACCTGCTTCGCCTTCTCCGGGGAACCTTATCCTATTACCGCTTTCAACGCCTGCTGGAATATTGATATTTACTGTTTTTGTTGCAGAATGTCTTCCAGTACCTGTACATTTTGAACATGGGTTTTTGATTTGCTGCCCTGTTCCTTGGCAATAATTACAAGTTTGTTCAACTGCAAAAAATCCATGTTGCATCCTAACGACGCCATGCCCATGGCAATTTGAACAATTACTTGAACCACCGTCTGGATCCTTGCTGCCTTTTCCGTTACATCCTTCGCATTTTGTTGCGGCTGAGAAGGAAATATTTTTTTCTACGCCAGCGAAAGCTTCTTCTAGAGTTATTGTTAGATTATACTTTAAGTCTGAACCTCTTGTTTGGGCGCTTGGTCTTTGCCTCCTACCGCCTGCTCCCATAACATCATTGAAGAAATCACCAAAAACATCAGAGAAATCTCCACCTTGGAAACCTCTATGAAAGCCACCCTGCTGTTGTCCGTGGTTTTGTGAGAATGCTGCGTGTCCAAAACGATCATATGAAGCGCGCTTTTGTTCATCTTTTAGAACGTCATAAGCCTCTGTTAGCTCTTTGAATTTTGCTTCAGCTTCACTATTATCCTTGTTTGTATCAGGGTGATGCTTCATGGCAAGCTTTCTATAAGCTTTTTTAATTTCATCAGCGCTTGCAGTCTTGCTTACACCAAGCAATTCATAAAAATCCTTCTTAGACATATCAGCTTTGTATTAGTTTGTTATATTTAATTTAAAAAAGGACTCCAGGTAAGGCAGGAATCCTTTTGATTGAAATATTTTATTTTTCAGTATCAGATACGTCTTTAAATTCTGCATCTTTTGCCTCACTTGGTTGAGGCTCCTGCGCTTGCTCTGCTTCGGCTTTTGAAGTTTCGTACATAACTTGGCCAATTTTCATTGAAGCTTCTGTTAGTGCTTCAGTCTTCTTAGCGATAAGTTCTGAATCTTCACCTTCAAGAGCTTTTTTTAGATCTGTTATTGCTGCATCTATTTCAAGCTTAGCTGATTGATCAAGCTTATCGCCATATTCTTTCAAGCTTTTTTCTGTTGAGTGGATTAGAGCATCTGCTTTATTCCTAGTCTCAATAACTTCTTTTCTTTTTTTGTCGTCAGCTGAATGAGTCTCAGCCTCTTTAATCATATTTTCAATCTCATCCTTGCTTAAGCCACCTGATGCTTGAATCGTAACTTTTTGTTCTTTACCAGATGCTTTATCTTTTGCTGATACACTTACAATTCCGTTCGCATCAATATCGAAAGTAACTTCAATCTGAGGCATTCCTCTTGGAGATGGTGGAATTCCCTCAAGATTAAATTGTCCAAGAAGTTTATTGTAGGCTGCCATTTCTCTTTCGCCTTGGAACACTCTTATAGTAACCGCTGTTTGGTTATCATCTGCTGTTGAGAAAGTTTGACTCTTTTTTGTAGGAATTGTGGTATTTCTCTCAATAAGCTTTGTAAATACGCCGCCAAGAGTTTCAAGACCTAGTGAAAGAGGTGTTACGTCAAGTAGTAAAATGTCTTTTACATCACCTTGCAAAACACCTGCTTGTATTGCAGCACCAAGGGCCACTACTTCATCAGGGTTTACAGCCTTATTAGGTTCTTTTCCAAAAAATTCTTTAACTTTTTCAATAACTTTAGGCATACGAGTCATGCCGCCAACGAGAACTACTTCTTCAATATCAGAAGCTTTTAGCCCCGCGTCTTTTAAAGCTTGTTTGCATGGTTCAATTGTTCTTGTGATGAGATCATCAACAAGGGCTTCAAGTTTAGATCTAGTTAAAATAATGTTTAAATGCTTAGGACCTGATGCGTCTGCCGTAATATATGGAAGATTAATATCAGTTTGTTGAGCTGATGAAAGCTCTTTTTTTGCTTTTTCAGCAGCTTCCTTAAGTCTTTGAAGAGCTAATGGATCATTTTTAAGATCAATACCATTTTGCTTTTTGAATTCATCAACTAAATAATCAAGAACTCTATTATCAAAATCTTCACCGCCTAAGAATGTATCACCATTTGTTGATTTAACTTCAAATACACCATCGCCAATTTCGAGGATAGAAATATCGAAAGTACCACCTCCAAGGTCAAATACTGCAATTGTTTTATTACCTGATTTATCAAAGCCATAAGCAAGAGCTGCCGCTGTAGGTTCGTTTATAATACGAAGTACATCAAGACCTGCAATTTTTCCTGCATCTTTTGTCGCTTGTCTTTGAGCATCATTAAAGTAAGCTGGAACTGTTATTACAGCTTGCGTGACCTTCTCACCAAGGTAATTTTCAGCAGTTTCTTTCATTTTTTGTAAGATATACGCTCCCATTTGACTTGGAGAATATTTTTGTCCATTAATTTCAATCCACGCGTCTCCATTACTACCTTCAACTATTTGATAAGATACTAATTTTTGATCTTCCTTAACTCTAGGGTCGTTAAATCTTCTACCTATAAGTCTCTTTGAAGCGTGAACTGTATTTTTGTGATTTATAACAGCTTGTCTTTTTGCTGGGTCGCCAATTAAAACTTCATCCCCAGCTGCAAAAGCAACGATAGATGGAGTTATTCTCATGCCTTCGGCATTTACAATAACTTTAGGTTCTTTTCCTTCCATAACTGCGACGCATGAATTAGTAGTACCTAAATCAATGCCAATAACTTTTGTAGCCATATGTTTGATTCCTATTTTATATTAAATTGATAAGAGAGATATAGTATCTAAGTGAATTTTTACAAGATGGTATAATAAAATTTTTGTGTGTTTTCTTTTAGTAGTTTAGTTTTAGACAAGAAGTACCTAAAACTTCTAATTATTTCTTGACTAGTAAATTAAAAGATATTATACCATCATGCATAAGATTGGCCGAAAAAGAGTGTTTAACTCAAACTCGGTTTATATATCAAGTATACGATTAATTTCGAATCTGGTATAAAGTGGGGATGTAGCTCAGGGGTAGAGCATCTGCTTTGCACGCAGAGGGTCGGGGGTTCGATTCCCTTCGTCTCCACCATTTCTTATCATAGTTTAATTACTGTTTTAGTTTCCATCCAGAATTAATAATTCCAACATTTAGAGTGATAATAATAGTATTTGCTATGGTTAAAACTATGATACCTACATTTATACTTCCATCTGAAAATCCAATTAAGCTATATCTAAATCCGTCTATTATATAGAAAAACGGATTTACTAGATTTATTGTTTTTAGCCATTCAGGAAGTTGGTGAATGGAAAAAAATGTTCCTGAT
>CAYPDX010000025.1:0-1608 GCA_964409695.1 uncultured Rickettsia sp. | reverse complement strand
TGATAGGAATGATAATGGGGTTATAATATAGCTTGTTACTGCTGAGTTTTGATCAAAATTATCTGTTATAATTGAGGATATTATTCCAAGATTTGCAAGTAATATACATGCACCAAATACATAAAAAACTAGAAGCCCAATGGAATGAATTCTAAAATCAATAATAAACCACAGAACTAAAGTAAGTAAAAATCCTACCATAAGGCCTCGAACAAGAGCACCAAGTGTATAGGATAAAACTATTTCCATGCCACCAAGTGGAGTCATTAGAATATCATTTATATAACCTAGCACTCTAGCCATAATTAAAGAGGAAGAGCTGTTTGAGAAGGCATTTTGTATAATAGTCATTATAATTAGACCATAACCTGCAAAATCAATATAAGGGATATCATATATTTTATGCTCTCTTCCACCAAGCGCGAGTGTGAAGATAGATAGAAATATCAATGCCGAAACCACAGGGGCTATAAGTGTTTGATGATATACTTTTAAGAATCTTCTAACTTCTCGTATAAATAAGGTGTATGTTCCGTACCAATTCATAATTTTATGTATTCTCTAATCGATTAATGCTATATAATAACCCAAAATTTTTAAGATGTATTTAGAATAAATTTATGGCGAAGAAAAAATTATTTATAAAAACATATGGCTGTCAGATGAATGTATATGATTCTCAGCGTATGCAGGATTTGATGAGCCCTCATGGGTATGAGACAACGGAAAATATGGAAGATGCAGATCTTGCTATAATCAATACTTGTCATATTAGAGAAAAAGCATCTGAAAAAATGTATTCAGAGCTTGGTAAAATCAAAAAAATAAATGACCGTCGTGGCTATGGGGAAAAAATTATGCTTGCGGTTGCTGGGTGCGTAGGGCAAGCAGAAGGCGAAGAAATTTTTAAAAGAGCTCCTTATGTTAATATTGTAGTTGGGCCACAGTCATATCATAGTCTTCCAGAGCTTGTTGCTAAAATTCATAGAAATGAAAATCATCTTATAGATCTAGATTTTGTTGAAGAGGCAAAATTTGACAAGCTTCCAGAGGAAATAGGAGATATTAGGACAAGTAGTTTTGTTTCCGTTCAAGAAGGGTGCGATAAATTTTGTTCATTCTGCGTTGTGCCATATACTCGTGGCGCTGAGTTTTCTAGGCCTCTTGAGCAAGTATATAGAGAAGTTTTGCAAGTAGTTACAAAAGGAGCAAAGGAAGTTACTTTGCTTGGGCAGAATGTTAATGCATATCATGGTAAAGACGCTGAAGGTAATATTGTTAATTTAGCTGGTTTAATAAGGGTGCTTGAAAAAATCCCAGCGCTTGAGAGGATTAGATATATTACCTCTCATCCAGTTGATATGAATGATGATCTTATCAATATTCATGGTGAATCGCAAAAACTCATGCCTTTCTTACATTTACCTATTCAATCAGGGTCTAATAAGATTCTAAAAGCAATGAATAGGAAACATTCGCGCGAAGAATATCTCGAGATTATAGATAAGTTACTTGTTGCGAGGCCGGATATCGCTATATCATCAGATTTTATAATTGGTTTTCCTGGTGAGACAGAAAAGCAATTTGCCAATTCAGTAAAAGCCTTCA
>CAYPDX010000024.1:0-20734 GCA_964409695.1 uncultured Rickettsia sp. | reverse complement strand
ATGTATATACATGTTCCATCTGCTTGGTTGAGTCTTATGATATTTGTAATAATGGGGCTTGCAAGTACTGCGTGCCTTGTATGGCGAGCTAGTTTCGGTATGTATATTAGTTTGGCGGCGGCTCCAATAGGGGCAAGCTTTGCAACTATTACTCTAATCTCAGGAATGATATGGGGTAAACCTATATGGGGCACTTGGTGGGTTTGGGACGCAAGGCTTACATCTATGCTCATATTATTCCTATTCTATGTAAGTTATTTGGTTGTAGCTGGTGGTAGTTATAATATACAAAAGATGGAAAAACCAGCCTGTGTGATTGCTATTATAGGAACAATAAATGTTCCTATAGTGAAATTTTCTGTAGATCTATGGTATAGTCTGCATCAGCCTGCAAGTATTATAAAATCTGGAGGGCCAGCAATTGATCCTTCAATGCTGGTTCCTCTTCTTATAATGTTTCTTGCAAATTTCTCATTATTTCTGATATTACTCTCTCTTAGAATAGAAATTTTATTAAATAGAATATATGGCCTACGTCGTAACTGATTCTTGCGTTAAATGTAAGTACACAACCTGTATTGAGGTTTGCCCCGTTGATTGCTTTCACGAGGGTGAATTGATGGTTATTATAAATCCTGACGAGTGTATTGATTGTGGAGTTTGCGAGCCTGAATGCCCAATAGATGCAATAAAGCCAGAAGCTGACGAGCTTCTTATTTGGTTAGAAAGAGGGAAAAAACTTTCTAAAGAATGGCCTGTTATTACTAAGCAAAAAGATCCTCTTCCTGATGCTGATAAATACAAAGATGAGAAAGGAAAATTTGAGAAATATATCGGTCTTTAGAATTATAATTTTGATATCTAGTACTTGATATGACACCATTCTCTTAGTAAATTATTAGGTGCTTAGCACAGCTGTTTTAGTATCTCTTGAAGATTGGGAAGATATAAGGGAAACATTATTGGTTGCATCGAATAAGTCCCTAAGTAATTCAATTTTGAAGGGTTTAAACACATCTTTTGATGATTGTATTAGTAAGCTTGATTAACAATTATGCCAGAAGAAAATTTTACCTTATTTTATACTAAGGATACTTGTTCTGATTATAAGAAAATCCATAGATCTAGTTATAGAAAGAAAATAGAACAGTTATTAGATATTATAAAGACTAATCCATTTCAAACTCCTCTTCCATTTAAAAGACTAATAGGTCCATATAATGGCGTATATTCACGAAGGATTAATTTACAACATAGATTATTTTACCAAGTTGATGAAATTAAAAAAAGAATAAAATATTGCGCATGTGGAGTCACTATGGGGATAATTAAGGAAATAATGCCACCAACCTACTTGAAGAGAAATTACAAGTAGAACATAATTCTTGATATTTTTTTGGTGGAATGGTATAATTCGATTCTATAAACATAAATCAATACGGTATAGTGATGTATCTAATAGTAAATTTGATAAGAAAGAGTTGGTGCTGACGTTAATACGCTAGCAATATTCTTTTGTCATTTTTAACTATATTAAGATTAATAACATGGCTGTTCAAAATTCATCTCAAAATCAATTCTTCAAAAATAATAAATTTAATGTGCTTTATAAAAAGGTGCAAATTACATTGTCATGGCAATTCAGCTAATAATCTTACTTTATATAGTCATTTTACAAACATAATAAATTATAATTTTTGATGGAGCCTATTATGAATAAAATATATATTGCGATTATTATCGCCGTTGCATTTATGATTTTTATTTTTAAAAATGATAAAATCCACAATTTACCTATTGTAGCAATTGCTAATTACGGACCTCATTCATCAATTGATGCATCTATAAAAGGTATAAAAGATGAACTGACAAGAGATGGATTTATTAATGGTAAAACAATAGATTTAGAAATCGCGGATATTAGCTTTGACAATTCTTTGATTTCTCAGATGGTTGCTAAGTTTAAGAATAAAAAACCAAAAGTCATAGTTGTGATATCAACACCTATAGCTCAATATGCTAAGGGTTCAATTACTGATATTCCTATTGTTTATAATGTAATTACAGATCCTGTAGAGGCTGGGCTAATAAAGGATAGTAATTCACCTGATGGCAATATAACAGGTAGTTCTGACCGGCAGGATTTAAATCTCATGCTTGAATTTGCTAAAGAGTTATTACCAAAAGCAAAGAGAGTAGGTTTATTATATTCCCCATCAGAAGCTAATGATGTAGCTTTAGTAAAAATGATGCAAAAAGCTGCTGATAACTCTGGTATGAAACTTCTATCTATTCCAGTAATGCAAGCAAGAGACATACCTATTGCTATGCAAAATTTTAAAGGAAATATTGACTTTCTTTATGTAGGAACAAGTGGCCAGATTCAACCTACACTCCCTGCAATCGCTTCAGAATGTAATAAAATGGAGATACCTATAATCAATGTTGATGAAGGAGCTGTTGTTGATGGAATGGTTCTAGCGAGTTTTGGGGTTGATTATATTAAAGTTGGAGAAAATACAGGAAAATTAGTTGCACAAATTTTGCGTGGAGTAGATGTTTCAAAGCTTCGTCCGTTGTATCCTGCACAAAAAGACCATCGAGGTTTTATTAATAGAAAAATAGCAAATCAGATTGGTTTGGCAATTCCACTAAACACAACAAATTTAACAATTGTGGAGTGATAATGTTAAAACTTAGAAATATATCAAAATCATTTCCTGGTTGTTTCAAGCCTACAATCAATCAAGTGAATTTAGAATTAGAAGATGGGGATTTTTGTATAATCGTTGGTAGCAACGGTTCAGGGAAATCTACATTGCTGAAGTTAATATCTGGAGAGTATAAAATTGATATTGGAAATATATTGATTCAAGGTTCGGATGTTACGAATAAGAATAGAAACAATCTTATTGCATCCGTTCTCCAAGACGTTAATAAGGGTACTATTCCTGAGATGACATTGCTTGAAAATATGGCTCTTACTAATATAAAAACAAAAAAATCCGGTTTTTGTTTTTATAAAAATTTCCACAATGAGATTATAAATGAAATAAGTCAGCTTAGTATAGGGCTTGAAGATTATATTAATACTAAGCTTATGCATTTGTCAGGAGGTCAGAGGCAAATGATCGCTACGATAATGGCAATAAGTTCTCACCCAAAGATATTATTACTTGATGAACATACATCGGCTCTTGATCCAAAAATGCAGCAAATTCTCATGAATTATACAGTAAACGCAATTCAAGAAAATAAGCTGACAAGCTTTATGGTAACTCATAGGCTTGATGAGGCAATAAAATATGGGAATCGTTTAATAATGATTCATAAGGGGCAAATAGTTTTTGATGTAAGAGGGAATGAAAAATCTTCTCTAACAATTGCAAAACTTCTTGAGCTTTTTCATGTGTATGAAGATCTGAGTTTAATGGGTGGTGAAAATGATTTGTGATCTATTTTTTAGCGGGTTGCAGCAGGGGCTTATTTTATCCATAATTGCTTATGGAGTAATGATACCTCTTCGTTTGCTTAATTTTTCTGATCTTACGGCGGATGGGGCCTATCCGCTTGGTGGTGCAATTTCTGCAAGCTTACTTGTATCGGGCATTCACCCTATTATTTCAATATTATTTGCTGCAATTGGCGCTGGTATTATAGGAGTTGGCACAAGTCTTGTGCATCTAAAGTTAAAAGTGAACTCTCTTCTTGCTGGAACTATTTTAAGCACTATGGCATATAGCGTGAATCTCAGAGTAATCGGAAAACCAAATATAGCTCTATTTAATTCGGGGTCATTATTTAGTTCTAATGATATATTTTTTAATATTGTAATTTTACTTTTGGTTTTAACAATTATAATCGCGTCACTTTCTTTATTCCTTCATACTCAACTTGGATTAAAATTACGAGCTGTTGGGTTGAATCAAGATTTTGCCAGTAAACAAGGAATATCTGTCAGTAAATACACAATATTCGGTCTATTTATAGCATGTTCTTTGAGCGGTGTTGCAGGTGCTATGATGGTTCAGCTACAGAATTATATGGATGTTGGAATGGGAGTAGGGATTGTTATTCATGCTCTTGCCGCTTTAATGATAGGTGAATCTATTATTGGAAATGACACAATAAACAAACAGTTGCTGGCTCCCCTTATTGGAGCTCTAATATATCAACAAATACAAGGCATCGCTCTTTCTTTTGGTCTTGCTCCATCTGATCTTAAGTTCTTTACTGGAGCTCTCGTTCTAGTTGTAATTGAAATAAAAAGAAAAATGGTTTACAAATAAAGTTATGGTTTTAGTTTATTAGTTTATATAATTTTTATGAGGTAGCAATGTGAAGTAGTTCATTGCAGTGCTCGTTAGGGTTCGGAAAAACATTAAAATTATTAAAAATTTTTTCTTCCTTATATTTCTTTGTTTGGTTGGTATAAAAAAACTATGGCTCAAGTTAATGCAAATGCTGAAAAACATATCACAAAAATGTTGTCTAAAAAAGTCCCCTACTATGTTAGGGTTTTAGATAATGATTTTGTTATAAATAGTATCAATGCTTACCCTCCTGGGAAATTGACTGAAATGTTCGCTCAATTTTTAATAGATAATAATTTACTGAGAGATAAAGTGATTGCTGATGTTGGCTCTGGTTGCTTTGCTCTTGGTATAATAGCTGCAAAAAATGGTGCAAAGTCAGTTGTAGGTACCGACATTAGCGATTATGCTATTAAATGTGCTAAAGATAATTTGCAGCTAAATAATCTTACCAAGGATATAGATATATTCCATGGTGATGGTGTGTCTGTATTATTGCCAGAATTTCGACATAAAATAGATGTACTTCTTTCTGGAGCTCCTTGGGATAGTATTTCAGACAAAGAATTCAAGGGTATTTCGGATGAAAAAAAGCCTTTAAGTCGTTCATTTTATGATGTGGGTGATAAATTAATAATATCAATTCTTACTACAGGTTTTGAGTTATTATCCCCTGAAGGTAGAATTTTTATTACTTCTTCTAAGAGAATTATTGAACGTATAAAAGAATTATGTCTGAAGTATAAATTAGGTTGTAAGATTGTTAAGGAAGAAGATTTACATAAAGATGGGAATACGCATTATATTTTAGAGATCACTAGGTAGCAATAAGCCGGATCCTGTCTGATATACGCTATATCAGTGATGATGATTTGTCTAGCGCCAGTATTACTACTAGCGTCAAGCAACCTACCCGCATATCTAAACTAGCAATGTTTCTCCTTTCGGAACGATACGCCTATTTGGTCTTGCTCCTAGCGGGGTTTACCATGCCTTTTCTGTCGCCAAAAAAGCGGTGCGCTCTTACCGCACCATTTCACCCTTACCTTTGCAGGCGGTATATTTTCTGTGGCACTTTCCTTGAGGTTTCCCTCACTGGGTGTTATCCAGCACTATCTTGCTATGGAGTCCGGACTTTCCTCGGAATTGCTTCCGCCATCATCTTGCTACCTAATGTTGTTATAGCTATAATAGCTTTTATCGTCAACTTGATATATGTATCAGAAAAATAAAAAATTTATATGGTGACAAGTAAATTCAAAAGTTGGTATAACTTATATTCAATGAATAATATAAGTATAGAATGGATCAATTTGGAATGTTACCGAGTGTCGTCATACTGCTTTCAGTTGCGATATTTGTTGTAATTACATTTAAGAAACTAAAATTAAGCCCGGTGCTTGGCTATTTTGTTGCTGGGGCAATAATTGGCGATTATGGGCTTAAAATAGTTGTATATGATCAAATCCATAATCTTGCTGAGTATGGAGTTGTGTTCTTACTATATGCGATTGGTCTTGAGCTTTCCATAGAGAGGCTTAAGGCAATGAGAAAATATGTATTTGGCCTTGGGTCCCTTCAAGTTATAATTACCTCTGTAATGGTAGCTGGAGCAGTAACTTTGTTTGATGGAGATGGTAATAGTGCTGCTGTCATCATTGGTGGAGGACTCGCTCTATCGTCGACCGCTGTTGTACTTCAAGTATTAGACGATACACGAAGTCAGTCTACTCAAGTTGGTAGGATTTCTTTTGCAATATTATTACTGCAAGATTTTGCAGTAGTTCCACTTCTTGTTATTATTCCCAAACTTGCTGGGGAAAATCTTTCATCACTTCCACTTGAAATACTAATTTCAATAGGTAAAGCAGCAATTGCATTAATTAGTATTTTTATTATAGGAAGAGTGTTCTTTAGACCAGTTTTTGGTTTAATTTCTACAGAAAATGAGTCTAGCAGTAATGAACTCTTCATTGCAGCTACGCTTCTAATAGCGTTAGCTGCTGCTTTTGGAACTGAATATATGGGGCTATCACTAGCTCTGGGTGCATTTACTGCTGGAGTTCTCGTGGCAGAAACTGAATTTCAGTTAAAAGCAGAAGAAAGTATATATCCGTTTAAAGGTTTGCTACTTGGTTTGTTTTTTATGTCAGTTGGAATGACGATAGATCTAAATGAGGTTTACTCGCAGATTTCGACAATACTCATGTTTACCATGTCATTAATTCTAGTCAAAACTCTTATAATAACAGGCTTATGTATATTGTTTCGTTTTAATACTGGAGTGGCAATTCATGCTGGACTTATGTTGTCACAAGGTGGTGAGTTTGCTTTCATCCTATTTAAGCTGGGGATGTCTGAACATATTTTATCCCAAGAAACAGGTAATTTATTACTCTTAATAGTAACATTTTCTATGGCTTTGACGCCTCTTCTCTCTTATATAGGGAGTAAAATTGAATTTATGATAGATGATGATCCAGAAAAAGCCCCAAATCTAGTGATCGAAAGAGGGGCGCGAGATTTAAATAACCACGTTATTATAGCTGGCTTTGGCAGAGTTGGGAAAATGGTAGCAAGAGTACTTGAGGCCGAATCTGTAAATTATATAGTTATAGATATTAATTCTGATATTGTTAAGGAAGAGGACATGAATGGTTTCCCTATATTTAAGGGTGATATTTCTCAGCTTGAAATGCTTGTTGCAGCAGGTGCTGATAGAGCATTGTCTGTAATAGTGGCGATTAGTAATCCAGTAACACAGAAAAAATCTCTTAAATCTATATCTAAGAATTTTCCTGAGCTTCCAATAATTCTAAGGACTTCTGATCTAAGACATTCATCTGAACTTTATGAGCTTGGAGCTACGATACTTGTTCCGGAAGACTATGAAACGGGATTACAACTTGGCGGAGCTGTTTTAAAAGCAATAGGAATTGGTGAGAATGAAGTAGCTAGAATTAAAGAGCAATTCAGGGCAGGAAACTACATTATGGCAAAGCATGATGAGGATGTGGTAGATGAGTTTGACTACAAACGCTAATTCAAAGTCCGAAATTAGCCGCTTAGAAGTGATTTATCATGGAACTCACGGCTTCACCTATGAAGAATAGGCTGCAGGCGCTCGCCAATCAAATCCCAACTGAGCAATTTAATTTGGGACCTTGGCATTATATCCTAAAATAATAATCTTTCTTCATAATACTACAAATAGCGTAGTAGTAAAAAACACTCTTCTCTATGGCCTATTCCTCCATCAAGAAAACATTCTTTCCACAAGATGTTGTGTGTCAAATAGAAATTATACACAAAATGTATAATTATATGGTTGTAATTCTTTTTGCCTAATCTTATGCTCTATCCAGTACCAAATCCAAAATCAAATATTAGGAAAAATAAACATCATGGCAGCTAAAGATCAAAAATTCGAAGTAAAAAAAGATTCAAAGAGAAACTCTCTTCTTACAGCATTTGGTAAGGCTGTTTTAAAAGACAGATATTTACTTGATGGTGAGGATTTTCAGGACTTATTTGCAAGAGTTGCTGGTTTTTATGCAAGTGACCAAGAACATGCACAAAGATTATATGATTATATAAGTAAATTATGGTTCATGCCTGCAACTCCGGTCCTTAGCAATGGAGGGACAGACCGAGGAATGCCTATATCTTGTTTTTTGAATGAAACAACAGATAGTCTCGAAGGTATCGTTAAACTATGGACAGAAAATGTCTGGCTTGCAGCTCGTGGCGGTGGAATTGGAAGTTACTGGGGTAACGTTAGGTCTATTAATGAAAGAGTTAGAGACAATGGTAAAACTTCTGGGATAGTTCCTTTTATAAAAGTTCAAGACTCTATGACTCTTGCAATTTCACAAGGTTCTTTAAGAAGAGGGAGCTCAGCTGTTTATCTTCCGGTCGATCATCCAGAGATTGAAGAATTTATTGATTTAAGAAGGCCAACAGGCGGTGATCCAAATCGTAAGGCTTTAAATATTCACCATGGTGTGTGTGTTAGTGATGCTTTTATGAAAGCTGTTGAAGAAGATGCAAAATGGGATTTAAAAAGCCCATTAGACGGTAAGGTGCTCCATACTTTAAGAGCTAGAGATTTATGGGTTAAATTATTGACCACTAGAATTGAGACTGGTGAGCCATACTTATTATTTATTGATGCTGTGAATAAAGCTGTTCCGAAGCATCATAAAAAACTTGGTTTAATGGTAAAAACCTCGAATCTATGTAGCGAGATAACATTGCCGACTGGTGTTGACCATTTAGGGAATGAACGTACAGCAGTATGTTGTCTTTCATCTCTTAATGTTGAATATTTTGAAGAATGGCAAAATGATAAAGATTTTATTCCTGATGTTATGCGCTTTCTTGATAATGTTTTACAAGACTTTATTGATACAGCTCCTGATACAATGGAACGCGCGAAATATTCAGCTATGAGAGAAAGAAGCGTAGGTTTAGGCGTGATGGGCCTTCACTCATTTTTTCAGTCTCAAAATGTTCCTATTGAATCTGTTATGTCTAAAGTGTGGAATAAGAAAATATTTGAGCATATTAATTTAGAAGTAACAAGAGCTTCTGAAATACTAGCTGAAGAAAGGGGGCCTTGTCCAGATGCAGCAGAATGCGGAATAAATCAAAGGTTTTCCTATAAAACTGCTATTGCTCCTACCGCGTCTATATCAATTATTGCTGGTAATTCTTCACCAGGTATTGAACCATATGCTGCAAATAGTTTTACGCAAAAAACTCTTTCTGGTTCTTTCACAGTAAAGAATAAGAACTTAGAGAAATTGCTTGAAAGTAAGGGGTTTAATAATGATCAAGTTTGGTCATCTGTTTCAACTCATGAAGGATCTGTGCAGCATTTAACATTCTTGAGTCAATTAGAAAAAGATACATTCAAAACTGCTTATGAGATAGATCAGAGATGGATTATAGAACTCGCAGCAGATAGAACACCACTAATATGTCAGGCACAATCTTTGAATATTTTCTTACCTGGTAATGTCAGTAAAAAATATTTGCATGATGTACATTTTTTAGCATGGAAAAAGGGCGTAAAGAGTTTGTATTATGCTAGATCAACATCGATTCAAAGAGCTGATAAAGTGTCTCATTCTGTTGAACTTGTTGAAATAAATAAATCGAAAAAAGATGATGGGTCTAAGTATGATGAATGCCTAGCCTGCCAGTAAATACTATTTTTATTTTTAAATTATCCAAATGGTTTTAGCAGAACTCAGCTTTGCGCACGTATGTAGTAGTATACGCTTACGCAGCTCCGCCTTAAAAACCAATTGTCTAATTTAATCTGAAAAATGGTATAAAACGTTTTTAAGTTAAGAATCTAAAAGCTATTATTGAGATGAAGACCGATAATAAACAAAACACATAAATACAAGAGAGATTATATGTCACTATTAAATGCAACGTCAATTTATAAACCTTTTTCATATCCATGGGCTTATGAGGCATGGCATACTCAACAAAAAATTCATTGGCTACCAGAAGAAGTTCCACTTGCCGATGATATAAAAGACTGGAAATATAATCTTTCACCTGGTGAGAAACATTTGCTTACGCAAATTTTTAGGTTCTTTACACAAGCAGATATTGAAGTGAATAATTGTTATATGAGACATTATTCAAGGGTTTTTCAGCCAACGGAAATTCAAATGATGCTAGCTGCTTTTTCTAATATGGAAACAATTCATATAGCAGCTTATTCTCATTTACTTGATACTATTGGACTTCCTGAGGTTGAATATCAAGCTTTCCTTAAATATAAGGAAATGAAGGATAAGTATGATTATATGAAGCAATTTGGCGTGGAAACCAAGGAAGATATAGCGATAACTCTAGCTGTGTTTGGAGCTTTTACTGAAGGGCTGCAGCTTTTTGCATCATTTGCTATTTTATTAAATTTTCCAAGATTCAATAAAATGAAGGGTATGGGGCAGATTGTTACATGGTCTGTTAGAGATGAGACTCTTCATACAAACTCTATCATCCAGCTATTTAAAACATTTTGCCATGAAAATCCAGAAGTATGGTCTGAGCAACTAAAAAGCAGTCTATATGAGGCTTGTGCAACTATTGTGCATTTTGAGGATGCTTTCATTGATCTTGCGTTTGAAGTAGGTGGTATTGAGGGGCTTACTTCAAGAGATGTTAAAAAATATATTAGATATATTGCCGATAGAAGATTGTTGCAACTTGGTCTTAAGGAGATTTATATGGTTGAGGTTAATCCTTTGCCTTGGCTTGATGAGATTTTAAACGGAGTTGAACATGCTAATTTCTTTGAAAATAGAGTAACAGAATATACAAAGGCCGCTACTACTGGTTCTTGGGAAGATATATTTAATGATATGGATGGCGTTACAGCAGATGTTCCTAAAGTAGAATAAGTAATACCAAGCCCCATTTTTAAATTAGCCGATATTTAGTCTGGGGCTTGGTATAGTCAGTAATTTTGTAAAAAATATAGATAAATCAATAATAATATTAGTCTGTTTTTTCTTGCCATTTTTCTTTTATTTTTTGATATTTTTTCTTTACGGCTGCCCATGCAACTTTATGGGCAGTTTCTTCTTGTGAAGCTCCATCTCTCCTAGAGTTTAGATCTTTATACTCAGTCCAAGCATGGTTAAAAGCTTCGCGATATATATCCTGAGCATGCTTAGGTAAAACATGAATTACTGATTCTGGCAGGTCTTCGTTGTTTTTGTACGGCATAAGTAATTCTCCGTTTATAATTTGGAAAATAATCTATAGTGTCTTTCCAAGGAACTCTAGCCCCACATTTGAATGCGGGGCGAGAGAGACTTAATTACAAAAATTGCTTGTTTTGTAATGTCTAAGACTTGCCACTACTCTTTAATAATAGTCGCACCAGTTACTTTTCCTGTTATTTCAGCGTTACCTATTACGTATATTTGGCCATTTCCTGAGTCAAAAATAACATCTCCAACAGAAGAATTATTAAGAACAAGTTTTTGTTCAATATTAGGATCTTTTTTTACTCTTATCGAGTTTGCCTTAGAGTCGCGTAAAATTACAGAGCTAGTATTGACATTTACTGTACCAACGGTAGTATTAGTTACCTCTAAAGATCCAACAACATGTATTGACTTTACTGTCGAGTTTTTAATTGCTGTTGGGCCAGTTATATCAAGGTATTCCACTCTTACATCGATTAAGTCAGCGTTACCAATCGCATGAAGTTTTTGGAAATTACCTTTAAACCCTGTGATGTTACCTTTAACATCTAATGATCTTCTTACCACCAAGTCTTCAAATAAAACATTGCCTGATATTGAGGCTGTGGCAAGTTTAACATTTTTAAAATCTGTATTACCGTTAACAGACACTTTCTCAAAATTTCTGCTACTAAACACTTGGTCACCTCTGAAAGATTCAGCAGCAACAGCATAAACGTTCGCACTAAAGAATAAGGCTGTTAGTAAAAAAATAAGTGATCTAATTTTTTTCATAATAATCCTCTCAGTAGTATGGTTGTAAAGCTCTAAATATATAACAAGCTTCTAGTTAATAGTAATGTTGCGGATTTTTTAAGTCAAGAATATTTATGTCACTTAGGATATTCGATAATCTTCTCATATATTTAATTAACTAGAAAAAAACATTGAATTATCGGGTTAAAGATTGTACTATCTAATCTACCATAGGTTTAATCTCTGCTTACATACGCTAAAACCTATGTTACATTCATGTAAATTTTGTGACTTTTAAACCATATTTATGGAGGTTTTTATGAGTACTAAAGATGCATATAGAGAAAAACTTCAACATCAAATGGACGAATGGAAAGATGAAATGAAGATTTTCAAAGACAAATTAGGAAAACTAAAAGGTGATGCTAAAATTAAAGCTAACGAGGAGTTGGAGGATTTGCAAGAAAGACAAAAACTCGCTTCAACTAAACTTAAAGATTTAAAAGAAGCTGGAGACACTGCTTGGGAAAAGGCTAAAACTGAGCTAGAATTAGCTTGGGAAGAAATAAAGCATAAAGTTAAATCAATTAAAAGACATTTTGATTAGGAGGAGACCATGAAAAAGAAACTCATATTAACATTACTTTGTTTAAGTGCTGCTGGTTTCGCAATACCTTTAACTAGCGCACATGCAGACGTAACACTAACAAGAGCAATATCTGAAAAATCAAAACATGCTATAGAAGATATTAAACTATATTCTATAGAGAAGAAAGAAGCCGCAAGAGAGAAAGCTAAAGAAGTAGTAGAAGATATTGATAATCGTATTAACGCTTTAGAGGATACTATTGCTGATAAGAAAAATGGTATGACTGACGCAATACGTGAGGCAAAGACAAGAAGTGTAATTAAATTAAAAGAAAAAAGAAATGATGTTAAGGACTGGTATGAAAAATTTAGTGGTAGTACCAAAAATGCGTGGGAAGAAATAAAAGAAGGTTTCGTTCGAAGCTATGAATCTTTCCAAGATACATACAATGAGTCTTAATACGAATATTCCAGGGCCTTTTAATTTAAAGGCTCTGGAGTCTCGAGTTATAAAAATAATTTTACAAGAAACTTTTCTGCATCCCGAACAACTATGTTTAAAGTGTTTAAAGACTTATATTCGTGACGTAAATTTTTCACAAGTTGTATAGCTTTATGATTATATTTTTTTTGAAAATTTATGAGAGGTTTGCTTATGTTTTTATCTGATAATTTTGCTTCTATTATTTGCTCAATTTCACCTTCCTTAATAAGCGCAAAATCTACTTCTTCACCGTCTTTAGTGCGTAAATAATTAAGAGAGTAATTTGATGCTTCAATATCAATTTTGCCATAAGTATGTTTGAGCAAGCTTACGGCTACGAAATTTTCAAATTTTGCTTCATCATCTCCTATAACTAATGCTGTATCAAAAAAATATATTTTTGGTTCTTTAAGTAAGCTTCTTGCTATATTTTTTGAGTGTGGAGTTACTATAAATACAATAAATAATGTTTCAAGAATTTGGATATATTTTTTTGCTGTAGATGGTGAAATATTAGCGTCTTCTGCAAGTGACTAATATGAAACAGGAGAGCCAACTTTTGTTCTAAGTAATTCAAAAACTACTCTCATAGCTCTCAGATTATAAATTTTATCAATTTCAAAAATATCTGTGCTCAATAAGCTTTCAATATATTGGAGACGCCATCTTGCAGCGCTTACGTTGTCTTTGCTTAAATATGGTTCAGGAAAACCACTCCTATCAATTAGGCCGTTAATATCTAGTTTTTCAGAGGAGCTGCGTAATTCAGACAAGGATATTGGTAACATTCTATGGCGAAAATATCTACCTGCCAATGAATCACCGAGTCTATCATAAACGTCAAGTCTAGCGCTCCCAGTTACAAGTATCCTCATTGAATCTGGCTTTGTATCATATATGCCTTTAAGGTAATTTTTCCAGCCAGGCATTTTATGAAGCTCATCTAAAATTAATAGATCTATATTATTGAGCCATGATTGATCATTTATAATTTTACGGTCAAATATCTGATCGTAATTCAAGTAAAGACTATTCTCAAAAGAACGTGCAATATCCTTTGCTAACCATGTTTTACCACATTGTCTTGGGCCAACAAGAAGTACGAGTTTCTTGTCTAAATCTTTTAGTATTATGTCTTTTTGAGCTCTTTTCATGTCGACTATTTTGAATTAGTTTGCAGAATAGTGAAGACTTTTCTGTAATTCACTTCCGAATAGTCGGAGCTATAGCTCTCCTATCTAGTCAAACAAAAATGGCTGTACCCCTTTTTTTGTTATGCACATGGCCTTAAATAACTCGCCCATTTGAGATCGAGACATTAATCTATCATATTGGGAGTCTAGAATTTGTTTTAATTCGGGATTTGCTTCTTTTAGCTTTTGCAAACGAATTTCTATGCCGAGCTTTTGTAAAAAATCATGTTGCGACATTGTTCCAAAGCTACTAGCTCCAGAAGCTGAGGCTGTTTTTTTTAAGTGATTAAAATCAACGTGGGCTGAAAGGTCAGCATCTCCAATATGAGTTAATAATGGCGTGTATTGATGTTGTTTTATTGCTTGTAGAGTAGGGTGATACTGCTCTGGCTTTCTTGATTTTGAAACAACATCATATCCATAATCAATAATTAAGGAGATGCTACCATATTTCTCAGAGTGATTTGAAAGTTCCTTTATAAAAATGGTTGCAGCAATTGATTCTTCAATTATTGCTCCGTCATTTGCATTCTTATGCTCATATTTAAAATGGTCATTTTGAATATTATGGAGAGATAATTTATCAAAGATTATTTCTTTTTTATGCTCTGCGGTTCTTAGGATTACTTCCTTCCATTCAAGTTTTTCTTTTATATATTGTGATATTGGAAGAGCATCAAAAAATTCGTTAGCAACAAATATTGATATTGAGTTTGGAACGTCTGAAATGTTTTTTATCCATTTAACTCTATCGAAGAAATGAAGATTTTCCTTTTGTCTTAGAATTAATTCTTCATTAATATCAAGCATAAAAACTGAAAAACACCCAGCCATTTCGCTCTTTAAAATCACTTTCAAAGCGTCTCTCATTAAAACGCCTTGTCCAGGGCCAAGTTCAACTAAATTGAGATTTGATGGTTTACCAAGTAAGACCCACTGATTATATATCCATATACCTATCATTTCGCCAAACATTTGTGAAATTTCAGGTGAGGTTATAAAATCGCCTTGTGAGCCGAAAGGATTTTTTTTTCTATAATATGAGTCTTTATAAGTAGATAGAGCCATTCCCATAAAATCAGAAATGGTTATATAGCCTTTATCCCTAATTATTTTTATGATTTGTGGTTTTAATTCCATATGCTCTTTTTATAAAATATAAGCCAAAAACTAACATTGGTAATGAGTATAATTGACCTGAACTTAAGCCGAAAGCTTCGAAGTCTGGCACTCTAAAAAACTCGCATAGGAATCTTGCAATTGCATATACTATCAAAAATATTCCAGCTAATAATCCACGTCTTGAAAGGGAATTTGTACGGAGTGCTAGATATAATAAGAGAACATACAAAAACATGCCTTCAGTCAATGATTCGTATAGTTGGCTTGGATGCCGTGGACTTGTTCCAGCTCCTGGAAATATTACGCCCCATTTCATAGTGGTGATTTCGCCATAAAGTTCGCCATTAATAAAATTTGCTACTCTTCCAAGCATAATGCAAAGAGGAGTGCATATGGCAAGCATATCGGCTATAAGAAAAAATTCGAGCTTGTTTTTTTTGCAGAATGAATAAATAGCAATGAGAACCCCAACAAGTCCTCCATGAAATGACATTCCGCCCTTATATGTTTTAAAAATTTCAGCAGGATTATCTATATAATATACAGGATCATAAAATATTACTTCTCCAAGCCTTCCGCCAACTATAACACCAATAATAACCCATGTTAGTAAGTCATCTATTTGTTTTGTTGTAATTGGCAATTTAAATTTATTTGCAATATAGATACAAAATTGCCAGCCAACAACAATTCCAAACATATACGAAAGTGAATACCAAGTTACTCCAAGTTCACCGAATCTCACTATATATGGGTCTATATGAGGGAAGGGGATTGATAGCATTAGGCTGCCACTATTTCTTTCTGTTGAATTTTTAGTTGTAAAAAGACTTCTGTTAGAGCTTTCACTAATTCAAATATCATTTCTTCAGTATGGCAAGGAGTTGGGGTGAACCTCAGCCTTTCTGTTCCTTTTGGTACTGTCGGAAAATTAATATGTTGTACAAAAATATTATATTTATTGAGTAGCATATCTGAAGCTTCTTTTACAAGAATAGGATCCCCGATTATTATGGGGACTATATGGCTATTATTTTCAATGAATTTAATATTTGCTTCTTTGAGCATTTTTTTAAGTAAAGCTACTCGTTTACTCTGTAGTTTTCTATCTTCTGAATTATTTTCTATATATTTAATACTTTCAATAGCAGAAGCTGCAGTCGATGGCGAAATTGCTGTTGTAAATATAAAGCCTGGCGCACTTAGACGTATAGCTTCAATTATCTCGTCAGAAGCTGCTATATAGCCCCCTATAACTCCTATCGCCTTTCCAAGTGTGCCTTGGATAATATCTATTTTATCAGCGCATCCTCTAAGGCGCGCAATACCAGAACCATTGTCACCATATAGACCAACAGTATGTACTTCATCTATATAGGTGAGGGCGTTAAATTCTTTTGCAAGTTTGCAAATTTCTTCAATAGGTGATTCAAGCCCGTCCATTGAGTAAATTGATTCAAATACTATTACTTTAGGCCTTGATATATCAACTGATTTTAAAGCTTTTCTCAAGGATTCAATATCTAGGTGCTTATATATATGTTTTTCAGCGCGTGAATTTCTTATTCCGTGGATAATCGAAGCATGATTTTCTTCGTCAGAGAAGAAAATCAGATTTGGTAATATTTTAGCGAGCGTAGAAAGTGTAGTGTCGTTGGCTACATAGCCTGAGGTAAAAACAAGAGCTCTTTCCTTTTTATGAAATTTTGAAAGTAAATTTTCAAGTTCAACAATTTTTGAATTATTTCCACCGATGTTTCTTGTTCCACCTGCACCAGACCCCATAGATCTAAGCGAATCCACTGCCGCTTCTATAACGCACTCCTTCTGACCCATACCTAAATAGTCGTTAATGCACCACATAACAACTTCTTGTTTGTTATTCTCTAATGTGGCATATGGAAACTTTCCAGCCAATCTCGACAAGTTTAGGAATTTTCTAAATCTTCCTTCTTCTTTGATGGATGAAACGTGTTTTTCAAAATCTTCTTTATATCTTGTCATGAATCTATATTTTTACCACTATATGCCATATCATAAATAATTCTTCTTTACTAGACAATTTTACTATTGACAGCATATTTGCTTGCTAAATTTATACACAGATAATTTCTGTTAATTGGTTAAGCCTTTCTTCAGTAGTAAATTATAAGTTTAATTTTGCAAGTCTTTCTGTAAACAGACCTAGATATTAGGGTTATAGAGGATTGGTAAAAATATAAGCAAAGAGAGCGAATCTCAATTTAGATGCAGCGCTCAGTGTATGATTTCACAACTTATCAACAAAGTTATCCACAGGTTTTGTGGATAGTAATTCATAAAAAAACACCTAATTTTTTATGGGTTTAATTAACAATAAACACATATAAATTGAAGTGACATTTACTATTTTATTTTTCTATGAAATAAATGGTTGTTAAAGAGATAAATTTCATGATTAGTATACTTTATCATACAGAGCAAAAATGTTGATTGCATTTTGTGACTTTGTCAAAAAGACTCGTAATCTTGTACTTGATGCGGGATCCAGTCTTTTTTTAACAAACTAAATAATTTGTTGTTTTAGCAGAAAGAAAACTGGACACTCATCAAGTGTGTGGTGATGGTGTTTTGGATGACGTATAAGACAAGTAAGCCTCAATAAAAATCGTTTGAATTGTTATAAATAAAAGGAGATAAGTAGTTTTTTGCGTTTTACTTTGCCATTATAACCCATTCATCTTCTTGGAGGATTTTAACCCCATGCTTTTCAGCTTCTTTGAGTTTACTACCTGGATTATCTCCAACAACTAAAAAATTAGTTTTGCTTGTTACTGAATTCGTAACTTTTGCTCCAAGTTTTTCAGCTAAATTTTTTGCTTCAGCTCTTGATTGTAAATTCAGGGTGCCTGTAAAAACTATTATTTTATCCGTTAATATTCCATGATTATTTACTGTATAGTCTTGAATATCAAGTAGATTCATTAAATCTTTGAATAGATTGACATTATTTTCATATTTAAAAAAGCTACATAATGATTCTACGATAGTTTTACCTATTCCGTCTATTTCATCGAGTTGCATTTTTATGCTATTTTCCCCAAGTCCTAATTTCTCCATGGATAACAAGAACATATCAGGAGTTTTATAAATTTTAGCAAGTAATTTAGCTGTTATTTCTCCTATATTTCTTATTCCGAGAGATAGGATCAGACGATCAAGAGAAATTATTTTTGCTTTATTTATATTGTTTTTTAAATTTTCGACAGATGTTACTCCCCAGCCTTCTTCTTTGGCAAGTTCATCTAATTTCGGAGTATTAGGTAGGTTTAGTATGTCTTGCGGAGATTCAATATATTTTTTATTTAAAAGAAATTCAATTTGTTTAGCTCCTAAACTATCAATATTTAAGCATGGTTTGGAAACAAAATATGATAATCTTTCAGCTATTTGAGCTTTACAAAATAGGCTGTTTTCGCATCTGATTATTGCATCTCCGTCTGTTCGTATTACTGGCATTAAGCAAGAAGGACAGTGGGTTGGAATATTAAATTTCTGAGCATCGTGCTTTCTTTCATCTAAACATACTTCCATTATTTTTGGTATTACATCGCCGGCTCTTTGCAAGATTACTGTGTCATTTTCACGAATATCTTTTCTTTCAATCTCATCAAAATTATAAAGACTTGCTCTACTTACAATAACTCCTCCAATAGAAATAGGCTCAAGGACCGCAACTGGTGTAAGTGTGCCTGTTCTACCAACTTGAATAATTATTTTATTTAATTTAGTTTTTCCAAGCATGGCCGGAAATTTATGAGCTGTCGCAAATCTTGGTGCTTTCCCAACAAATCCCAGTCTGTCGCATAATGCAAAATCATTTATTTTATAAACGACTCCATCTATTTCGAAAGGCAACTCTTCTCTTATGGATATTATCTTATCATAATAAGTGGAAATTTCACTTTCCGAACTGCATATTTCAATATTTGGAGAAGTTTCAAAATTTAATTTCTTCAATAATCTCAGAAGATCAGATTGTTTATTTGCAAAGTTTCCTGAGGAATAGCCAATTGAATATACAAAATATTTAAGTGGCCGCTCTGAAGTTATTTTACTATCTAATTGTCTTAGGGAACCAGCAGCTGCATTTCTTGGGTTTGCAAAAATTTGTTTTCCTAAATTTGTCTGGTTCTCGTTAAGTGCAATAAAATCAGCTTTATCTATATAGATTTCACCGCGGACTTCTATCTCTTCTATATCTGTATCTATTTGAGTTGGGAAGTTTTTTATTGTTAGAATATTTTGCGTAATATCTTCTCCATATTCGCCGTCTCCTCTGGTGCTTGCTACTGATAATTTTCCACAAATAAACGTTGCGCTAAAAGATAATCCATCAATTTTAAGTTCAGCTACAATTTCAGGAATATAATCAATTCTTAAATATTTTTGAATTCTTTCAATGAAAGTTGGTATTTCTTCTTTTTCAAAAATATTAGCAAGAGAAAGCATTGGAAGTTTGTGCTTAACTTTTTTGAATTTTTGAGACGCTTTGCCTCCTATTTTATTAATAATGCTATTTTCAGCAAGCTCAGGGTATAATTCAAGTAATTTAGCACAAGTTTGTGTTAGTTGGTCATACTCAGCATCAGAAATTGCAGGAGAGTCTTCTTCATAGTAGAGTTTATTATTTACCTTAATTTGCTCTGAAATTTCTTGATATAATGCTTTTGCTTCCTTGAATGTAGGTTTTTCTTCGGTCATTTATACGTCTAGGCTTATGTCTACAGATTTTACGGAATGAGTGATAGCGCCAACTGATATATAGTCAACACCCGTTTCAGCTATTGATTTTACAGTTTGTAAATTAACTCCACCTGAGGCTTCAAGTATTATATTATTTTTATTAAGTGTTACGCATTCTCTAAGTTGGTCAATATCCATATTATCAAGTATCACATTATCAACGCCGTAAAATATTGCTTCTTTAAATTGATCAATAGTATCACATTCTAAAATTATCCTGGAGAAATGAGGGGATGCTATTTTTGCTAGCCTTAAAGCCTCAGAAACACCACCTACAGCAGCAATATGGTTATCTTTTATCAGTATAGCGCTATCTAAGGTTGTTCTGTGGTTGTGCCCACCTCCAATTCTCACGGCGTATTTTTGTAAAAACCTTAATCCAGGAAGAGTTTTACGCGTATCTGTTATTTTTGCCTTCGTATGTTTTACTTGATCAACATACAATGATGTTGTCGTGGCAACTCCAGAAAGATGTTGCATTATGTTTAGGACGGTTCTTTCTAAAATGAGTATTTTATGCGCTTTGCCACGCCCTTGTAATATTATTTCACCAGCGTTAAGATGGTCGCCATCTCTTAATTTTGAATTTGTTATATTTACATTATTTGTCGTAAAATACCATTTAGCAATTTCAAGCCCGCAGAGTCTAAGATTCTCCTTCGCAATTACCTTGAAATCTATTAACATATCTTCATTCGCTAAGGCGACTGTGGTAATATCACCACAGGTTCCTATATCTTCTAATAGAAGTTTGTTAAAAAAATCACTATATAGTGC
>CAYPDX010000023.1:0-21882 GCA_964409695.1 uncultured Rickettsia sp. | reverse complement strand
GTGTTAACTGTACTCGAGTTCTAACATATCTCTCATATTTAAGCAACAAAGCCGCAAAAATCTACTTTACATACTCGCGCACAAATGATATTTATAGTTCATGCGCGAGTTATGCGTTGGATTTGTCTCGCGCTGATCATCAATATCTAATTTTGGAGTGAAGTCAATGGGTCAACATTTTATCGGGCGCTCAAAGGAGTTAGAGTCTCTGAGATCACTTTCTTATATGAATAGACCAATTCTCGTAACTATTACCGGCAGGAGAAGAATCGGCAAGAGCAGGTTAGCTGCAGAGTTTGGTAAAAAACAAATATTTCTTTCTTTCACTGGACTTGCTCCAACAGAAGGGTCTTCTGCACAAGATCAACGTGATGCCTTTGCAAAACAGTTTTACAGTCATTTTAAAATACCACCTTTGACCTTTTTGGATTGGAGCGATGCTTTTGATAACATCACCGAGCAGCTGACCGAGCTACCAACTGTGATCCTGCTTGATGAAATTTCTTGGATGGCTCATAAGGATCCGTTGTTTATCAGTAAACTAAAAAATTGGTGGGATATGTCACTACAGAAATATCCTCGCCTTACCCTTATACTTTGCGGATCAGTTTCGACCTGGATAGAGGAGAATATAATTAAAAGTACAGCGCTTTTTGGACGTATATCTCAAAAAATAGATTTAAAAGAACTTTCATTGCCCGAGTCTTGTATATTTCTTAAAAAACTGGGATTTAAGGGATCAAATTATGAGATTCTAAAGATACTATCTGTTACAGGAGGTATCCCATGGTATATTGAGCAAATCAATCCGCAGTTTTCTGCAGATAGTAATATAGCTAGACTTTTTCTGGATCACAGTGGAATATTCCATAACGAATATAACTATATTTTTCATGATCTATTCGAAAAAAAGAGCGGCATATATACAAATATTCTTGATAAATTATCTGCTGGCATGAAGACCTTGCAGCAGCTTAAAATAGAAACGGAATATGGCAACTCCGGTACTATGAGTAATTATATGAAGAACCTTGTGATAAGCGGCTTTGTTGATGAACATGTTAGTTGGTCATTTAAATCTGAAAAGCCTTTGAGGCAAGTCATTTACAGACTTCGAGATAATTATTTGCGTTTTTATCTCAAATATATAGTTACGCGTAAGGCATCTGGTTATACATACAATAGCGAAATTGCTTTAGATAATATGCCTGGATGGAGCGGGGTTATGGGGCTGCAGGTAGAAAATCTTTTACTTAACAACAACGAGCTCTTAATGAAGGCTATTGGTGCAAAAGCAGGTGAGATTGTAGCCTCAAGTCCATACTACCAGAAAGCAACTAAAACTCATAAAGGCTGTCAGATAGATTACCTTATCCAAACACGTTCAAGGAACTTATATCTTTGTGAGATTAAATTTTCGCGCAGAGAAATAGGTTCGGAAGTTATAGAATCTATTGAAGCCAAGTCAAAAGCCCTTAATGTCCCGCGAGGCCTTGGACTTTGTCCAGTTTTGATTCAGTTTGGCGGGGTAACGCATAGCTTAGCAGAGTCCGGATATTTTTACCGTATCATTGATATTAATGATTTATTGGAGTACTAGGCCTTATCCGACTAAAATCAAATTCTATATTAGTAATATATAAATTGAGAGTGCCCCAATTTTGTGGAAAAGGCTAGTTGGTCCCAGTTACGCCTAAAAGCGAATCTTTAATTAAAACTATAAGAATGTCTGGTTATTGCTTGAGCCTCCCTGGAGAAGTCTAATAGTTCCTATTATTTTATTTTAAAAACTAGTAAATTCAAAGAATATAACCTAAAAAGTTATTTTCTTCGTAGAAAAAAATAAAGTGAGAATTTCCTAATGACGGGTTAACTAATAGAATAAGACATTATTATAAATATCTATACTTAACATCTTAAAAAAAAGTCTGTTGTACTTATTATTTTTTGTAGTTGCGTAGTACAATTATAAGTGCTAACTTAGAAAATAAAACAATCGTTGGTTGTTTGCCCTAGAGAGTTTAGCAGTTTTTTTAAGCTCTGAATTTTTGTCTTGCTAAACTTTCTCCGCTATTTGGGTACACAAAACTATTTGAAGCGCTTATTTATTGGTAATTTGTAGTTTTTATTCCAATTTTTGAGTAGTGTAAATCGTAATGAAAGTTATATAAACTATAGGTTTTATGCAATTTATAAAATTATTTATTGTGATGATATTGAGTTTTTTTATAACAAGCAATTCTACAGAAGCAAATATAACTACAACTCATAATCTAACTCAACTTAAGCATATAATTAATGAGCACTCTGGTAGAAATACATTAGTTATTTTTGATGTAGATAATGTACTTATTATGCCAACCGATGAATACACGCTCAGCCGTCATCCTTATCGAAAAAAACTTTGGAAAGAAATTAAGGCACGTCATTCTAAAGAAGAAATGAGAATCATATATGGGATTACCTCATCTAAAGCAAAATGGCAATTAGTAGATCCAGAAATCACTCATATATTTAAAGATTTGCAGAAACGTAAAATTCCATCAATAGCTCTTTCATCAATCTTTACTGGAAAATTTGGAGTAATAGATAAATTAGAAGATTGGAGAATTAAGCAATTACAAAAATTAGGCTTTGATTTTACTACTCTTTCTCCAATTAACAAAGATTTGTATATTAAAGAACTAGAAGAACAAGACGGCACTCCAATGCTAAAGTCTGGAGTGATTTTAACAGCTCAGATTGATAAAGCAAAAATATTAGAATATATTTTAAACCACTACAAATATTACCCTAAATCAATAATATTTATAGATGATCAATTGAGTAATCTAGAATCCCTAGAAAAAATGTGTTCTAAACTAAATATTAAGTATTATGGAATTCATTATACTGCAGTATCAAAAATGCAAAAACCTGTAATTGATGAACAAACAGAAAAACTACGTTTCCAGATTTTAGAACAAAATCATATATGGCTTAGCCATAACGAACTTAAAAAGACAAAAGAAAAAAATTATCTAAACTAACTCATGATTAATTCTAACTTATTTCATTATAGGAATTTATAATGCCAAATACAGAAATATACTCATCCTTAAAGCCAAGGCAAAAAGAAGCGATAGGTTTATTATCTATAGGCACTTTTCTTGAATATTTTGATCTATTGCTATATGTACATATGTCAGTTCTATTAAATGAACTTTTCTTTCCTCAAACTGATCCTCATACAAAATCGCTTCTTACTGCCTTTGCATTCTGCTCTTCTTATATTTTAAGGCCATTTGGAGCACTTATTTTCGGATATATCGGTGATAATATTGGAAGAAAAGCAACTGTTATTATAACGACAACAATGATGTCCTTATCTTGCCTTACGATGGCGATTCTTCCAACTTATGAACAAATAGGGATTACAGCAGCATACATAGTTACTGCTTGTAGAATTATTCAAGGAATGTCATCCATGGGAGAAGTAGTTGCTGCAAATCTTTATATAACTGAAATTACTAAACCTCCTATACAATACCCAGCTGTAACATCAATTGCTATTTTTGGAGTCCTTGGAGGAACATGCGCTCTTGGCATCGCGTCTCTAGTTACTTCTTTTGGATTCAATTGGAGAAATGCATTTTGGTTTGGCGCCTTAGTTGCCGTAATTGGTGCTATTGCTAGAACACGTCTTAGAGAAACTCCAGATTTTGCTGATGCAAAACGCAGAATTAGAAATGCCATTATTGAAACTGATAATGACCCAAATATTTTAAAACAAAACATAATCTGGAATGAAAAAGTTAACAAGAAAACAGCTCTTTGCTTATTTTTTATAGAATGTTCCTGGCCTGTATGTTTTTATTTTACTTACATGTATTGTGGAAATATTCTAAAAGATTCTTTTAATTTTACTCCTGAACAGATAATTCATCAAAACTTCCTAGTATCAATGATGCAATTATTTAGCTGGATTATATTAGCCTACCTAAGCTATATAATACATCCATTTAAAATCATCAAAGTAAGGCTTGCTATATTTCTAGTCTTTGTAGCAATATGTCCTTACTTACTAGATAATCTTACTTCCTCATACCAGATGATGGCAATACAAGTGATTATCGTAGTATTTGGGTTTATGGGCACCCCTGCTGTATCAATTTTTTATAAAAGATTTCCTGTTTTTAAACGTTTTACTTATGCTACATTCTCATATGCATTATCACGAGCTTTTATATATGTAATAACTTCATTTGGTCTTGTTTATTTTTCTGAAATCTTTGGAAACTGGGTAGTACTAGTTGTTATGATTCCAACTGCTATAGCTTTTACATATGCTATCCGTCATTTTGAAATGCTTGAGAAAATCAATGAACATCCTTTATATGAGAAAAAATATAACCATGATCTTCCTCATTCTTCTCACTAAATGTTTTACATGAGCTAAGTAATTCTTCTTCTATATTTCTTATACCGAGGTATGCTGCAAGAACTATAAAAGTCCCTATTGTCTCTTTGGTAATTTTTTTTATTTTATCAGGAGATTTGACTCCAATAGTCTGCATATTATGCAGCCTATCAAATTGCTTTATAAGCAATACATCATACTTCTTTTGAAGCCATAAAGATTCAACCACCTCTGCTGAGCTGATTTTTCTGTTGTTTTCTTTTATTCGAGTTAAATCTTCTACTTGGCTTGCAACTAATTTGCCAAATATAGATTCTATCATTTCAAAAGTAAGTTCAGTATCTTCGATTGTATCATGCAGTATACTTGTTACAATGATATCAGTTCTAAAAAGATAATCAGATATCATGTATGCTACTTCTAATGGGTGGGAGTAATATGGTTCTCCTGACTGTCTCTTTTGATTACCGTGGTATTTTCTTGCATAGTAAATAGCTTTCTTAACTTCCAAGATATCTATTTTATCAGAAGAGTTTTCATTTATTAATGCGAGCTTATCTAATAATCTATCAGAATACTTACAAGATTCAAAGTCTAAGTCTAAAAGATCTTCCATTATTAATATTGAACAATAATTTACTACGAACAATAAGTGTACTAATAATTGATAATCAATACAAGTATAAAATACTAAATTCTGGTAATAATTTTAACTGATCTACAGTGTTGCTTCAGCTTCTAACCTCAATTTAACAATCTCTCCCTAGGAAATTTGTTTTGCTCACATCTGCAGAATAATCCTTCTCCGGCGAAAAATAAAAGCAAATAGCCTCACCCACCTTAATCACCAAGTATTTTTCTCTTTAACTCATTAGCATTTTTTATATAATTATGCTCAGGATTTACTCCAGGATATTTTTGTAATATATCGCTTGCTTTTTCAACAAGAATTAAAGCTTTTTTATCATTTTTGATAGCATTTTCTAATTGCGCTAGAATGATTAAAGTGTTTGCTACTTCAGGATCATTAGGTCCATAATAGTTTTCTTGAATTTCAAAAGCGGGATATGCCTACTTGTAAGCAAAAGAAAGAATTATTCGAGGAAACTCTCGCTATTCAGGAACATTATTATAGAATGAACAATCACATAGAAATAGCTTCTACTCTAAACTGGGTGGTATCAGCACGTAACCGTCTAGGAGATTATATTAAAGCAAAAACACTAGCAGAAGAAGCCCTGTCAATTCAAAATACTACACAGACCCTCAGCATATAGATATATCATTCACTTTAAGGCGTTTAGGGCAGGTATCTATAAATCTAGAATCATATCACAAGGCAAGAGAATTATTGGAAGAGGCCTTAGTTATTCAAGAGGCTTATTACGGCAATCGTAAAAACCTAGAAACTTTGTATATTTTAAAAGATTTAGGAGCAACGTATTTTAACCTCGGTGAATACGAAAAAGCCAGAACATTCTTTGATGAGACTATAATCGTTCAAGAAAATTATTATGGCAGCAGAAATAATATACAAATAGCATATACTTTAAGATGGTTAGGAAAAACATATTACAAAATGACCATAATCTTGATCCAAAGCATAGTTATATTAAAATGGCCAATGAATTAAAAAGACAGATTCTATATTCTCAGTAAATTAAAATTCGAGTTTGAAAATCCGTAGATCGCTTGCATGCAGCTTTACATCTAACATACTGCATATTTAGCCAAAAAAACCTACTTTACTCAATAATACCATAATCTGTTTGAATTTTCAGAATCTCAGCTTCAGTTAATATATCATCAGATAATATAGTATTTTTGTGTGGTTCTCCCATAAGTCTACTGCACTCCTGTCGATAAAATTTATAGTCCTCTTCTATGTTGTCTGTTCTACGGCCAAGTGGTAGCTGCGTACTACCAATTCTAGAAACCGTATAGGGGTATTTGGAAGAGGACAAGTGTGCTATATTTTTTATTAATAATTGTATCATAACATTAAAAACTTCGGGAACCATATAATATAACTTATGTGCGGATGGGTCGTGCAGCTTATCTCCAAGCACTGCCTCCACAATATTTAGCTCGCTTGTTGCAACCGTTACACTCATTGCAATATCAATCCCATATTGCACAACCTCTTCACTCCAATCCATTTTATACAGAAAAGCCTCTAGTGATTTTGAGGAAAAACCAAAATCACCACCTATCGGCTGCCTTATTGCAATTCCCGTAATAAGATAATGTATTGCAACTGCAAAATTGTTTGTCAAACTACCATCATATTCATGCCTTGGATACAAAGGAGATACAAAATCTGCGGCGTTAGGTAAATGATATTCTTTGGGATAAACAATCGGGTACAGAAGACGTTTTACCCATTCGTCAGTAACTCCACGCTCTTCCCCTTTATGTATAATAGTTTTTAAATCTGCATCTAAAATTGCTCCAGCCTTAAATACCCCAGAATTTCTGGCAGGAGACAAGATCTCAAAAAAATTACGCACATTATTCCCTTTACCTACAATAGGATTATTCTGGTTATCAAATCCTGTAGACATCATAAGAATATAAACGTTAGTATTTTGGTACTGTTTAGTGACTAAATCCAGAATTTTATTAATAAATGTTTCTGAAGCATTATCTGCAATCTCATGATAAAAATTACCTAATAAGACTACTTCCTCTTTATGGAAATGTTTTACAAGCCCTTGAAGTGCTTTTGTAATAGAATTGATTATATCTTCTCCCTGCTTATATGAAGGGATCCCAACGCCTACACTAATCTTCGTTAATATACTTGCTATTTGATTAGGGCAAGTCACAAAAGCTCCAGATGGAGTCAACATTTTGAGCTGATTACATTTAGATTTTAAAGTAATTTTATCTTGTACACTAGTTACTGTAGGCTCATCAAACAAAGAACTACGACTTTGTTGCATAGTATGAGGGATAACTTCATCTAATATGCGCCCTTTCTTACTAGACAGCATATCAGACATTGTACTAATTATTTCTTCAGATAATTTGTGAATCCTGTTTTTTATTTCCTCCTCATTTGTATTTGACTGAAGTAATTTATGTCTTACTGATTCTAGAAATAAAATGTTAGACGAAAGCCTTTTAACAAATAAAAAATACAAAAGTTCGTTAAGGGATTTTTTCTCATCCTCTGATTTTACTTTACAATATGCAATAATAAGGTCTGTTAGTATGTCAGACCATTGTTTATTATCTATAATATTTTCTATTTTACTTTGAGAATTATCTAAATATTTAAGGATAAATACCTCATATTAAAAATTATAATTTATAAAATAAAACTCGAATGTTCAATCACTAATTGACTCGACTCACTCTTTCCAGACAAAATTTTTAACAGTTGGAGATGACATTTCTCCTTGTTGCATTTTTACCAAATAATTCTGTTTTACATCATTGGATTAATTTCTGACTTATATTATTAGTTATAGTATTTTATTGATTTGTTAGGTCAATAATAAATTCAGTAATATAATCATAGTAGTATAGTCATTATTGGACTTAGAACGTGTTTTGAGATTACGACATTTTCTGAGTTAATTATTAATTTTTGTTGAAATCACCCAATTCACTTCTATAATTTTGATACCCAATATATCTATAGATTTAGACTTTTCTGAAATCTAACTAGATTTCTAAGTGATGATAATAGAACATAATACTCTAATTCTTATAAACCTGATACGTAGAAAAATATTGTGATTGACACGCATACCACAAATTCTAAAATTTATGCATGGATAATAGAAAATAACAATGAGAATTACTATAAATGTTTAGAATATAGATATATTCTTTCTTACGAAGAACAACATAAAGCAGGAAATTTTAAATTTGAAAAAGATATGAGAAGCTACATAATTTCTCATATATCTCTCCGTCTTTTACTAAGCATGTATTCTAAAGAGCAACCTAAACAAATTAAATTTAGAACAAATCACTATGGCAAGCCTTCCATAGAAATTGCCGATTTACATTTTAATCTCTCCCACTCCCATCAAAAAATACTTATAGGTATTTATAAAAGAGAAATAGGCGTTGATGTTGAATATATAGATACTAAATTGAATATTGATGATTTTAGCAATTTAATACTAACTACTAAGGAAAAATCACTACTAGATCAACTTAACGCTTCAAACAAGCAAATTAAGTTTTTTGAACTTTGGACAAGAAAAGAAGCTCTATTAAAAGCGATAGGGACCGGAATTAATAATAGAATCAACGATATAGATCTTAGCGATTTAGACTATTTTAATAATTGAACTACTACTATAAATTCAAAAAAATGGAGAATCGAATCATTTGATATTAATGACAGAAACTATTCTTCAAGCATTTCATATAATAGTAATGAATATGTAGACCCTATTATCCATCATACAATATCCTTAGAGAAGCTTTTAAGCTTCCTTCCTCATTTCATACCACATCAAGATATTGTCTAATTCTCTTTTTACTTTATTTGTTATTTGATTATAAAACAATTCATTGATCTAAATTCAAAACTTACTTTAATTATAAAAGTAAAACGCAGACTTCAGAACACTTAACCACTTGAAGTTAGTCTGCCATAAATATAAAGAAGCTGGATTGTCAAATTCTAAAAGACGTTTTGACTTAATGAACCACCAGATATTTAGTGCAACGTTCAAATCTTCCGAAGTCTCTTCTGCATACCACCACCCCGCAGGTATGTATAAAGATTCACCCTCAGATAGTGTAGTTTGATAGTATATTGCTTTATCTACCAAGTGGTATTCCCTTCTATTAACACTAAAAATATCTACCCGACTTCTTAAGGTTTTATTTTTTTTAGTGTTGTCTTGATACAATAGAGAAGTTTGGCATGGAGGGAATAAAACTAAAGTCTTCTTTCCTCTCAAAACTGTTAATGTACTTTCTTCAAAATCAAAATGTAGACTGCTTCTATAGCCTCTATTGTCAATCGATAAGTTTATCTCAGATAATTTGTTGTACGGAATAAAGTATGGAATATTTATATCTTCAAGTAACTCATGCTTTTGAAGTGGTTTTTCCCATTTATCCACACCAGTTCTAGACGAAGCAAGATATATCCGCTCTTTTGGCATATAGTCAACCCCAGATCTCTGAAAGATTTTGATATTTTTTATAAAGTCAGATTTTTGAGTTTTAGTATTTTCATATAATACAACCTTTGCACTTTCCAAATGTGCATGAGTTATATGAGACTGCAATAGTTTGGAATTTAAATATTCTAAATTCCATTTATTAAAGGCCTGCCATTTAAATGCCAAGTCCCTAAGAATAAAAGGCTTTTCCAATGAACATAAATTCTTGATTTGAGCATTGTTCTTAAACTCAACCCTACAAATATCTCCACAGCAATTTTCTTTTAGTAAGTCATGATTCATTTTCTTTACCATTCAGATCATCTAAAAACACAACATAACTTTATACTCCGTTTAAAAAGCACGAACCCATTATATTATTAATTTGTCTTGTCATGATATAACTTAAATTCTATACGTTCTACTTGATATATTAATCCAGTAAACTTTCCACCACTAAACAATTATATTAATTGATACCTATCTTCTTTATCTTTACACCAGTACTGCCACCTAAATTAATAATTTTATTAGGAGACAATACAGATTTCCATTTTCCATCTTTATCGTATATATCTTTGGTGACCTTATCGTAAAATCTTAATAGGAAATATGGTTTGACAAGCCATATAATGTTAACCGCAATATTCAAAGTTGGTGATGACTCTACGGCATGCCACCATCCCGCTGGAATAAACAAAGTCTCATTTTCTTGAACCTGAGTTTGAAAATAATAAGCTTTATTCACTAACGGAAATTTATCAGATTCAAAGTTAAACACATCAACTTTGCTTTGCAAAAGATTTGTTCCTTTTTCAGTGTTTTTGTATAAGAAACGATCATACTCTGGAGAAAACAGTAATACATTCTTCACTCCAACAATTGGACTTAGCAAATTCTCTTCAGGATCAAAATGTAAATTGCTTTTATTACTACCTTTACCAAGCCATAAGTTTACTTGCCATAGACGTTCATATGGTATAAAGTGAGGAATGGTTATGTCAGCAAGCAAAACTGGCAACTGCGCCATATTTCGATTGTGATGTGACATTATTCTCGTTACAACTAAATATAAGCTCTTACTATCGCCAGATTGTAAAGCACATTCATCCATACTTTCTAATCTGTCCAAAAATTCTGACATTGGCATTTGATGGATTTTAGAGTATTTTGCTACATTACCATTTTCAGTTATGACGTAATAAATCTGATTGTTACCTACTCTACTTCTAAAATATTCTGGATTCCAGATCTGCTTACATGGCCAACTTTGAGTCATGTTTTTTATTATAAATGGTCGTCTACGTTCTAACATCTCCACTATTTGTTCTTCTGATTCTTTATACTCAATACGACATACATCTCCTAAGCATTGTCCTTGCGGCAACCCATGTTTCATAACATACCTAACACTAGTCTAATTCTAAATATAGATATAAAAGTACTATCACAAAATCTCATAATCTGCAACTCTAAGTTGTATTTGTATTGCTATAATTAAAAATATTGTATAAAAGTTATTTTAGAACATTTATTTTATATTTTTATATCTACTTAATAGATTAATCATTTAACAAACCAAGTAGTCTGCAAATAAATTTTATACTAGTTAATTTAGCAAACCATTATATTAAAGAATTATATGAATTTTTATTTAATTATTTTAGCTTATATTAGTAGACATGAATAATTATAGTACTTTAATTTTTAAAATGAATTGTTATATCAATGGTTAATAAGCTGGATCGTATCTTTATAGAAGAAATTGAAAAACTACGCCTCATTAATGGTATTAGTTTTACAAATCGTGAAGTAGATATAATTTCATGTATAATTTGCGGCAAAAATGCAAAATCGATATCTAATCTTCTTTCAACTTATGATAAGGATTTAAGCCAACGCTCCGTAGAAACTCATATTTTTAATATTAGAAGGAAAATAGGAGCCTTATCCAAAAATAACATTATAGACTTTGTTGAAAAATCAGATCAGTACAAGCAACTCCACAGACATTACACAGATATTATTCTATGGAAAGAAATCGACAAATGCATTATAAAGCTTAAACCACATACAGAATCTTCAGAAATATTCTTGAAAATTGAGTCTAACTTCCAAGAGAAAGATTTTCTACTTAAATTTTTATCATGTTTTTTGCAAAAAGTTTTTATTAAAATTCATTATAATAATACCGAAGATGATAAAGAGATTAACTCTGTAAAAATTATAACAATAAGCATAAAAGACAATACCAGCAATGGACTAGATACATATGAATATATAATTTTATCTACTATTGCTGAGAAAAAAATACTGCTAAAGACTAATAGAAATAGTACTAGTATAGACCAATCTGTAGAATATGATTTGAGTAGGAAAGAGGAGATATATTTAATATTTTTTAATATAATAAAAATCTTATTTCCATCCACTGTAGATATTATTAATGAATCTATAAAAACAATCCAGCACAGGCTAAATTCCGTTAGTTGTTATAATGAAACATCTGTAAATGTTCCTAATATTGCTCCCTCTAACTCAACTACCAATCAATATCTTCTACAATCTCTGCCTAATATTTTTAAAAATAAAGTATACTTCATTATCATTACTGTATTCATGCTTACAATACCAAGTTTTTACTTTTATCAATACGAAGCCAGAAATGATTTTATATTAACAACACCTTTTTTAATACCGGAAGAAGATCTATTACTAAAACGCACTAGTATAATTAATGAGATTACAAGCAAACTAGAAAGTTCTGAAGGAATAAATTCTGTAGTATTGATTGGAGATGGAGGCTCTGGTAAAAGCACGATAGCAAGACAACTTGCCAACTCTGTAAAACCCACATTAACTTGGGAAATTAATGCAGAAACAAAGAAAAGTACTAAAGACTCCTTTGAAAAATTAGCGAGTTCTATAGGAAAATTAAATCATGATGATAATATTAGTAATATAATATCTTTAAAAAATTCCGAAGAAAATGAAGACAAACTTATTGATTATGTAAGACGTTACTTATTTGAAACTAAAAATTGGCTATTAATTTTTGATAATCTTGAAGATTTTACTTCTATTCAAAAATTCTACCCTAATAATGAAAATCTCTGGGGAAATGGTAAGATTGTAATAACAACCAGAAATGCTAATTTTGGCAATAATTCCTTTATAAAAAATTCAGTACATATTTCTTCTCTTACTTCAGAGCAACAACTTGAATTGTTTCTCAAAATTCATAAAAAACAAAATAAATCTGAACAAATAAACCTTGATAAGATTAAATCATTTTTGCAAAAGATTCCACCATTTCCTTTGGATATTGTAATCGCCGCTAATTATATAAATACTACACATACATCACTGGATGCTTATCTAAATAGCCTTAGTAATAATGATAAACATTTTAATAACATTCAAACTTCGATTATAAAGGAAACGAGTAGTTATTCTGGCACAAGAAATAGTATTATTTCTCTTGCTATAGAGAAAATACTTGCAGCAAATTATAATTTTGTTGAGCCCCTTATAATAGCAAGTGCGCTTGACGCGAATAATATACCCAAAATTTTAATTGATGATTGTTCTGACAATCTTACATCAGATGAGTTTGTATACTTCCTAAAAAAATATTCTTTAATCAGTCAAGAAAATGTAAATGAGATTGGTTATACTTTAGGTATGCATAGAGCTATTCAAGCTTCTATATTTGATTATTTGAATAAAAACCTTGATAAAGAAATACTAACTAATCATTTAACAAATATCTCAAAGATACTTAAATCACGTATTTCTCAACTTTTAGATACTCAAGAAGTTTCTAAGATTAAAATTTTATTTAATCAATCTAGATCATTTCTAGAACATGAAAGTTTATTGACACAATATACTAAATGCTCGCTCGGTGCAGCCTTAGGAGAAGCTTATGACTATTTAGGATATTATCATCCAGAAATAAGAACTGATCTCGAAAAAAATATTACATGCTTAGAAAATACAGGAGGGACAAAGAAAGAAATTACAAGCTATAGAACAAGTTTAGCTCATATGTATAGAAAAGCAGGAATATATTATAAAGCTGAAAAAATGTACCTAAGCGCATTACAAAATAATACAAAATTAGATGAGAAGAGCCTAGATTTAGCCATTCTTAACTGTTACCTAGGTGCTATCAATGAAAAATTAGGTAAATACAAAATAGCTAAACAATTGTTGGATAAAGGAATAAAAGTTTTGAGTGAGGGTAATACTTCTCATACAGCACTTGCAAGAGGGCTAACACAGCTGGGTATCTATCACACTGTTGTAGGAGAATACCAAAAAGCAGTAAATGTTTTTGAAACCTCCATAAATATTACAACTCAAAATCGTTCTATAGAAAATCCTATGACTGCATGGAATTTTATTGGGTTAGGTAGATCATACAACATGATAAAGGAATATGCCAAATCACAAAAGTCTTTGGATTATGCAATAAAATTACTTACTACTTATTTTCCTCATGATGAAATAAGTATAGCTTGGGCTAATGCTGAATTAGGAACGCTTAGTTTAGAATTAAAAAAGTATGAACAAGCTGAAGATTTATATAAAAAAACTTTAAAAGTATATGAGAAAGTATACGGTACTGAACACACATTCTTAGCATTAATATATAATAGAATAGCATATCTGTATCTCACTACCAAAAAATATGATGAATGTGAAAATTATGCAAATATTTCGCTAAACATCTTTAAACATAGTGATAATCATCCTCTTGTATTTGTGTCCTTAGAAACCTTAGGTGAACTTTACATAGAAAAATCAAAAAATGCCAAATCAATAAATAACTTAAAAAATGAAAAAGAATACAAACTTAAAGCTATTGAATATCTAAAGGAATCATTAAATATAGCGAATGCTAACTTACCTGAAAGTTCTGAATGTCATGAACGAATAGCCAAAAAACTGGAGAGTACTGCTAGACTATTATAAACAGTTTCATTACTTAATATCAATAAAGAAACGCTAATTTTACAATTTATCCTCCGCATATATACTCATTTTTTACCGCAACATAATTTATAAAAAATACTTAAGTATACCAATTATGTATTTATCATCGATATACATAAAAGGATTAAAATATAATAATAGATCCTAGTCAAAAACGCACAGCAGGTTTTATATGCAAGTTTTAAAAAATATAAATAATTACCACCTCTCGATAATAGAAAATTCTGTTATAAATCCAACTCTCCTACTAAACAAAAAATATAGAATTACATTAGTATCTATTATTATCAAAATTATTGGGTTAGAGAATATAACATTAGATCATGGTTCTATGGACACAGAATTAACTTCTATATGCAGAAAAATAGTTATCTTGCTTGCTAAATAATACTCTCACGAGGTGATCATGTACTTACGTTTAATTACTATAATTATACTACTCATTATAAGTAACTCTGTGGCAGCATCTATTCATGAAATTACCAATTTAGATAAACTTAAATCCATTCTAAAAGAGCACAAAGATAATATGCTAATAGTTTTCGATGTAGACAATGTATTAGTTATGCCAACGGATGAATATACTATTGGCAGAAGTGTATATAGAAAGAAACTGTGGAAGAACATAAAAAACAATCTTAGCAAAAAAGAATTCAAATTAATACACAGCGCTATGATTTTGTCATCAGAACCGAAAATAGTAGATACTGATTTATTTGATATATTTCAATACATTAAAAAAAATAATATTAAGGCTACGGCATTAACATCTATACCTACTGGGAAATTTGGTTATATAAAAAACTGGGAAAATTTAAGAGAAAAACAACTACTAAATTTAGGAATAAACTTTGCCAAAATATCTCCATTCAAAAACAATATTTTTTTAAATAGATATAAAACACCGGATGGCGTACCAGTGTTGAAATCAGGAATAATCTATACAGCTGACAGAGATAAAGGAGAGATTCTTGCTGAAATATTACGTTTATCAAGTTATTATCCTGAAAGAATTATATTTATTGATGATCAATTACATAATATATTATCTGTAGAAAATCTTTGCAATAAACTAGGTATAGAATTTATAGGTTTCCACTATACTATAGCCTCTATAAAAGAAGCTCTGATATTGGATTACGGATTAGAAGATATTAGAATGAAAATCTTAAAGTTAGAACATAAATGGTTAAGTTATACTGAACTAAACGCAAGAATATCAAATAAGTAATTTTCTCAATATTTAGAAATAATCTTGAATAACTCTGTATCATACAGAATTGAGCGGCCAGTCAGGAGGAGCTTTATCATGGAAAAAACAGGTACTTTTTGCACTCTCAGTTTCACTCTTAAACCCCCCATGCTTAATTGATACAATAATGGTAATGGGTACAAATTCTCTTGCGTATAAGGGTATTCTCAAATTTGTCTTCACAGCAACTTGCATAATAGTTTCTTGGATATTGTTTTTAGCTTAGCCTATGCTGGGCATTATTTGAATAGTATAGATAAGAACGGATCATCAATAAGGTTGCCGCCATTATTGTATGGTCAATTGCAGCTTATCTATTTGTTGATGTAATAAAGATGTAAAATACTATTTAGAACCATAAATAGCATATTCTTTACCCGTATGATAAGCCCAATATCTATCACCATAAGACCAATGCCAATATTCTGTTGGGTAATTTACAAAACCTGCTTTTTCTAAAACTTCACTCATGATTTTTCGATTATGAATAGCTTGCTCAGAAATTGCCTTAGAATCGGTTTTAGATAATATACCATCTAAATCATTGACCCAATCATCAGCATTCATTCCCATATCAAGCTTATTACCTCGCTCATCTATAAGATAAACATCTACAGCGCCACCTGTTGAATGAGGAGGAACATTGAGTGATCCATCAAGATTTATCACTGGAGCAACTAGTTTTGTTGTTTCTTGGAATATTTCTTCTTGATTCCAAGATGGATTAGCTTCCTTTACTTTATTATAACGATCTGTATAGAGTTTTTCTTGCAAAGCAAGGCTCCTATGTCCTTCATATAGACGCAATCTAATACCATCAGGAAGCATAGATTGTGCAAGCACAAGCCTGTCATAAACCTCCTTACGCATTTTTGTATAATCATTATTATTAGGAATCTCTGGAGATGGACCAAATGAAATAATTTTTTGATCTCTTAAATCAAGAAATGGATCTTCATTCTCACGTATTTCAATTGAGAGTATTTTTGGATCAGAAATTAAAATAAAATTTAGCATAAGCTCCCCCCTAGCTTTTCTCTTCGAGCAATTTTTCAACCACTTTAACTAATTTTTGACTATCTGGTTCGGTTGTCGAGTTAAAATAATCAACCAATCTTCCACTCCTATCTATTAGATATTTATGAAAATTCCATTTTGGCGCCGTACCAAACCCAAGTTCATTTTTAGCAAATAGATAGAAAGGATGAGCGTGCTCGCCTTTAACCACTTCCTTCTTCACAATAGGGAATGTAATACCAAAATTTATCTGACAAAATTTGTGAATTTGATCGTCTGTCCCAGGCTCTTGCGAGCCAAAATCATTACTTGGCACTCCTATAACAACAAGCCCCTGCTCTTTATATTTCTCATATAAAGATTCTAATGCAGCATATTGCTTTGTGAATCCACACTCAGATGCTGTGTTTACAATTAACAGAACCCTACCTTGAAATTGAGATAATTTAAAATCCTCACCATTTAATTTTTCAAAAGAGAATTGATAGATATTATTCTGATTAGATGCCATAGAAACCCCTGCATTAAATATTAAAAGAAGGATTAGTAGAAATTTTTTCACTTATTACCTTCCCCACGCCTCTTCATGACTATATGTTTTAACATTCTCTTTATCTAATTTTTCAGCAAACGTAGACAAGTAGAAGTCTTCACGCATTTCTACCGCCTCTAACGTCAATCCTCGAACAAGGCCAGCTACTAACTTATGTTGTTTGAATGACAAATCTGAAAGCATATCAGCAGCCTCTGTATCAAAAGTAACATTTATCCGTGGATTTTTAACCATCGTACGCATACTTATATTTTATAAAACATAGCCCCTAATCGTAACAGTTTTACACCACTTCGTAAACCTTATATTATTACCATTAAAACACATTGAAATCTCTCATAGAATATGGCACATATCATTACCGTTACTGAAATGGCGAGATCTTTCTCAGATATTATTGCCCGCGTAGATTACAAAGGCGAGGTTTTTGAAATTAAGAAGGGAGTGAATGTAGTGGCAAAGTTAACTCCGGTCCAAAAAAAATCTACAATCTCCGTTAAAAACCTGAATGACTTGTTCTTAAACGCACCTCACCTAGATGAAGGAGATGTAACTCAATTTACCAAGGATATTGAAAAAATTAGATCATTAAAAGATGAAGTGGGTTTTTAATAAATGGGATTAATTATTGACACTTCTATAATTACATCAGCAAAGCGTGGTAAAATAAATTTCGAAAAATGTAGCAACTATAAAGACACCTATATTAGCGCGATTACAATTACCGAATTATTAGTAGAAATTAATAGAGCGGATGCAGAAGCAAGACGAATAAAAAGATCCGCTTTGTCGAACATATAATAAACTCAATTACATCCTTATCATTCAGTACTTACAATGAATGGTCGTGATTTCAAAAGAATAAAAGTTCTTGAAGTCTTATTAGCTTAATAATGTGCTGGCGGAGGTTAGCATTCCTCAAAATAACCACCTCCAAACTGGGTGGGGAATGTCAACTTCACTGACTGCGATTCTAGCAGATTTCGATAATAATGCTACCAATTATCACCATCCGTGGTGATAAGAAATGCCGTTATTATCGATTAACGCTATTTTCGATAATAAGGCGTTTTCAAAATAAGCTTACCATGTCCTTAAAATAACGAAAAATGAAACCTAAAGGACATGATAGACACAAAAAGCCAAGGAATACCTTTAAATTATCTATTAATGTGCAATTACTCAAATGAGTACGATATGTCCTCTAGGTTGTGATATTCGTAACCTAAGGGACATGCTAGGCATAAAATGTCTTGACTATAGAGCAAAACAAGTCTATCATGTCCTTTAGGTGTTGAAATTCGTAACCTAAAGGACATGATATGTTTATTGAGTATTTAGATAAAATAAGAATGTACGGTAAAAGGCATTTTACCTTCCAAGAAATCATTCAAGATTTGCATATCTCAGAAAATGCAGCCAAAGCTGGTCTGTTTCGACTTAAAAAAGCGAATAAAATTATTACCCCAATAAAGGGGCTTTATGTGATGGTTCCGCCCGAATATCAACCCTACGGGTCTATTCCAGCAGAAGAATTAGTTCCTATTATCATGAAACATCTAAATGTTGATTATTATGTTGGCCTACTTAGTGCCGGATTGTTTTATGGCGCGACCCATCAAAAACCAGCACGTTTTCAAGTGATCACTAACAAACGGGTTAAGCATCCCCTTAAATTTGGGGATGTAGTGATTCAACTTGTCTACAAGGATTCTTTGGAAGGTTTACCGACTAAAGATTTTGTCGTGAGTACCGGTTATTTAAAAGTAGCTACACCGGAGTTACTGGCTATTGATCTTTTCAAATATTCAGCGAGGGCTGCTGGTATTAGCCACATTGCTACAGTCTTATCAGAACTTGCTCCCAGTATCGATGAAAATAAATTGATTGAACTTGCTGAGCGCTTAGGGGAAGTAGCGCAAATTCAACGATTAGGATTTGTTTTGGAGAAAATTGACGTTATGGAAGATGAAGAAAAGAAACAGAAAATAATCGATAGGCTTTTAGAATACCTAAAAGATTCGGGAAGACCTTTTGTTTCGCTTGTTCCATACATATCAAAAACCGGGCATCCTCGGTGTAAAAAATGGAAAATTATTGAAAATACTGATTTTGAGAGTGATTTATGATACCAGAAATTTTTATCCAAGCATGGCGAAAAAATGCCCTATGGCAAACGTACGACCAAATAGAACAAGATTTAATAATAAGTAGAGCACTAGTAGATTTGTATAATGACCCACACGTCAGCGAAGCATTAGTTTTTCGCGGTGGTACTGCGCTCAATAAATTATTTTTAAAACCACCCTCAAGGTACAGTGAAGATATTGACTTTGTTCAAAAAAACTCTAATCCAATCGGCCAGACAATTGATGCGATTAGAGAATTGTTTAAACCATGGTTAGGGGATCCAAAATGGAAAATTACCGAGCGTAGTGCAAAGTTGATTTACAAATATGAATCCATCAATAATATGCCTGCAAAACTCAAAATCGAAATCAATACAACGGAACATTTTCAAGTACTGCCTCTAAAAACGGTTCCTTTCACCGTGGCATCCGATTGGTACAATGGAGTGTCAAATATCATTACCTATGAGTTGGATGAATTGATGGCCACTAAACTTCGAGCGCTTTATCAACGCCGAAAAGGCCGAGATTGTGCGCCATGTAGCGCGTCAAGAAATTCTTAGTACAGCTAAGCAAGGTTCGGAGTAAATGACCTTGAGGCGAATGCCTTACCTAAATCTGAAAGGAGGAGGGGACAAGAGCATGGTATTAAAGCGGAATATATCAGATACATGTATGATATAGTTCTGCAATGCCTGAGTAATATGGTTAAAGCTATACCGCTTGAATACTAGTTTGCAGTGGTGTTTACCTTCACTCGTCGGTAGCATGTATGTAACCCGGCGCCTTTAGTAAACATAGAAACAAGTCTCGTCTATGTTACACTCTGACTAAAGGACGATGAGTAATGAACTCATTTAAGGAAACGAACGGTAAACCTAAGTTACTCTATATACGTTTCTTGAAAACGAAACATGGGATGGCCTAAGGGATGAGAGTCCTATGGTCACGGAGCCACCGTAGTAGTCGATGGGGAGTAAATGACCCATTCGCGGAGTGCAGGAGAGCTGCATACAGGGCAAAGGGTGGCAGGTAATCTAATAGAAATGATAATTAGGTACGCAAGATGCGAAAAGCCGAAACTATACTCTCTATTATACGCAAACGTGGACAACATGGGTTGCCGGTAAATGATGCATACAGCATGCTTTATCAGAAAGACCTCTACCTGCGTGCTTACGGAAAGCTTTATAGCAATGATGGAGCAATGACAAAAGGAGCTACCTCTGAAACAGTAGATGGTATGTCACTGGAAAAGATAGATACAATAATTGACGCTCTGCGTTATGAAAGGTATAGATGGACTCCGGTGAAACGAGTTTACATAACTAAAAAGAATGGAAAATCGAGACCTTTAGGGTTGCCAATCTGGTCTGATAAGTTACTTCAAGAAGTAATCAAATCAATATTGGAAGCATACTACGAACCTCAATTTAGTAACCATTCTCATGGTTTTAGACCTAGACGAGGCTGTCACACAGCACTTAAAGAAGTCATGATAAAAGGTAAAGGAACTAAGTGGTTTATCGAGGGTGATCTTTCTGCGTGTTTTGACAAAATCGATCATACGATTTTAATAAACATAATTAAAGAAAGATTCCAAGATAATCGTTTCATAAACCTTATAACCAGGCTTCTTAAAGCTGGATATTTAGAGGATTGGAAATTTAATGCTACCTTTAGCGGCGTGCCGCAGGGCAGCGTCACTGGACCAATTTGTTGCAATATAGTGTTAGACCGTTTAGATAAATATGTAGAACAAGAACTTATACCGACATATACATGTGGTAAGCGACGGAGAAATAATCTACCTTATCAGAGATTGGCATGGCATGCCGCAGAAGCAAAAAATAATGGTGATTTTGAGAAAGCAAAAAGACTGCGCAAGCAATTGCAGTCTACACCATCAGGCGATCCGAATGATCCTAATTTTAGACGCCTGTGGTATGTGAGATATGCAGATGATTTTCTTTTGGGATTTATTGGCTCTAAAAATGAAGCAGTTGAAATCAAGCATAAAATAGCAGAGTTTCTAGGTAATATCTTAAAACTTGAACTTAATGCTGATAAAACATTGATTACTAATGCAAGTAGTCAAAAAGCTAAATTTTTAGGATACGAAGTACATACACTCCATGGAGATACCAAGCATGACACCAGAGGTAGGCGAAGTATCAACGGTAGTATTGGACTACGTGTACCGGAAGCAGTGATACAAGAGAAGTGCAAGAGGTATATGAAAAATGGGAAACCAATACATATGCAACAGCACATAGTCGATGATGCTTATAGCATAGTCTCGCAATATCAATCTGAATACAGAGGCATTGTGCAGTATTACCGTATGGCATACAACCTTCGTAGACTTGGTAAACTTAAGTATGCGACGAGAG
>CAYPDX010000022.1:0-22066 GCA_964409695.1 uncultured Rickettsia sp. | reverse complement strand
AGCTCTTCTACAACAACTATACTCCTCTCGTTGCGCTAGATCCTTGAATCCACCGGTACTATTGAATCAGAGTTTTTCCTCGTAATATTGCTCGCCTATGGAGATTTCTTCTCTACCATTCTTCACCCTCCATTCATTACTATCTCTTAGAGAATATATGCAGCCACAATATTCCTGCTTATAAAAATTTTCTCGTTTCGCAATTTCGTACATTCTTGCGCCTCCGCCATTTTTTCTCCAATTATATGTCCAATATTCAACCCCATCATAATGACTTGCTGCCCTGACGCCGCAATCATTGATTTGGTCCATGTTTTTCCAGCGAGAAATACCAAGTGAACTTGTAATTACCTTAAAATTATTTTCATATGCGTAAAGAGCAGTGCGCTGAAACCTCATATCAAAGCACATAGTACAGCGAATACCTCTTTCAGGCTCTTTTTCCATGCCTTTAGCTCTAGAAAACCAGTTTTGAACATCATAATCAGCATCAACAAATGGTATATTCATTTGCTCTGCATATCTTATATTTTCGTTTTTTCTGATTTCATATTCTTTTTTGGGGTGGATATTTGGATTATAGAAAAATATTGTAAGATCAATACCATCATTTTTCATTTTTTCCATAAGTTCGCCAGCACATGGCGCGCAGCATGAATGCATTAGGACTTTATTCTCTCCGCCAGGAACCTGGAAATCGTCTATATTATTATTTTTCATCATTTAGAGATTTTTTGAAACTTTCCTTAAAATACATTAAAGCAAAGAGAGTAACAACTACAAAAAAACATATGTAATAAGATAGTATAGTATTATCTTCAAATCTTTTTATAAGTAAAACTGAAACAACAGGCGCAGTACCGCCAAAAATTGCAGCACTTAAATTATAAGATAGAGCAACTCCAGTAAAGCGGATTCTGGTTGGGAATAATTCGACAAGCACGGTAGGCACTGGCCCCATAAAAAACCCTGTTATTGATGAAAGACACGCAACAGCACAAAATACAACGGTGACGTTCGAAGTTTCATTCATTATCCAAAATAATGGATATGAAAATAGTAGAAAAGCAAGACAGCCAAGTTGCATGACAGGCTTTCTACCTATTTTATCAGAAATATAAGATGAAATAGGCAAGATTATTGTCATGAAAACTAAAGAGATAATAGTAGCCCTATTAGCATCAATAGCTGAAAATTCGAGTAACTGCACATAGCCATCTAGATAGACCGTCATAATATAAAATGGAACAGTAACGGTTAAATAAATACCCATACCAATCAATAATTCTTTTGAATAATTTTTAAAAAGCTCACAAAGTGGCGCGCGAGATAGGTTGCCATTTGCTTTCGCGGCTTGGTAAACGGGACTTTCTTTCAAGTGCCACCTTATATATAGGCCGATCAAACCTATGAAGAGTCCGCAGATGAAAGGTATTCTCCATCCGAATTCTACAAGATATTCTTCTGTCATTACTTCTCTGCAAAAAGCAGCAGTAAGCGTACCAAACAACATTCCAATGCACATACTCATAAAGGCGGCGCTTCCAGCAACGCCTCTATGTTTTGATCCAGTACTCTCAACCATATAGGCAATACATCCACTAAATTCTCCACCCAAAGAGAAGCCCTGAATTAGCCTTATTATGGTTAATATAATTGGTGCGGCAATTCCAATTGCAGCATAAGACGGAAGCATACCAATCGCAGCAGTAGGTATTGCCATTGTTAGTATCCCAATTGCAAGAGCTAGCCTTCTTCCAAGCTTATCTCCAATATAACCAAAAACAACAGCACCAAGTGGTCTTACTATGAAACCAGCAGCAAAAACTGCAAGTGTGAGAATTTCTCTAATAGAACTTTCTGGGAAAAAATGATGACCTATTATTGCGGCAAACTGTGCGTATAGGGCATAATCATACCATTCTAAGGCATTGCCTATCATCCCGGAAACTATAACTTTCTTCATCTTCTTCTGTCGTTGTTTAACATAAGTATAATATGAATAAACTAGTGATTATCAAGAAAAACCTGTCCTTACATATTCAAGCTCTTGGTTGCTACTCAATCTAACCTCATAAATTTATATTATTATATATATAATTATTGATATTTCTTATTGTTTGTAGTAAAATGGCGTTCATCAATTAAATAATATTAGCATCATGTGTAAAGATATAGATTATAGATATATAGATGTTAAATCAGAGATTGGATATTGTCGTGATATTTTGAAAAATGCAGAAGTAACACCTAACGGTCTCCTCGTTCTTAAAACACTCAAAACATATGCTAGTCACATGAGTGCAGGGGCAACACTGTCTTTGGCAGCCAATTCTAAGAAGTTAGAAAAAATTATTGAATCTAAAACAGTAGATATGATAGCAGCTCACGAATGCAATATAAGGAAGGATAAGGAAGCAAAGGATCTCTATACTGGTTTTTTAAACGAAATAGAGGCCAGTATAGCGTCATATAAAGTAGAAGCTGCTTCATTTGTTGAAGCAGTAGATTTACCACATAAGAAACTTTATGAAGGTAAAATTCTCTGGGTTGTTCGACTAGCGTCACTTAACGAAGAAGCTGTTTCAGCAACAGATGAAGCAGAAGATTCCGATGCTCTGGGAGGTAAAAGAGATGGTATTATCGCAGGAGTTACGGAATCTTCTGCAGCTCTTGATATGGATGGAGCGGAGAATCCCTATGTAGGGAGTGAGTTGGGAGGACTTTCATCTTCGCATGATCATACTGACGATTTATAATTTGCGCCTCTAGATATAATGTAATAAAAGGTTGGTGACTCCTATCATCAACCTTTTTTCATTTTGTACTTGACGCTTTAGCTTCTAGAAGAGATAATAAGCCTAAATTTTAAGATTAATATTTTCAATTAAGCAAAATCTTGCACAAAAACTTTCAAATACTTCTTTGGGATTTTTATTATTTCTGGGTTTAAATCGCCAGAAAGCGAAGTACAGAACTTTAATCCGGAAAAAATAGCAGCAAACATTTATAGATTTAATGAGTAAGCTTCCAATAAATGCTGCGGCATTTTCACCATCTATAGGTGGCATTGCTTGTTATGTTCTTATCAAAAAATCAGCTGATAATATCATAATAAAGGCTCACGAAGGCCCTAAATATAGTGAACATATTGGACGTTTTAAAAAACCTGATATCGATATGTTTGTTGTAATGAGAGATGTTGCAATGGAAGAATTTGGGCAAATTATCAATTCTGATAATTGTACAATGATTGGTGATACTTGGCATGAAGAAGAAGCTGCCAAAGCTATCGGAATCCCTTTCATATAAGCGAAAATAATTCATCAAAATCCTTAAAACAACCGATTTCTAGCTAGGAATTTTTAGGAAAAAACAAAGTTGAGAAGCTCGGCCTATATTCTTATAGATGAGCATCGTAAACGAAGTTTCAACGCAGAAATCACAGCTAGAAATCGGCTTTATTTTATTCTTGTACTACTTTATAGTATTCCTTGCTCAAAGCCTTCACAGCGTAAATCCAAAGGAGAACAATAGCAAAGAATACAACAGCAAAATAAGGCGTTGCTTCTGCAAATGTAAATGTTGGAAGTAACATAAAGAATGTTGACTGAATAACTCCTCCACCCGATTTACCAAGTCTTCCGCCTACTACATCCACAGCTGCCTTACCTTTTGTTTTTAACTCGTCATCGAGCGGTATATAAGCCATTTCCTTTGTTGAATCAAAAAGTGAGTATTTTGTAGCTTTACTAAGAACATTCTGCACCATACCTATAGAGACGGCCATAGCAAGTGGTGTTGATATTAAAATTCCTGTTAGATAAGTTGATATCATATCATCGAAAATTAGGAATGTAAAAAATACCGATCCTGTTAATACTATCATAATAGGAGTAAAGATTGCTGCTGTACCCCATGATACTAGGCGTAAAATATTACTACCTATAACCATGAAAAGAATAGCACTAAAACCTTGCCACATCTGGAAATTTCCCATAAAAGCCGTGTAACCTTCTACGGTTGGGTATAGAAGCTTAATTTTAGCTTTCCACACACCTTCAACCAAATTAATTGAAACGCCGTAAGCAAGAACTAAAAGAGCAATTAAACCCAAATATTTCGATGAAAAAATTAATCTAAAACTATCAGCAAGCCCAAGTTTAACTTTGCTTTTTTTAGCTGATTTTGGTCCTGGATCGTAATATGCTGGATTTGTTAAAACATATTTTTGCATCCACCAATAAATTGCCATAATAAGTAGAGGGCTAATTATTGTGATTATGATAATTTCTTTAAAACCTAGGTTTGAAGAAGTTGATGCCTCGTCTCCCAGGGAACCACCAAGAATCAAACCTGTAAGAACTAAGCCAAAATTTCCAAGCATACCAAACATTGAATAGAAACGCTTTGCTTCTTGAGTTTTGGTAATTTTATTTGCAAATTGCCAGAATAATAAGCTTAGCATCATGCTTCCCCATAATTCGGAAACAGTATAAAAAGTAGCATACACCCATTTGCCTAATATTTTAAAGAACCATTTGAAATTTGGAAGAGAATGAACAAGCTCTTCAATAAATGCGTCTTGAGGGTGATATGCATCGGGATTAGGATAAAGTACAAAAGCAAAGAGAGTTAGATATGAAGCGAAAAAACCTGTTACAGTGTAAAATACCTTTTCTTGCGACATTATATTGCATAGTTTAGCATATATAATCATAGCTATAACGGCTGATGGAAGAACAACATAAGTTTTTAAGAAGCTGATAGATTCCGCTCCAATATGTGTTACAACAAAACCATCTTTAATGGACCTTAGCATTGAGTAGTTGAAAAGAATTAAAAACATCATCATTGCCATAGGCAAAAACTTTTTTAATTCTGAAGCTTCAATAGGCCAAACTATTTGTCGGAATGAACCTAATGAACATGTTGTTGGTTCCTTTTTCATATATTACCTGCTTGCAATTAAATTTTCTTAATAAATTATTTTTGGTTGCTAAAAATAGCAGAAATTTGCTAATAAGTCAAGAAAAGATGTGATCTAGAATAAGGGAAACAACAAATTATTACTTTATTCGCCTTTAAACATAATGATTTGCCAATCATCAATAGACAGAATATCTACGCATAATAAGTTTTGTTTATTATAAGCTTCTATAATACCATCAATCTGGTTTTTTATAAAGCCAGATAGTATCAAAGTCCCATTTGGTTTTAGAAGATTTTTTAGTTCGGCGGCCATGTCTACAAGAGGCTTAAATAATATATTGGAAATAATAAGATCGTAACTATTTTGCTCTTTATCATGTAGGGATAATGAAAAATCAATATCAACATTATTAATCAGTGCATTTTCGATCGCAATCTCAATTGCTATATTATCTATATCAGTGGCGTGTACGACTGAATTTTCCCAAAGCTTTTTCGCTCCAATTGCTAGAATACCAGTTCCTGTCCCTACGTCTAATATTTTTGCTGGCGCTATTGTTATTTTAGAAAACATTTCGAGACATCCTTTTGTAGTAGAATGTTCTCCAGTACCAAAGGCTCTTCCTGCATCTACTTGAAGTGGTATAAGATTACTTGGACATTCTCCAATCAAATTTGAATTAGCAACATAAAAACAACCAGCTTGGACAGGAGAAGCTTCGGACTGAACTATAGTTACCCAGTCAGCTTCTTCTTCTAAACTAATGGTAATATCCCCAGAAATAAAATCTCTAGCTAATCTTCTTATATGGGGTTTATCTGGCGTAGCTTCACAATAAAAAACATATCTCCAAATATCTTCAGGAAGTGATTCGACAGATTTAGATGAAATTTCATAACTTGATGAAGCGACGGAAATATCTTCAAAAACCAATTCTAATAGTGGAATATGCTTAAAAATTGTGTTAAATTCGACTCTCCAGAGTTTTGTTACTGATTTGAATGGATTTATAACAATTTCTTCTTGCATAGTTTTTGGTTAAACTTTATTTCTAGATCAATGTAGATTTAGTGAGTGATCTTTATGAAAAGATTTATACAGTATATAATACTTGGTGCAATCATTTCTTTGTCATATAATGCAATGGCGACAAGTCAAGATGGCGATATTGCTAAAAAGACCGATACAGCAGCTACCTATCAAAAAATTATAGAAGCTTACAAAGCGCAATTAGCAAAAGTTTCTCCGGAAGTTAGGAAAGAGATTAGAGAGTTTAGGGCTAATATTGCTCTTCTACAAAAGCAAAAAAGAGATTTATACAAAAAACTTTCAATGCAGGCTCAGGAATATTTAAAAATTGAAGAAAAATTTAGGCGTAAGCTTCCAGTAGAGACTGATGATAATGTTGACTTAAATCAACGAGAAAATGTAGGCGTTGATCAAAGTAATAGATAAAAGATAAGGCAAAAGGAAATACTGTAGACTTCCGCATTGCCAGCCTAATGAATGAATTTATATTTGGTTTAGATAGAGTGAATAAGAATAGAAAAGAATTATCGATTACCGAAGCATTAGACTGCGTTATAGAAAACTACTTTAAGCTTCACGAGGGCGCGACACCGTCAAATAATCTCCATGAAAATGTTGTCAATGAAGTAGAGAAGGTTCTAATTAGACAAACAATGAAATATACGAGTAATAATCAGTTAAAAGCAGCAGCTATCCTTGGTATTAGTAGAAATACATTAAGGAAAAAACTCTTAACGCTCTTTAGTAATGCAAAGTAACTTTTTAAGTAGATCCTATTCATTTTTTATTAAGCATAATTTGGCTGGTAAATTAGCCTTTATACTAGCTATTGTCGGTATTCTTCTTTGCTATAAAACAACTTTAAGTTTTGTTGATGAAAGTAGTAATAATGACCCCACATACATTGTCACACTTATTCTTTTAGATTTAATAGTATTTTTACTATTATTTATTTTAGCAACTCGAAAATTCTTACACTCGGTTTTTAAAGATTATAAAAGCTCTAAAATTAGAGCAAGAATAATCATGATGTTTAGCATCATTGCTATTATTCCCACAATTATAGTTTCAGTTTTTTCCGTATTTGTATTTAACTTTGGTTTGCAAAGTTGGTTTGATACAAAAGTTTCTACAGCAATAAATCAATCTGTACGGGTTGCTGATTTATATATTTCAGAAAATAAGAAACAACTTAGAGATGCTACTTTTTTAATAGCCCAAGATCTAAATACTCAATATTTTGATGTTATAGATAATCAAGAATATCTAAATTACGTGCTGAACGCTCAAGTTAAATTAAGATCGCTGACAGAAGCAATGGTATTTCAAAAAAGTACAAATTTAACTATGGCTCAAACTGCAATGACATTTTCCTTGTCTTTCTGGTCAATCCCTCAACAAAATTATGACAAAGCAAATATAGGGGAGATTGTTGATATTTCTTCTGATAGTGGGAAAATTCGAATGTTAATAAAACTAACTCGTTATCATGATACATATTTACTTGTTGGAAAGCTGGTGGATGAAGAAATAATTAATTACATTGATAGTACGACTGGGGCAGCGAGCCAGTATCAAACAACCCAAGAGAAGATGAAATCTATCCAAATCAAATTTGCATTAATGTTTGTGTTCGTTGCAAGCCTTTTACTAGCTGCCACAATTACTATAGGAACTATCTTCGCGAATATGATAGCAATGCCAATAAGGAAACTTGTTAAAGCCACAGAATTAGTTCAAGCTGGAGATTTTACCGTTCAAATACCCATAGATGATCCTGGTGGAGATGAGCTTGTAATACTAACAAATGCCTTTAATAAGATGGTAAAAAAAATTGATATTCAGCAAAAAGATCTTGCGCTTGCACAAAGAGCAATGGCTTGGACTGACGTTGCAAGAAGAGTTGCTCATGAAATAAAAAACCCACTTACTCCAATACTATTATCAGCGGATAGGATCGTAAAAAAATACTCTGACGATATTAAAGATCTGGAAGGATTTAACAAATATATTTCTACAATAAAACGTCATACTAGGGATATAGAGAAAATCGTAACGGAATTTGCTGATTTTGCAAAAATGCCAAGCCCAAATTTTGAATTATGTGAAATAGTATCTATGCTAAGAGATCTTGAAGAATCAAGGCAGATAGTAAATGACAAAATAAATTATCATTTTACTAGTAATATTTCTGAATTGCAGTTTATGTGCGACCATACGCAAATAAATCAAATAATGGTAAATTTATTTAAAAATGCGGAAGAGGCTTTAGAGAGTAATTTAGCAGAGAAAAATATTTATCTTTCAATAGATTTAACAGATGATGATCTAGAAATTTCGGTAATAGATAACGGTAGTGGCTTTGCACAGAATCTTATTGATAAAGTCACTGAAGCCTATATGACAACTCGCTCTAAAGGTTCTGGACTTGGACTTGCTATAGTAAAAAAAATAGTTCAAGATCATGGCGGAGAAATTTTGATTTCCAACTTACCAAAAAATGGTGGTGGAGTAGTAAAGCTCATCTTCACGCGTAAATACATATCCAGTAAAGTAAAGAAATAGTATATACAAGTTAACATGCTAATGATTTTTATATATTCTACTACTTTGTTGCATTTTTGTGATTGACCTATCAAAAATAGGCGGTTAAGTTGTTATTTAGCAATAAATGCGATAGGTATATAGACCGATCTTTCAATAACTTAGACATAGAGATTTGTTGTAATACCAGATACGAAATTAGATATATATTTTTGTGTAAACTTCAACTAGGTAGTTCTTAAAAATGGCAATAGACGTACTTGTAATTGATGATGAAGCTGATATTAGAGAATTAATATCAGATATACTTAAAGAAGAAGGCTTCACGCCTAGAAATGCTGCGAATAGCCAGCAAGCTTTTAACTTAATTACAGAAAAAGTACCAAATGCTATCATATTAGATATTTGGCTTCAAGGAAGCGATCTTGATGGTTTGGGAATTCTTGAACTTGTAAAAAAGAGATTCCCACTCATGCCAATTATTATTATAAGTGGACATGGCACAATTGAAACAGCAGTAAGCGCAATTAAAATGGGAGCCTATGATTATATAGAGAAACCATTCACGCATGAAAAACTTATGATAGTACTTCGTAGAGCGTGCGAAGCAGCAAAACTTAAACGCGAGAATATAGATCTTAAAGCAAAAGTTGTAGATAAAACTGAAATGGTAGGAAATTCTCATTCTGTCTCCAAATTAAAGACTGAAATTGAGAGAGCCTCTACCTCGGCTGGTAGAGTACTGATTTCTGGGCAAGTTGGTGTTGGGAAAGAACTTTGCGCAAGATTAATACACAAAAAATCTAAAAGATCAAATTGTCCTTTTATTCTATTTAGTCCAACTGGACTTACAAGTGAGAAAGTGCTTCAAGAACTTTTCGGCGAACCAGAAAAAAGTGATATTAACTCCGCATTTGTAAAAAGAAATAGTATTCTAGAAGCAGCCAACAGCGGGACACTTTTTATTGATGAAATAGCAGATATGCCTCTTGCTGTTCAAACCAAATTCCTTAAATTTATGCAAGATCAATTGTATGAAAAAGCAGCTACAGGTAAAACTATAAATCTAGATATTAGATTAATTGTAGCTAGTAGCAAAGATATTGAAGCTCTTATTAGCGAAGGTAAATTTAGAGAAGATCTATACCATCGTTTAAAAGTAATGTTTATTAAAGTCCCAAAATTATCGGAAAGAAAAGAAGATATCCCGTTACTTGTTGAATATTTTGTGAAACAACTTGCAAAATTTTCTGGCCTAAAGGAAAGAGATTTTTCCGATGAAGTAATTGCCGCTCTTCAAGCCTACAACTGGCCAGGAAATATCAGACAGCTTCGAAATGTTATAGAGTGGACATTAATCATGAATCCGCCTGTTGATAGTTACGAGACAACAATCAAACCTGAAATGTTACCAACAGAAATTACTAATAATGGTATCACTATTACTAAACCAGAAACAAATATAGACATGATGTCTATGCCACTTAGAGAAGCAAGAGAAGTATTTGAGAGACAATATTTAACAGCGCAAATGAGTAGGTTTAATAATAATATATCGAAAACTTCATCTTTTGTTGGAATGGAAAGATCCGCTCTTCATAGAAAACTAAAATTACTTTCAATTCATTCTGGGCTCCCTGGAAAAAGAGACATGGAAGATGAAGAAATCGATGAATTAAGCGAGGAATACGCATGCTAGCTGATATTTTTTTAGTAAATAAATCTAGGATCAATTCAGTTCTAAAAATCTCTATTGGTGTAGTGTTGATTTCTGCAATGGCCCAAATTGTTTTGCCTGTATATCCAGTCCCGGTTACACTCCAGACTGTAGCTTCTATTCTAATAGGCTTGCTATATAGACCTACAGAAGCTTTTTTTACTTGGCTATCTTATTTGATTCTAGGTGCGCTTGGCATGCCCATATTCCTTGGATTTTCTTCTGGTATAGCTAAATTCACTGGTCCTACAGCTGGGTATTTAATCGGAATGTTAGTAGCTGCTGTCTCAATGTCATATATAAGACATAAGTTTGATATTAATGTGAAAAAAACAGTAAATATCTTCTCTTTAATAATATTTGGTCAAATATTAATATATAGCTTTGGTGTTGCATGGCTTAGCCATCTTATCGGCTTTGATAAAGCAATATATTCAGGGCTTGTAGTGTTTATTCCAAGCGGTATTGTTAAATCTCTAATTCTTGCCACTATATTCAAGGTTATTTATGCTAAGACTAATTAGTATTTTCCTTATTTCTATCATTATATCCAGTTGCTCAGGAAGTAATGAGAAAACTATTTCCTCCGAATTAAATGATAAAATTATTCAGTATATAAAAGAACAAACATCTGAAAATAAAATACCAAATATTAAATCAAAATTTGGAACAGATCTCCAGGGGCTAAGATTATCGAAGGTTGATCTATCAATGGTAGATTTAAGCGGAATGAATTTGTCAAAGTCTGAGTTTTCAAATGTAGATCTCTCGAAATCTAATATTTCAAAAACGAATTTTAATGGTGCTGTATTTAGCGATTGTAATTTCACAAATGCTACAATGACGCATGTAATAGCTAATGACGCACAGTTTGAATCAATAAATTTTACTCATGCCACTATTACTAAAAGTAATTTTAAGAATAGTAGCTTAGATGATTCTGTGTTTTCAAACTTTTCCTCAAGTCAGAATATATTCGATGATGCATCTCTTCAAAGAGCAAGAATTGATTTCTCAACCTTTACATCAGACTCGTTTAAAAATGCAAATTTAGTAAAAGCTTATATTTCGACGAGTAGTTTCAATGGAGTGGCTTTTTATGGAGCTGATTTATCTTCTGTAAAAATCAATGAAGTAAAATTTATAGGTTCTTTTCTAGAATCATCGGATTTTTCAAATTCTATTATATATAAAACTACATTTCAAAATGTTTCATTGGAAGAAGCTATATTAAAATCATCCTCATTTGATAATGTTAATATCGTCAAATCAGATCTAAGAAGCGTATATGCTTACGCTTCTGTAATATCAAATAGCACTATTGCGTCTTGTGATTTATCAAATGCTAATTTTTCAAATATTTCTATTTCGAGTAGTAATTCCTCCGATTCAACATTTACTAAAGTCAATTTAAGTAGCGCTGATATGTCAGATTTTAGGTTAGATAATATAGCTGGAGACTCCATTTTATTCGATAAATCAAAAATCTCTGGTCTCATAATAGATTTGAGTTCACTCCCAAATTCTATTTTTAGAGATGTAACACTTACAGATTTGAGTGTAACAAATTCCAAATTAGATGGAGCTAATTTTAGGAAAGTGGCGTGTAGCAATTGCAATTTTGCAAATGTATCTTTTATACGATCCATCTTTAAAAGTTCCTCATTTTCTGGAAGTAGCTTTTCAAAAATTGATTTTACTCAAGCTGCGCTCCTTAAAATTTCTTTCAATAATTCAAAACTTGAAAATATCCAACTTGATTATGGACAATTAAGCAATTCATCTCAAACCTCTTCAACATTTACTAACATAGTATCTGCTAGGAACATAGCGATTGATAATGTAGGGCTTGATATATTAGAGGGAAGTGATCCAATTAAATCAATAACATTAGATCCAAAAGGTAATTATAGTTTTGTAAATTTTACAGGACTTGATCTTTCAAAGCAATCATTTGAGAATGCAAATTTTTCAAATGCTATACTAAAACAAGTCAATTTGGAGTATGTCTCATTCAAAAACACTCTTTTCCAAGGAACAGATTTTAAAGCTGCAAATATCAAAAAGACCAAATTTTTAGATTGTATATTTGATAAGAATTATATGGTAAATGCTAATATAAGTGACGCTATCTTTGATGGATCAAAATTGAGTAATATTGATTTTAGAGAAACTCACATCACAAATTATAGTGCTAAGAACGCTATACTTACTAATATTATAGGCAATTTCAGCCAAACTAAGTAATACTATTTCCCATTTTTAAATTATCCAAACGGTATGAGCATTGCGCTCAACCATAGGTTGTTTTTATTTTGAAACTATGCTAATCTGTCTTTTTCAATAAATTAGAGTATAATCATATGCTAAGATTGAATAAAGAGCAGAAAGGGGCAATATTTCTTTTACAAATAGGTACGTTTTTAGAATATTTCGATTTAATGTTATTTGTTCATATGGCAGTTGTGCTAAACGAGCTATTCTTTCCAAAGTTTGATCCATTCACTAATTCTCTTTTATCTGCATTTACGTTTTGTTCGACGTTCGCGTTAAAACCAGTAGGAGCGCTATTATTTGGTTATATTGGTGATAAAGTAGGAAGAAAGCATACAGTTATTATTACCACTATGATTATGGCTATATCTTGTGTAATTATGGCAAATGTTCCAACATATGCCCAAATAGGTATTACTGCTTCTTGGGTTATTACAATCTGCAGAGGTTTACAAGGCATGTCTTCGATAGGAGAATCTATAGGGGCTGAGCTTTATACCGCTGAATTGATACCAGTTCCCTTAAGATATAAAGCTGTTGGTTACATAGGTTTTGCAGGGGTTGTAGGAATGGTTGTATCACTGATAGTGGCAGAAGTCGTTTTATCTGTTGGTATCAATTGGCGAATAATTTTTTGGTTAGGGGCAATAATAGCATTAATTGGTTCTGCTGCAAGAGTGACATTACGTGAGTCTCCGGAATTCAGTGATGCTAAGCGTAGATTACTTAGCATGCTTGAAAAAGCTGAAAAAAATCCATCTTTGCTTGATGATAATCCAGCTTGGAAAGAGAAAGTTTCTAAGAAAACATCTTTAGCTTATTTTTTGATATTTTGTGGTTGGCCATTTTGTTTTTATTTTTCTTATGTTTATTGTGGTAGTATCCTTAAGGAGCAATTTCATTACACAAAAGAAGCTCTTATTCATCATAATCTTATGGTATCCCTATTTAATATGGTGGGTTTGTTTCTATTTATCAAATTAACAGAAAAAATTCATCCAATAGCTATTTTAAAAGCTAAATTAATAATTTACGTTCCATTCCTTTGTGTGGTTCCATGGTTACTTTCAAATTCTAGCTCAGAACTAACAATTTCTATTATTCAGGTAGTTGGTGTAGTTTTAGGTCATTCTACAGTGCCTGCAAAAGCTGTATTCTTAATGCATTTTCCAATATTCAAAAGATTCCGCTATGCTAGCTTGATTACCTCAATTTCACATGTGACACTTTATATTGTTACATCATTCGGATTAGTTTATGCAGTGAGTTGGTTTGGAGTATATGGTATATTATTGATTTCCCTACCGGTTACTTTGGGTTTTTTGGTTGGGTTATTACATTTTGAAAAACTTGAGAAAGAGATCGGTGAATATCAGTATCTTCTTCAAAAAATAAATGTGACTGATTCTGCTGAAACTCATAGTGAATCATCTCAATAGATAGGGTTTTACAGCAGAGTGTGTAAATAGCTTTTTCCAGGTGCTTATCTTCTGTACCTATTGCTGAGACAACGAACGTATTAAAAGTTTCATCTATTATCTTTTGAACTTTATCTTGAGATTTAGCTTGTATCGTTTGTAGGTTATGAAGTCTGTCTAACTGTTTTATAAAAAGCAGTTCAAACTTTTTTTGTGTCCACAAAGAATTAACTATATCTGCTGCGCTAATTTTTTGACCATCCGCTTTGATTCTTGTCAAATCCATAACTTGAGATGCTACTACTTCTCCGAAGATATTTTTTATTATTTCAAATGTAAGTGAAGTATCTTCTATAGTATCGTGGAGAATTGAAGTAACAATTAGATCGGTTCTGAAATATTTTTTTCTATCTTCTCTACTGCATTCTGCCAGCATATAAGCGACTTCTAACGGGTGGGAGTAATATGGCTCTCCTGACTGTCTTTTCTGATCCCCATGATATTTTTTTGCATAGTAAATGGCTTTCTTAACTTCTAATATGTCTATTTTCTCGATGGCTTTTTCATTTATCAATGCGAGCTTATATAGTAATCTATCAGAATAGGTACAAGATTCAAATTTTGATTTCCAGTTTAATAGATCTTCCATATGATGTGGCGCATCTAATAGTTATTAGAATATTAGCTTCAACAATTGCTACCTAGTAATTTCCAAAATATAATGCATATTCGCATCTTTATGCACGTCTTCTTCCTTAACAATTTTATAATATAATTTATATTTTAAACATAATGTTTTATACGTGCAATGGTCTTGCTAGAAGATGTAATAAAAATCTTACCGTCAGGTACTAATAATTCAAAACCTTTAGTGAGAACATATGTTATTAATTTATCATCAATATCATAAAATGAACTGCTCAAAAATTTTCTTTCATCAGAAATATTTTTAAACTCCTTATTAGGAATATTATCCCATGGAGCCCCAGCAAGAATTACATCTACCTTATGCCCAAATTTATGCAATAATAGATACACCATCACCTTGAAATATATCTATATTCTCTATAAGATTGTTTAGTTGCAGATTATCTTTAGCGCACTTATAGCATAATGACTAGATACTGTTACATCTCCACAAGATTATGGATCAGTTGGTTCGTTTATTATGTATTTTTAAAAAAACAAATACAAATAACATGCTAAATAGGGCATTAAATAGAAAAAACCTTGGCCATTCCATATAGTTTGCACAAATGCCAGATAAAAAAGATAAAGCAATACGTGAAAAAGAACTAAATGAAGAAATTATTGAGTACTGGGTGGCTATAAATTTACCCTTACAAAAGCTGGAGAGGTAGATAAGAAGCACAGTACCACCAAGTCCACAGAAAAAGTTTTGCACAGTAATTGTTATTGTAAATATCAGGATATCATGGCCGACAATTGATAAAAACATAAACATTAATGGTGATAGTAACTGCATAATTCCTGCTATTAAAATACTTTTATATATCCCTATTTTGGCAGTTAAAACACCAGCGAGAAAACTACCAAGGCTCATTATTATCAATCCATAACATTTTGAGATAGAAGCAATTTCTGTTGAAGTAAAAGATAAATCTATAAATAATGGAGAACTCATTGCCATAGGGATTGAGTCACTGGCTTTATATAAAAAAATAAATATCATAATTGATATCCAATGTGGCTGACTTTGCTTTAAGCTTAACAAACCCTCTTGAATGACCTGAAAATATAGCTTAAATGACATTAATTTTGTAACAACGTCGCTAGTAGATTTTGTGATAGGCTCTTTTATATATAATGTTATTACGGGCGTAATCATTGCAATAAAAGAGAGATATATATATACAAGTGACCAGTTAAAAATATAAGACAAGTATAAGCCACCAGCGCTACTAATAAGCATTCCTATACGAAACCCAGTACTACTAAAAGCTATAGAAAGAGAGAGCTCCTCTTTCGTTGCAGAGCACTCTATGCGGTAAGCATCTAAAACAGTATCAAGCGTTGCTATAAAGAAGGAAATAGTAAAAATTAAAATTGACGTAATAGATAAATTATCAAAAGGATCTATAGTTGTGAAACAGCCAATAAATAGCAATAAACATATTTGTGTTGCTAGCATCCATCCACGACGTTGACCAAATCTTTTACATAAAATTGGTATTGAATAGTTATCAATAAAAGGTGCGCATACTGGTTTAAAACAATAAGGTAGTGTTACTAGAAACATTGTTCCAATAATAATGGTTGAATATCCTGTCTGTGAAAATTGATAAGGAATAATAAAGGAAACTAGTGTGAACATTACTCCAGAAGAAAATCCAAGACAGAAGATACCAATATGGTATAAGCGCATATGACTCGTAAACAATCAAATTACTCTCTATAGATTTTCATTTTTTAACTATAGCGTGTAATAAGAAATAAATACACAACATATATCTTGACTACTCACTATATATAATTCTACACTTCAAATAGTAACTATAGGTTTAGTTATTAGTTAATTTTAATATATGGTGGTATATATGGCTTTTAATTTACCAAGTATTATTAGATCAAAAGATAATTTGTTTGAAAGAAAAGCAAATGATGTTGATGAAATATTTCATGATTTTGTAAAAACATTTTATCAGCAATTTCCTAGCTTATCAAAAACAAGTGCGGATTATTTTATACCAAAGTTTGATGTATCAGAAACATCTGATTCATATCTATTAGAAGTAGATCTTCCAGGGTTAGAGCAAAAAGATATAGACATTAATGTAGATAATAACGTTCTTACTATAAAAGGAAAAAAAGAAACAAATGTAGAAACAAAAAAGAAAAACTATTTTACCAGAGAAAGATCTTATGGTGAATTTCAAAGATCTTTAACATTACCTAGCAATACTGATTCTAGTAAAATAGATGCGAAATTTAAAAATGGAGTTTTAGAAGTAAGTATTCCTAAAGTAAAGACAGGAGCTTCAAAGAAAATAGAAATAAAATAAGATAGTAATAAAAGCGCATTGATAAGTATGAGACAAATAAATATTATCTCATACTTTTTATATATTTTTAACATATACGACCTTAAGCTTTCATCGTAGTGTGATAAGTTATTAATAATATATTGGTTTGCGTTTTTCATGGTTTTTACAACTCCTATATAAATTTTCTGGTTATAGTTCCTAAATTCTTTTTTACTTTTTCCTTTATTTCTTGATTAACATTTTTTCTATCTAGTATTTTGACGTTATCTGCAAAATCATATTTATTCTTTTTCTATGACATTTCTTCCTTTGTGCATACGTATTTCCCAGTTAATACTGTGCTATCTATTACATGATGCTTCATAATGCCATCTATATTTGCTCTTCCTATTCGATGTTAAGGTTCAAGAAGATCATTTAAAGCAAAAAGTTTAAAGTAATATATATGCTCTCCAGTTGGTGGACATGGACCTTTATATTCTTTTATTTTCCAGCTATTGTCTCCTAATTTTGCTGGTTTAGAGGTACAGAAGCTATTGCTTCTTCTAATGATTTTGTCTAAGCTGGAGGATTCGCCCACTTTGGGGTGATTTAGAGTTTTTTTATAGCTTACACCTAAGCGTTTTTTAGCATATCTGATCCCAGAAGGGCTTACACCTAGCCTTTTAGCTCTTTCATAGCAATAACTATCAGGAAATTCTAATATATCTTTTTTTAATGCCTCCTTGTCTAACTTTTTCCAAGGTTTATTTCTTTTGTTAGGGGTTTTAAGGTTCTTGCTCCATCTAACTACCGCAGCTTTAGATACACAAAATCTAGCTGCTATCTTTTCGAAGGATAGCCCTTCTTTTGCTTTTGCCTTTAATAGTTTTTTGCGAAAATCTATTGAATATGTCATTGCCTTTGCTTTAAGCTTTCTAAGGCTTAATTATAACATGTCACCTCTCTATTATCATGCTCTTTTTATACTGCGTTAGTTATATATCTTTAAGTGCCATTTGGGGGCATCGGATTAGTTTAATAAAAAATACCCCCAATTATACCCCCAAATACATAGGGATTGGGTAGGATTTCATGGGATATTATGATATTAAATATACACTAAAAGCCTTAAGTATTCAATGTTTTAATGGATTTTGTTGGACTTAGTAAAATTGAGGAAATGGCGGATGGGGTGGGATTCGAACCCACGGTACGGTTGCCCGCACGCTGGTTTTCAAGACCAGTTCCTTAAACCACTCGGACACCCATCCGATGGTTTTTATATCAAAAACCTAATAAAATAGCAAGCTGATATTTTTATAAAAATCTGGAAATACTTTAATTATTACATTTAATGAACTTGAGCCGCTGGTTTATTACGCATCCCTGGTTGTTTTGGGAGATCTTTAGATAGAGCTTTAGGTACTGAAGAATGAGAGATGGGGTTTGACACTATTGCTGCTGTTTTTTTTTCAAAAAATGCTCTCATCTCTTTTACAGAACCTTTCCTTTGAAGATTTGAATCTGAGACAGTACGTGGTGTGCTAGGATTTTTCTCCGAATTTTCTTTCGTAGCATGTTTGGTAGTCTCAAGTTTCTGTACAATACTTTTCATGCTTCCACTTCTAATAGCAGTGATGCCAGTATCACTTTGTCTCATAGATTCTCTTGATCTATCAGCCTCTGCTTTTGTAGGACTATGTTCACCGAATTTATCTTTATACGACTGCATATCAGCGTGTAACGAAGCTTTTAACTCATCTTTCCGCTTTGAAAATTTCTCATTAAATGCTTCAAATGTAGGGGGAGTTTTTCCTGATTGGTGAGCTTTTTCTACTTCCATAGCGTGCACTGCTTCGGGTAGAGCAGCTTGCATTTGTTTATGCTCAATTTCTTTATTAGAAATTTTTCTTGCATGATCGGCTTGTTCAATTTTACCATCTTTTCTGAGGGCGGTGATTTGCTTGTCTATTTTTTCATAATCCATTCTTGCTTCTACTGGAGGAAGAGAATATTTGCCATCCTCACCCATCTCTACGCCTGTTCTAGGATTTAAAACATGGTTGTATCCAGATTCCCTACGTTGATTGATAAAATCTACATATGATTTTTCATTATCAATTGAATGTACCCTTCCATCCGCGGTGAAAGCAGTATACGGGGTCTCTTTTGACATCTCAAATTTATAGCCAACAGGATTTTCAGTATCGGCGCCATGTCTTACCATATTGTGGGTAGTTTTTTCAAGGCCCTCAATTACTTGTTTTTCTTCTGGTCTAAAAAAGCCACGATCGGGATGATATTCTTTCTCTACGCTAGATTTTTTGCTTCCAAGACTTGCTAAATCATAATCTGGTATTAGCATTTGGCCACTTTTTTTGTCTGCAAAAACTTTTACATCTTGAACATCTGGTATTGTTTCTGGTTTAATTAGACTTTCAGCTTTACCAGCTTCGCTAAAATATTTCCCGTTTCCATCTTTATATGCGAATCCAACACCATTTTGTTTATTAGGGTCTGAATAGAAACAAATATCATATTCTTTACCATCTACTGTTTTCTTTGGCGTTACAAATTTATGCTCTGAATCCGGCGCATCTACTCCCTTTTTAAAATATTCATCAATTTTTTCTCTTTCATCTTTGGATACGGCTGGTCTTTTTGAAAGAATATTCTGCGCTGGTATTAATCCCCCAAGCTCCGGTAGAGTAGAACTTTTAGCTTTAACATGTAGATCCTTACCAAATGCACTAAGCTTGTGTGTATCTTCTTCTGCAGTTGAAGGATCATATTGTATATTTTCTGCAAGTTGTTTTCCTGCATACTGACTCAAATCTCTTACAATTATTTCTTGTCCAGTCAATTTAGCTTGCATTCTCAAGCGTTCATAATGTTCAGGAAGAGCATTGCTTTCTTGAATGGCTCGCTTGTTTCTCATGACGTTATCAAGAGACATTTGAGGTTTATCTTCTCTGCTCATAATTCTTATTTTTTTTTATAAAAAACACTACATAATAGTTATACCAAAAAATCTGCAGATAGAGAATATAATGAAGTTTTTTCATAATAATATTTCACAATTGTTACAAAAAATACCTGCGTCTGAAATTAATAGTCTTTTGTTATATGGGCCTGATGATGGGATGATTTCAGAATTATGTAGTAAATTATCATCAACTCTATCGATGAAAATCTCTAAACATGAGTATACGTCAAGTGCAGCCCTTTTTTCTGTGCTAAATAATTATTCATTTTTTAGTACAAAAGAGCTAATAAAAATAGAAGTTAAATCAACGGAGCTAGACAAAGAAGCCATCGAAATAGCTGGAAAACAAAATGTGCATTTTCCAATTTTCATTGTAAAAGATCTAAAATCTTCAGGAAGGACTAGGAAATTCTTTGAAGAAGATAAAGGCCTAGCCGTTATCGCATGCTATCAAGATGATGAAAAATCGGTCAAACAAATAATCTCATCAAAAGTAATTATAAATAATAAACATATAGAGGCTGATGCTATAGAATTTTTAGCTCATAAGCTTCATGGCGATAGAATGCTTATAAATAATGAGCTTGAGAAACTATTTTGTTTTATTGGAGGTGAGACAAGAATAACAATTGATCATTGTAGGTCAATTATTTCAGATTCTGTTGAATCAGAACCCGATTTACTTTGCATATATTTTGCATCCAAAAAACCCAAGGGATATTTATTCGAACTTAACAATTTGCTTGAAAATTCTATATCTGTGATATGGGTAATTAGAGCGCTTGCGAGGTATTATATAAATATTCTTACGGTAAAATTATATGAAGCGGATGGGATTTATATTGATGACGCTATGAAAAAATTAAAACCACCAATATTTTTTAAGTATGTAGCATCTTTTAGGGATATAGCAAATAATACTAGTATAAAAGAAGTATCCAAAATTCTTACTTTGTTAGCGGAAGCTGAGATAGAAGCAAAAACAGGAACGGATCACGGTATTATTATGGATAATTTATTTATGAAACATTTTACAGTCTAATTTAATTTTGGAAATGGTATTAAACCACTATAAATTTATCACCATATTACAATTCGACAAAATGGTTATTTTTTGTTATAATAGCGGGGAATTGAATTTTATAGAATTATGCAAATTAACATTGGAAATATAACTTTAAATTCGCCTGTAATACTTGCTCCATTATCAGGAGTAACGGATTTACCATATCGGAAACTTGTAAAAAAATTCGGTGCAGGGCTTGTTGTTTCAGAAATGGTGGCAAGTAGGGCTATGATCGTTGAGAGCCGTCAATCTATGCAAAAATCTATGATTATGCAAGATGATGCAACTGGTGCATGCGTGCAACTAGCTGGTTTTGAACCAGATGTAATGGCGGAAGCTGCAAAAATGAATGAAGATATGGGGGCAAAAATTATAGATTTAAATTTTGGCTGCCCTGCTAAAAAAGTTGTAGGTGGATTTGCTGGTTCTGCTTTAATGAGAGATGAAATGCGTGCTGGACAGATTCTTACAGCTTCTGTAAATGCGGTAAAAATTCCTGTGACACTTAAAATGAGAATGGGCTGGGATGATACTAATCTCAATGCGCCAAAACTCGCTAAAATAGCAGAAGAATCTGGCATTAAAATGATTACAATTCATGGAAGAACTCGGTGCCAGTTTTTTACTGGAAAGGCAGATTGGAGTTTTGTAAAAACTGTAAAAGATGCAGTATCTATCCCAGTTATTGTAAATGGTGACATATGCACATATGAAGATGCTGATAATGCTTTAAAACTTTCTGGAGCTGATGGCGTAATGATTGGACGAGGAGCTTACGGCAAACCATGGTTGCTTGCGCAAATTGCTCATTACTTAAAAACAGGTGAAAAAACCCCTTCACCAACATTATTTGAACAAAGAGATATAGTTTTAGAACATTATGAAGAAATGCTAGAATTATATGGTAAGGATGTTGGACTGAAATGTGCTCGTAAACATCTTGGATGGTATTCTTCAGGTCTTGCGAATTCAAGTGATTATAGATCAAGAATCAATTTGACTAATTGTCTTGATGAAGTGAAGAATGCTATAAGTGAATTTTATGATAGATCAGCTGAGAGTATGTTGACAAAGTGATATAATCATCACGTTGCTATTCTTTGTAACATCAA
>CAYPDX010000021.1:4482-22385 GCA_964409695.1 uncultured Rickettsia sp. | reverse complement strand
GAAGTACATTATATGGTAAATAAAGCTAAGATGATTGAAAAAATCGCTGAGCTTGTTAATGAGAAAAAAATTGAAGGAGTCTCTGATCTTAGAGATGAAACTGACAAGCACGGTGTTAGAGTTGTTATTGAGACAAAACGCGATGCTACTCCGGAAGTAGTTTTAAACCAGATATATCAATTTACGCAGTTACAGACAAGTTTTGGAGTTATAATGCTTGCTCTTGATGGTACAATGCCAAGAGTTTTAAAGTTAAATGAAGTATTGCATGCTTTTCTTCAATTTAGGGAGGAAGTAGTAACAAAACGTACTATTTACTTGCTAAATAAAGCGAGAGATCGCTCTCATATTTTAGTTGGTCTTAGGGTTGCTGTTAATAATATCGATGAAATCGTAAGACTCATCAGAGCGGCATCTGATCCTCAAGACGCTAAAAGACAGCTTATGGAAAAGGCTTGGGATGCTGAAGAGATTTATGATCTTATCAAACTTGTGGATGATAGAGCTATTTTAGCGGAAGGCGGCAAATGCTACATGACGGAAGTTCAGGCTAAAGCTATCCTAGAGATGCGTCTTCAACGTCTTACAGCTATGGAGAAAAAGAAAATTGATGATGATTTGCTGGCTCTTAAAGCAGAAATCACAGATTATCTTGATATTCTATCTTCTAGAAGCAGATTGCTACAAATTATTAAAGATGAAATGCTGAAGGTGAAGGAAGAATTTTCTACTCCAAGACGTACGTCAATTGAATTTTCAGAATATGAACATGATATCGAAGATTTAATCCAAAGAGAAGAGATGGTGGTAACAGTAACACTTGGTGGTTATATCAAACGTGTTCCTCTTACAAGTTATCGTGCTCAGAAACGAGGTGGTAAAGGTAGGTCTGGCCTAAGCATGCATGATGATGATGTGATTACCCGTTTATTCGTTGGGAGTACTCATACTCCAATGTTATTTTTCTCAAATAAAGGGCAGGTTTATAGCCTAAAATTGTATAAATTACCACTTGGAAACCCGCAAAGTAAGGGTAGGCCGCTTGTAAACATTCTCAAACTGAGTGAAGGTGAAAGTATAACTAATATTATGCCAATGCCAGAGAATACAGATGAATGGGATAATTTGAATATTATGTTCTCTACGAAGCTTGGTAATGTTCGTAGAAATGACCTTTCTGATTTCAAAAAAATCCAGTCAAACGGTAAGATTGCGATAAGAATGGAAGATGGCGATAGTTTAGTTGCTGTGATGGTCTGTAGCGAAGATGACCATATACTCCTTGCAACTCGCCAGGGGAAAGCTCTAAGATTCCCAGTTCAAGCTGTTAGAGTGTTTAAAAGCAGAACATCGGATGGTGTTCGTGGTATTAGGCTCTCTGGTGAGGATTATGTTATCAGCATGGCAGTACTTCATGGTGTTGAGTGCGATTATGAAGATAGGGAGAAATATCTCTCAATTCCAACAATTTCTCGTAAAATGCTTGCAGATGGCTCTCTAACCATAGAAGCATTAAAAGCAGAGCATGAAATTGATATTCCGAATGCAAGAATTCTTGCTTTAGCTAAAGCAGAAGAATTCATTCTAACTATTTCAGAAAATGGTATAGGTAAGGTAACATCAGCCTATGAATATAGAATTACAAATAGAGGTGGTAGCGGTATTGTAAATATGGTTATAAATGACAAAACAGGTGTTGTTGTAGCTTCTATGCCTGTAACTTCTTCGCAGGAAATAATGCTTATTACAAATCTTGGTAAATTAATAAGATGCCCACTTAATACTGTAAGAATTACTGGTAGAAGCACAAGTGGAGTTATTTTATTCAAGACAAATGAGCAAGAGCAAGTTGTTTCAGCCTCTTTAATAGCTTCTAGTGATTCAGATGAAGATGAGGTTTTAGATGCTGATTCCTTGGGTGAGGAAATAGCGGGAGAAGTAGATAAAGGTACTTTGGCTGAGGGTTAGTGCTTTCTCTTTTGTCTCAAGACAACGTCACCCCGCGCTACGACGCGGAGTCCAGACTTTTTTCTTTTTTTAACGGACAAATTATTATTTGTTAAGAAAAAAGGTCGGATCCCGCATCAAGTGAGGGATAACAAGTTCAAACCTATAATTTTAACAATAAAAATATAAAAAATACCTATTGATTCCTTGTCAATCGTTAGTTATATTTAAAAATTATAGATAACTTCAAGTAGAATATGAATATTGTAATTAATTTTATTGAATTTATTCTTTTTATTAGTTACTTTATAGTCTGTATATTAATTCTCTCTTATAAAAATAATTAATCGGTTGAGCAGTATGACGCATAGTAAAATTAATTTACCAAAAATTGAAAATGGGTTTGATGAGGTAGCTTTTAAAGAAATTGTCAGAACTTGCCCAGGACATGTTTACTGGAAAGATAGAGATGGTGCGCTATTAGGTTGTAATTTAGAGCAAGCGAAAGCTTTAGGATTTGATGATATAGAATCTGTAATAGGAAAAAGTGATTTTGATTTGTTAGATCACGATACTGCAATGGAAATAAGAAAGAATGATCTAGAAGTTATGAATACTGGAAAAACATTCATAAAAGAAGAAGTAGCAGTTTTTTTAGGAAAAAGAGGTACATTCCTTAGTCATAAAACACCGTTAAGAAATTCAAAAGGAGAAATAATTGGCTTAATTGGAGTATCTCTTGATATTACAAAGCATGCAAACCTTATTGACACTATTAACACCTCGAAAGATCAGAAATTTTATAAGGCATCTCTTACTAATATACCTAAAAATGAAAAAGATTATTTGAAATCCAAAACATGTATAGTGCCTGTAAGTGTAGGTCAGGAACCTCATGAAGGTGAGAAATTTAGAGCAACTTTAAAGATGTTAAATTCCTATTTTAAAAATTGTACTATAGTCGTATGTGATACTCTGCAACGACATACACTTCTCCTAAAACATAATAATAAATCACAAGAAGAGTTATATTCTCTTTCAGAAAGGCTTGGTAGTGAATGGATAGAAAGAAATAAACCAATAATAGAAGAGGAGCTAAAAATACCTTACAAAATTATAAGATGGGATAAGTGTTTAAAAAACAAAAATTTTGAGGAAAATTATAAGAAAGCTAAAGATCTGTGTGCAACTAATGAGCAATGTAAAATTGTTGTTGAGAAAATAATAAATGAATTTTATACAAGGTATAAAAAACATACAGAAAACCTGAACGCAGAGCTATGTTTTCAACAATCATCATTGTATTACTTAGAAGAACTTGCATGTGTATTAGAATGGTTTGATGAGGAATATGACTATGAAATATATCCTTCTATGAGAGATGAGGCAATTTTTACTAATTTTTCATTTCTTTCAAAAGGAAGAGATAAACATTTACTTCATTCTGCTGGTATTAAATTTACTAAAAAAATAGTAAAGGATAATATAAATTTTAGTGCAATAACGCTTGATAATATTATAAAAACCTCTCCAGGTCATATATATTGGAAAGATAAATATGGGGTATATTGTGGATGTAATTTGCAGCAAGCGAAATGTTTTAATTTTCAAGATACAAAATCTGTAATAGGAAAGAGTGATTTTGATTTACTTGATTATGATGTCGCGAAGAGTATAAGAAAGAATGATTTAGATGTTATGAGATCTGGCAGGACGTGTATAAAAGAGGAAGTAATCGATTTTTTAGGTGAAAAATCTACTTTTCTTAGCCATAAGACTCCATTAAGAAATTCTGATGGATTGGTCATAGGTATCCTTGGAGTATCTCTTGATATTACTAAACAAAAAGAGATAGAGCAGCAATTAATAGAAAAAAATCGACTATTAGATAATGCTCTAAAAGCAAAACAAATTTTTATTAATAATATTAGCCATGAGATAAGGACGCCTCTATCTTGCATATTAAAAATGTCCAATCTTCTGTATGATGATTGGGATAAATATCCAAATAATGATGCTCGTAAAGCTCATCTTAAAATGGCTGTTGATGGTAATAATAGGCTACAAAGTGTTCTTTTAAATCTTCTTGATTTATCAAAAGCGCAAGCTGGCAAAATGCTATATGATAAAGAGGTTTTTTCTTTTAAAAAATCTGTTCAAGATGTTGTGAGTGAATTTATAGATCAACAACATAGGATTCATGTTAAGTATAGTAAAAGTGAAGATGAATTCCGCGCTATATATGATCATTACAGGATTGAGCAGGTTATAAGAAATCTTCTCGCTAATGCTATTACTTACGGCGGAACTGGTGATATAATGATTACTGTGTCTCAAAAAAATAATGTTTTAACGTTCAGCATTAGAGATCATGGGTTTGGTGTACCTCAGGATGAGCTTGATAAGATATTTACAATTTTTTTCCAAAGTAGCGCTACAACAGAAGTGCCTGGCGGTTGCGGGATAGGTCTATCTATTTGTAAATCAATAATAGAGGATCATGGCGGTAAAATCTGGGCTGTTAATAATAAAGATATTGGTAGTAATTTTTCTTTTGAGTTACCAGTTGAGGTTCCAGCTGAAATAGCAGCTAAAGAAGTTAAAAAACCTGTGAAAGTCTTTCCTCATTCAGTAGTTCCAAAACCAATTACTGAAGCTAGAAAAAAGCCAGTATTACTTGTCATAGATGATGAGCCTTCAATATTAGATGTGTCCTCTCTTGTGATTGCTAGTATAGGTTTTGAGGTAATTACTGCAAGGTCTGGTGTGGAAGGATTGAAGGCTTTAAAGGAAAATGCAGATAGGATTGATGTTGTTTTGTTAGATATAATGATGCCTGATATTGGCGGATTATCGCTATTAAAAACAATAAAACAAGATTCTAGGTTGAAAAACCTGCCGATTTATATACATAGTGGCATAAGTGATGGCATGGATATAGATGAAGCGATGGAATTAGGGGCGCTTGGTCTTATTCTCAAAACAGCCACTAAGGGGCAGATAGAAAGTATATTGTCAGATTATTTGCCATTGGAAGAATGTTTTATGTGAAAATTGATTGTAAGTTAAAACCACCTCATCACGAGGAGCCTGAGGCGACGTGCTGATCCAGTAAAAAGCCGCAGGCTTTTTGTCCTAAGAAAGGCTGGATTGCGTCACTGTGCTCTCAATGACGGTTATAAAGTCTTATATGGTAATTTTGCTGAAGTTTTAATGTTACATTATTAAAGTCTTATGGACCACTTTTGAATATTTAGTTGGAAGATGCTTGTAGCTAGATTACACTCAAGAAAACATTGTTTTTGAGGAAGTAGTGAGTAAAAAGCATAATCATAGAATTTTAAGCGGCGATGACGATACTGACGATGAATTGGCATCATCTGTAATACAAATTCCTCCTCAATTAGCAGCTCATCTAACATCTGCTTTATTTTTACGTGCTGAAATTGCTCACACGCGAGATTCTCTCAAAAAAATATTTACAAAAGCTGGAATAAAAAAAGTTAAAGGAAAACGTGACGGTACAAGGGCTGGAGTAAAGATATATAAGCAAGAAAATTTACATGTAGAGCTTGATAGAAGCAACACTCAAAACTCCAAAAAATTTTCTAATGTCAGAGATGTTGATGTCAAAATTGAAGGTGGGCCTGCAATAGTATCTCTTGGAATGAGAGACCAAAATGGAAATCCTTCAGATTTTAGTTTTGTAATGGAGTTTGGGGCAGATAGGAAGATTAAGAATATGTCTCCATCTGTAAATATTAGATTCGATGGTAATGTTGCTTATGTTAAAATGGAAGATGGAAAAAGATATTCACTCCCAATAAATGCAGCAAAATTCCAGCAATATAGAAAAGATTTAGGGTTAGATAAAGCAGTCACTGCAGACCAAGATAAAGTAGTAGTTCCTGAACCAAGAGCTCGTGAGAAAGTAAGCCATGCTCAAACTGAGGGTGAGGTAGAAGAAATTGTTCCTGGTCCATCCCTTGCGGTGCCAACCTTCTCTTTGCAAGATCGTATGAAGCATCCAATCCGTAATGCTTTGAGAGAGCCACATTCTTCATCTGTGGGTATAAAATTACCGCAATCTCATGGGAAGTTTGGAGAACGCATAAGTCAAACAACTTCTTCGCAAGATACTTCTCCTGTCTCTAACGCAAAAATTCCTAAGCGTCAAAATTATGAAGTTGCTGAAGAGCCGACCATAGCTTTATCAACTTCTAATGCTTCTTCGGCAACTCTTTCTCGAGCCCCTAAACTTCCTGCAACGGTTACTAAATTGATTCCACGATCGCCCACTAATGCTTCTGATCAGGATACGCAAGTTGTAAGAGATTTAGATGGAACTTCAAGAGTTGCTCGATCAAGAATGGGGGGTAAAGAGCCAAATAAACTATCGTCAGATCAAGTTGCACAATCTGCATCTGAACCAACGCTCAGCTCTAAACCCTCTCTAAAGCCTCAAGTTCCAGCTCATCGAGAAAAGAATCTAGGAAAAAAAACTTCGGCAACAGAAGCTACAAGAGTGAAGTTTATTACCAGTTTGTATACGCCTGTTACAGTATCTCGAGCTGATAATATAATGCTGAAAGCTAGAGATTCTGTAGAATTTGATGGGTCAAAGTCAAGACAAACTGGCACTCCTATGCCACCAGTTGGAGAGGCATTATTAGTTAGGAAAGATATACGTGATGTAAGGAAATCTCAATCACATCTTGTTAATCAAGATAACCAAGGTTTTAGAGTAGCGCCACAGGTGGCTGTGTCAGCTCCTTTGGCCCCTAAAGCAAGAGAAGCTAGTGCATTAATACCAGTAGGTCCTTATTCTGATGGTGGATTCCTCGTTAATCCTGCAGTTCATAAACCTGTAGATCTTACTGAAGCTCGTGATAAGACTTTGGCCAAGAGAAGAGGCGATATACATAGGGAACAAGCAGAAAGATCAGTAAATGCTGCTTTAGCCATAGAAAACAAAAAAAGAGAAGATGCTGCAAAGAGCAGAGCTGCAGCACTTGCTACTGCTGGAGTTTCTTCTAAGCTGCTAGATCATACAATGAGAGTTGAGGCAGAAAACACTAGAGTAAATCCAGTGAGTGTTTTCTCAGAGATGCCAGCTAGTGTAAGTAAGGCAGCTTCCAGTTTTCGGAGAGGTAGAAAACCATATCTTCTTTGGCAAGCTCCAAGATCTGCGGATCTTCCAAAGCCTCAATCAGAAGCTTCGTCACTCCATGTGGCTTCAAATGAAACTACTGCTGAAAATAAGACAATGAACCCAGCCTATTCAGCTTCAGGAAAATCTTCTAGAGCAAGAGTTGCAAAGCTTAAGACAGAAACTTCTTTTCCTCTTCCAGCTTTAAGGTCTTTTCATAGAGGGAAAGTTGGCGGAGAAGATGTTAGTATGACAATTAGTAGAATCGCTCAGCCACCCGCGCCTATGGTAGCAGAGCCTTCTGCAGTTTCTTCAACTCTAGATACATCTTCAAAATCTATAAGGAATGTTTTTGATGTAGAGGAAGTTGTGCCTGTAGATTTATTGCAGGCTGCGCTTGCAGTAGGTAAGAAGTCAAGGGGAATAAATATGAACAAAGATAATCGTAATACCTTCAGTCCAACACTTGCTCGTCCCACTAAAGGGCAAAGTGGAAATTTCTTTCAATAAGATTCTAACCTCACTCTCCAAAGAACACTAAAGCCAAAGCTATATACTTGTTTTATGTGATTTGGAGAGTGTTATTCATTTAGTTCTCGGTATTAGAAGTCCATTCCTCCCATACCACCCATTCCGCCGCCCATTCCAGCTGGCATTGAAGGGGCTTTTTCTTCTAATGGCTCTTCTGTCACCATAGCTTCAGTTGTTATGATAAGAGCTGCAACTGATGCTGCGTCTTGGAAAGCTGTACGTACGACTTTAGCTGGATCAATAATTCCTGCCTTATACATATCAGTATATTCCATTGTTTGAGCATTGAATCCATAGTTTTCATCTTTGCTCTCAAGAAGTTTACCAACAACAATAGCTCCATCAATTCCTGAGTTTTCTACGATTTGACGTAGTGGAGCTTGCAAGGCTTTTTTAATTATATTGATACCTGCTTGTTGATCTTCATTCTCGCCTTTTAAAGATGTAAGATTCTTAGAAGCATAGAAAAGACTAATTCCGCCACCAGGAACAATACCTTCTTCAACAGCAGCACGGGTTGCATGCAAAGCATCTTCCACACGGTCTTTTCTTTCTTTGACTTCAATCTCTGTAGCTCCTCCAACTTTCAATACGGCAACACCTCCTGTTAGCTTTGCCAGTCTTTCTTGGAGTTTTTCTTTGTCATAATCGGAAGTAGTATCAATAATTTGTTTGCGAATCTGTGCGCATCTAGCTTCGATTTCAGTTTTATTGCCTCCGCCATCAACTATTGTGGTATTATCTTTTGTGATTGTAACTTTTTTAGCCTTTCCCATCATCGTTACATCTACATTTTCGAGCTTGATACCAAGATCATCGCTGAAAACTTGTCCACCTGTTAGAATAGCTATATCATCGAGCATAGATTTTCTTCTGTCGCCAAATCCAGGAGCTTTTACAGCAGCAACTTTCAGTCCGCCTCTAAGCTTATTTACAACAAGAGTAGCAAGTGCTTCGCCTTCAACATCTTCCGCAACTACTAAAAGCGGCCTAGAGGTTTGGACAACAGACTCAAGGAGAGGTAGAATTGATTGTAAGCTAGTGAGTTTTTTGTCCATTAATAAAATAAATGGATTCTCAAGCTCAGTAATCATTTTTTCCGTATTTGTTACGAAATATGGAGAAAGATATCCACGATCAAACATCATTCCTTCAACAACATCAACTTCAAAACTGAAATTTTTTGCTTCTTCAACTGTAATAACACCTTCTTTACCGACCTTTTCCATTGCTTCTGCAATTTTATTACCGATTTCTGCGTCACCATTTGCTGAAATAGTTCCAACTTGGGCTATTTCATTTTGGCTGCTAATTTTACGGCTACGTTTTTTTAATTCTTCAATAACATGGATAACCGCAAGGTCTACGCCTCTTTTAAGGTCCATAGGGTTCATGCCAGCTGCTACTGCTTTATGCCCCTCGCGGGCAATTGCTTGAGCTAGAACAGTTGCAGTGGTTGTTCCATCTCCTGCCATGTCATTTGTTTTGCTTGCAACATTTTTAAGAAGCTGCGCTCCAAGATTCATTTCTCGATCTTTGAGATCAATAGATTTAGCAACTGTAACACCATCTTTAGTTAAGCGAGGTGCTCCAAATGATTGTTCTATTGCAACGTTACGTCCTCTTGGGCCTAATGTTACTTTTACTGTATCAGCAAGAATATCTACGCCTCTTAGCATTTTTTCTCTAGCTTTTGCGCCGTGTAATATTTTTTTAGCCATAATTATCTCCTCATAAATTTCTATTAGTTTTTAATTTTTCCAAGAATGTCAGATTCTTTCATCACCATTATAGTATCAGAACCTATTTTGACTTCTGTTCCGCCCCATTTACCATATAAAACGACATCGCCAACCTTAACTTGCATAGGGATGATTTCGCCATTGTCTTTTCTTGCTCCGTCACCAACAGCGAGTATTTTGCCTCTCATTGGTTTTTCTTTAGCAGAATCTGGGATAATAATTCCACCAGAAGTTTTTGTCTCATCTTCTATTGGCATTACTGCTACTTTATCGTGTAAAGGAATAAAAGGAAAACTCATATCATAACCTCTCTATATATTTATAATTACAGGCAATATCAACTAAGTTGAGTGCCCCATGTTATGGTATATATGCGTAAGATTTTTTAGTTCAAGTGGGGTGCGTTAAATTAAAAAGATTATTTTATAAGATGTCATCAATGGCTTGACTCTGGATCCACTTTTTTACTAAAGTTAGCAAGAAGAGTAAATCCCGAGTTAAGCCTAGGAAGACGAGCCTTTTTGAAGAAGCGAAATGTTATTTTTTACCGTCAATATCAGAATGGACTTCTTCCATAATTAAATCAATCCAACCTTTATCTTCATCTTGTCCAGAAGTATTAGGTGCATGAATCTTTAAACCATGGCTTTGCTTAGGACCTTTTGGAACTGGAAAACCGTCCTTTGTTATTTTAAAGGCTTCATTCTGCCATGTTGAAGGGCCTGTTGGATTTTTTAGAGCTGCTTTAACTATATAAGCTTGTGGTCTATTGTGCCTATATTTTGATTCTTCTTTCAATATGATCATTGAGCCATCGCTCGCTATGTAAATATCTCCACTATCTTGAACTTCTCTATCTTTAGCGCGACCTAATAATTGATCAACTTTTGCTTCTGGGTCTTTTTTTATAAAACCTTCACTAAGAATTTTTTTTATAATTTGATCTTTAGACATACCATCAAAATTTAACTTCTTTGCTTTTGTTGCATATTCGTCAGCAACGAATTTTTTGAGTAAGTCAGAAACTTCATGATCTCTATTTAAATATTCTATATCCCAAATACTATTTTCAGAAAATGGATCATTTTTTATTGCGACTAATGCTTTTTCAACGCCGATAGCAATTGCCTTTATACTCGGGCGTCTAGTGGGTTTTTTGCTTGTAGATTCTTTTTTTATCTCTTGAATTTGTGAAGGCGGTATTTCTGAATCTATTGCTATCGCGTTCTGATTCAAAAGAAGTATCAGTAGAAGTAATAAAGCTCTATTATTCATATTCCCTCTTGTAAACATTTTTCTCAAATGTATAAATTCTATACATGTGATATAATATATGATTATAAAATGTATAAACAAGATGTGCTTTCAAAAATTATTTAATAAAAACAACATTTTTTTCATTTTCTTCTCTGTAACCTTTGTAATACTTATTTATTTAGGAAGCTGGCAATTATATAGATTAAATGCAAAAAACACTTATATAGATAGTGTGTTTAAATCTATAGAGGAGCCTGTAAAGACAATAGACTCAATTGATCAAAAAAATGCTTTATATAGTAAAATTGGAGTGAAGGGAGTGTTCCTAATAGAAAAGGCAATGTGGCTTTATAGAAGGCATCCTGGAGCAAAATATGAAGATGGCGCTTACTTAATTATACCTATTCAAGATTCCAAAAATAGAGTTTTCCTGTCGTTAATTGGATGGGTTAAGAATAACGACAAAGAATCTATACTACAAGAAATCAATGAGAGAAAAGAAGCTGACATAAATGGCATTTTATTATTTTCTGAAGATCAATCAGTACTTTTACCGAGAAATGATTATAAAAATAAAATATGTTTTACTCTTGATGTATCTGAAATAGCAAGAGAGATGAATCTTACATTGCATGAGTATTTTATAGCTGCTTTATCTACACAAAAAATGTTTAAAACTAAAATTTATGATATAACTCCTAATATGATGATTAAAGTACGAAATGATCACCTAGAATATGCGGCAACTTGGTTTGGACTTGCTGCTGTTTTATGTTACATATATTATTATATTTGTTTGAGAAGGTATGAAGATGCAGATAATTAGTTATTATTTAGGTTATGTTTTAATAACTGCTGGGCTATTCTTTGTGAGTACGGCAATTTTTGGTTTTAAAAGGATGCCTGATGTATTTTGTAAGCTTCATGCAACAAGTATCGCAGATAGTCTTGGTTATCCTATGTGCTATTTTGGATTAGCTTTTATATCTGGATGGTCTTTGCTTAGTTTGAAATATTTACTGCTTATTGTTTTATCTTTTTTATTATCACCTCTTGTAACCTTCTCACTTGCTAAATCTGCTTATAAAAATAAAAATTTGTAATATATATATGCTAGATCATAGTAATTTTAACTTACTTTTTTCGCTGATCAGCTTTGCTGTTATAATTTCTTTGCTTTGCATGGCATGCGCTAAAAGAAACTTAACACGAATTTTCGCTTTTTCTAGTTTTAGTATAATTATATGCCTTGTATATTTACTGCTTGATGCTCCTGATGTTGCAATGACTGAAGCGGCCATAGGAGCGTGTCTATCTACAGTTGTACTTATTCTCTTTGCAACGAAAGTACCTGAATCTGATAATGAGAAATCTTTTAATGTAAAAAGCTTATTAGCAATTATTTCAAGCATATGTACAATTATATTTTTTGTAATTTTGCAGGATATTTTACCAAAAATTGGCGACTCAGCTAATATTATAAATTCAGGAGTTGCTGACTATTATTTAGAAAATACAGTTTATGAGATAGGAGTCCCAGCATTTGTTGCTGCTATACTAGCAAGTTACAGAGGGCTAGATACATTGTGCGAAACAGCCGTCATTCTCATCGCTGCAGTAGCTATATATGGAATTTTGGGGCTAAAAGATGAAGAAAAATAATCAGATAAATTTTTTAATAACAAAATTCATCGCGCCGTTTATTATTTGTTTTGCTGGTTATATTCAGATTTTTGGAGAAATTTCACCTGGCGGTGGATTTCAGGCTGGTGCAATATTCGCCTCCTGCTTGATTGGGTATGATTTATCAGTAAAAGATCTTTCTTCTTTTGTTGATTCTAGCTTATTTCTGAAAATTGCTTCTTTTGGCGTTCTTATATATTTGCTAACAGGGCTTTTTTCAGTTTTTGATGAAAAGAATTTTTTAAATTACTACTCGCTTAATTCACAGTCGCTTGGTATAATGACTGTCGAGCTTGGAGTAGCCATAACTGTGAGTTCTGTAATGATTTTTATATTTTTGGAGCTAAAAAAATGCTAGATGAAGCTCCATATTATCTATCAGTTTTAATATTTATTTTCGGCATATATATGCTAGTTGCTTCAAGGAATTTTTTTAGAAAAACAATAGGATTATGTTTATTTCAAGTTGGAGTTTTAGTGTTTTATATTTCTCTTGGGAAGGTGTTCAATGCTTTACCGCCCATTAAAAGAGAGATTGAGGGTGTAATATACTCAAATCCACTTCCTCATGTGTTAATGCTTACAGCAATAGTTGTTGGTTTCGCTACTTTATCTGTTGCGCTTGTGCTTCTCATTAGAATCTATAGAAGTTTCAATACATTAGATGAGGATGATCTTGAACGTGATTAATCTATTAAATAATTTACCAGCTTTACTAGTTGTACTCCCAATGCTTTCAAGCTTTATTATATTGCTACTAGCAAATAAGGCTGTAGCCAGAAATTTATTTGTAATAACTAACCTTATGATGGTTTTTCTATCTCTAACTTTATTACAAAATTATACTGAGACAAATTATTACGTATTTGGCGATTGGGTTCGGCCAGTTGGAATAGAGTTCAAAATAGATGGAACATCAATTTACTCAGTATTAATCTTATCTGTTTTTTGCACTTTGTTTGGTATATTTTGTTTTTCATCGTTAAAAAAAAATGTTGAAACCCTTATGAAGAGCGGGAGAGAGCATATAGTTTATGCTTTGTTCTTGTTTGTAGAAACGGGGTATTCGGGTATATTATTAACAAATGATGTGTTTAATCTTTATGTTTTCCTTGAACTGGCTTCGCTTGCAACTTACCCATTAATAGCTATTAGCAATGATAGAAAATCTCTAGTAAGTGCATTTGAGTATCTTGTAATTGGAACTCTCTCGGCCACATTTATTCTTATCTCCATAGGTATTATATTAAGTTTAGTAGGTTCTTTGAATCTTTCTGATATAAAATATTATTTCCAAGTTAACCAAGGAAATGCTAAATATATTTTAGCTTTTTTAATCGTTGGAATTCTAGTAAAAATTGCTTCCTTCCCACTTCATAGCTGGAAGATAAAATCATATAGTACAACTTCTCCTATTATTCTGTGTTTTTTTATAAATATCAGTGTGTTATGCGCGATAGTTATCCTTTTAAAATTTAGCTATATAATAAATTTAATAAGTGGAAAGGCTTTATTTTATATTAATTTAATAGGTTATACATCTGTGATCTTTAGCTCTATTATGGTTATTAGAGAGAAAAATTTTAGAAACATAATTATATATTCATCTATTGCTTCTGCTGGTTATTATCTAATATTATATCCATTTGATGGTGCAAAGGTCACGTCATTGCTAACAAAATTATTTATAGTTGATAGTTTCACTAAACTTGGCTTAGTTTTGTTTTTAATATCTATAAATAAGGAAAATATTACTGTTGATAATTTAGTTGGCTTTGCAAAGAATAACAAATATTTAGCATCTACATTTGTTATTATATTATTTTTTGCTGCAGCTCTTCCTCCGTCACAAGCTTTTTTTAATAAACTATCATTTTTTAAAGAAGTTGGAAGTGATATAAAGCTAGTTATTCTATTAGCACTCTGTTCTTTTTTATTTGTTCTTACATATTCTAGAATAGTAATGAAACTATTTAGAGAAAGTGAAATAGAGGTGAATTATCTTATAAACAACAATGCTGCAAACGGAATGAGGATTGTGGCTGTAGTTTTAATTTCTCTATTATTTATATCAAATAATTTTGATGGAGCGGGTCATTTAATTGCTAGTGGTAACGGTAGATGATGCAAAACAAATTAATTTTCTTTTCTCAATATGGAAATCCACTAGTTTTCTTGATGGCCAGCGCTTTACTTACATTATTTTGGCCATTAATTTTCTCTTCAAAATCTTACATTCATAGAATTGCTATATTAATTCAGTTTATCTTCCAGATTTATCTTATAGTCACTTCTGTCGCGGATATTGCTGAAGCTGGTATGAGTAGTTATGATTTATATATAGAATATTCGGTAAATTACTTCCTTTTGTCTATAAAAGTCAGTAGAATAGGATTAATATTTGCCTCTCTAATAATAATATTATGGCCTGCAGCCTATTTTTATTCTATCAGCTATTTGGAGTCTTCAGGCGAAGGTTCTGAGTCTCGCTTTTTATTCTTTTTAAACCTATCTATATGCTCTGCTTTATTACTAAGTATTTCAGGAGATTTAATTACATTATTCATATGTTATGAAATGCTTACTTTAAGCACAATTCCTCTTATAGCGCATAAATATACTGAGCATGTAAACCAGGCTTTAAAAAAATATATATTATATCTTGTAGGTGCTTCATTATGTATATGGCTTCCTGCTATCCTATATATAAATGGGAGTGGCTGGGCTATATTTAATGTTGGTGGAAATGAGGTAATTGCAGATTTTTCTACCAAAATGCAAATTATTCTCTTGGCTTTGTCTATTTTTGGTATTGCTAAATCTGCAATATTTCCTATGCATAGCTGGCTTCCGAGCGCAATGGCGGCAAATTATCCGACAAGCGCCGTTTTACATGCTGTAGTGGTAGTTAATGCAGGTATCTATTGCATTTATAAGGTAATTACTGAAATTTTCGGAATAGATTTAATTGCATGTCTTCTTTTGGAAAATCGTGGAATCCAATATATTCTACTTTTTGGAATATTTTATTCTGGCCTAATGGCTATCTTCCAAAACACTTTCAAAAAAGTACTTGCTTGGTCCACGGTTGTACAATTAAATCTTATAACTTTGATTGCTTTATCTGGAAGTAAGATTTTCTTTGTAATATCAGTATGGGCTTTGATAATTCATTCGTTTTCAAAGATTACCTTATTTTTCTGCGGAGGCTATATTTACATAAGAAATTACGCAACAAAGCTCGATGAATTTAGAGGTGTAGCTAAAGGTTTCAAGATTATTTTTACATGCTTTATATTAGCAATAATTCCGATGAAATTTTTGACGTATAAGTATATATTAATTGAATGTGCTAAGTCGCTTGAGAATAAAATATTATTGTTTGCTATAATAATTTCATCAATGATTTCTTTTATTTATTTTGGAAAAATTTTTATAGAAATGTCGAGCAGACAACTTGTGTATGACGATGCACAAATACTTAGAAAACCAGCTAATCCATTTATGGTGCTTTCTATATTTTATACCACAATATTAGCTCTTGCTTTAATGAGACATGGTCAATCTGTCTTCAGATTCTTATGTGAATTTTTAGGAGGTGGGTTGTGAATATAAAAAATTCAATTATTAAAAAATTCACATTATTTATACCAACAATTCTAGTTTATTTTTTATTCATCATAAACCTAATTCTTATAGTACATCCTTTACTAGTTGATACTGCTCTAATTCTATGTTTCTTGCTAGTTATGGTAGCATTAGTCCACAAGGATTACTCGGAAAGTCTCTCTAAAGTATACTTGTATTTTTCGTCAATTACTATTGGCATTTATGAATGCGAGCATTATGGGTTAATTGGTGGAGCTCTGTCTTTCGAGATAATTTATTCTTTTTCTGTACTAATTATTTATTTACTAGTGCCACTCCATCTTTTTAAACAGAGGATTAAAATTGATCAATATATTTTAATTTGGATTTCCTCCCCTTTCATCGGTCTGTATATTTTGATCACGCGTTTCTATATAAATAATTTATCTATATTAGATCCAAATTTTGCTTATAAATTTATTTCAGTAGTTACATTATCTTATTTTACTATAGCATTTTTCTTATATATCATCCATAGCGATACTCATAAATGGGTCCAAACTAAATGTGAGCAAGTTACCGCAAAGATGGGCAAAATTCATTTGCCAAAATTCTTGTTACCTACAATTGATATTCCAAAACAAAACCTTTCTTTTGCAATAACTTTAGTCTTTATTATACTAGCTACAATTTTCTTTATATAGTGCTATGAATTTTTTGATTAATTTTTTTGAATACAGGTTTGTTAAAATAGTTTTATTGCTTGTTTTAAGCATAATTACAGCTCTTCTATTAACGAACTATTATTCATATGATGTATCTTTTGATACTGCATCGATTTCTCAACCTGTTAATTTACTTGGTTATTTTGGTTCATATTCTTCGGATATATTAGTTCAATATCTGGGTTATTCGTCATGGATAATAGTTTTTGTGCCGCTATATCTTGCAATAAAACTAATTAGAAAAGCCGAAATTCGTTATATTAGGTTCAGATTATTTATCTCTCTAATTGCATCAATTGTTTTTGGAATAATAATTGGTATATATTTTTCGCAATATACAGTTAATGCTCAAGCTCATTTGGTAAGATATATAAGTAGCTTACCAGCTACTATAAAAATGGGTGTTACTGTAACTTTAGCATTTGTTGGATTTATTGCTTTATTTTATTCTTTGGCAATAAGTTTTTCTTCATTCCTATCTTTCTTTTCTAGATTTAATTTTCCTACTGGAGTTTCTGTAAAACCTAAACAACTTGTAAAGCATGTATTGCCGCGAGAGTTTAAAATAAAAGCCCCCACCGTAGATGAAGATGAAGTTGATGAGGTTACGGAGAAACAATTTGCCAGAAAGAATTCAAAACTTCCAAGTAACTTTGAATATGGTGATTTTGACCTCCCGTCACTAGATTTACTTAGTAACGTAAAAGAAAAAGAAGTTAAGCTTAGTAGCCCAGAAGAATTAAATGAACAAGCCGAAGAATTGCTTAAAGTTTTAAATGAATTTGGTGTTAAGGGTAACATTATTGAAATTAATCAGGGGCCAGTGGTTACTTTATACGAATTTGAGCCAGCGCCTGGAACAAAATCTTCAAGAGTAATTGGTCTCTCTGATGATATTGCCCGTTCTCTATGCGCTATTTCAGCGAGAATTTCTGTTATTCCTGGACGGAATGTTCTTGGTATAGAATTACCAAACAGGCAAAGACAATTCTTTAGGTTGCGTGAGCTTTTTGAATCAGATGTATATCAAGAAAAGCATATTTTGTTACCAATTGTTCTTGGGAAAGATTTGGCTGGTAAGCCATGTGTTGTTGATCTAGCTAAAATGCCTCATTTGCTTGTAGCTGGGACTACTGGTTCTGGTAAATCTGTTGCTATTAATGCAATGATTATGTCGTTGCTATTTAGGCATACGCCTGAGCAATGTAAATTCATTATGATAGATCCAAAGATGCTTGAGCTTTCGGTTTATGATGGTATTCCTCATCTATTATCTCCAGT
>CAYPDX010000021.1:0-4472 GCA_964409695.1 uncultured Rickettsia sp. | reverse complement strand
TAACTGAGCCAGGAAAAGCAGTCGTAGCTTTAAAATGGGCTGTACGTGAGATGGAAAATCGATATCGTTTAATGTCTAATCTTGGAGTTCGAAATATCCATGGATATAACATGCGAATTTCAGAAGCTATAAAAAGCAGGGAGCAGCTCCAAAGAACTGTGCAGACAGGTTTCGACATTGATTCAGGCAAGCCAATATATGAATCATTACCAATTGAAATGCATCCACTTCCTTTTATTGTTGTTATTGTTGATGAAATGGCTGACTTAATGCTTGTTGCAGGAAAAGATATTGAGTCTTCAATCCAGAGGCTAGCGCAAATGGCCCGTGCTGCAGGGATACATCTTATAATGGCTACTCAAAGACCTTCTGTTGATGTTATAACAGGTGTTATAAAAGCTAACTTCCCAAGTCGCGTGAGCTTTAAAGTTACTTCTAAAATTGATAGTAGAACGATTTTAGGAGAGCAGGGAGCTGAGCAACTTCTTGGTATGGGTGATATGCTCTATATGGGCAATAGCTCTAAGATTATAAGGGTTCACGGCCCATTTGTTGATGATTCAGAAGTTGAACGTATAAGCAATTTCTTAAAAACTCAAGCAAGCCCTGAATATGTTACTTCAGTTACTGCTTCTGAAGAGGAAGATAACCCTCTTCTAGACTCAATGGTAGGCTCAGATGATTTAAGTGATGATGGTCTCTATAGACAGGCTCTACAGATCGTTAAAGCTGAGAGAAAAGCTTCGACAAGTTATATTCAAAGATCTTTACGTATAGGATATAATAGGGCGGCAATTCTGGTTGAGAGAATGGAGAAGGAAGGTATTCTCTCGTCTCCTAACCATTCAGGAAAACGAGAGATTTTAATAGAAGAAGATTGAGGTAATATTGGCTTTTACTAGGGGGCACGTGTTAGAGTGGTTTGTTTTGTTGCAACGGTCGGAGTGCTTGGGGGAGATTGCACTCTAGTTACACTATCAGTTGTTGGAGTATTCGCTCTCATCTTTTCAGCAACTCCATTTGGAGCGTGGGTTGATCGTTGCGAAGTTTGTGCAAGAGCTTTCTTTTGCTCATTTTCTTTAGCTAGAAAATCCTTTCTTTGTTGTAATATACCTAGATGATATTTTTTTTGCTCTTTAGGGAGGTTCGCTTTAGATATAAGGTATGATTCATGGTTAATTTTTTCCTGAGTAATTTTAGGATAATTTGCCTCTGGCTGAGTCATTGGTGTGCGGCCATTAGAAAGTTCATTATAGTAATACTGTAATCTAGCATTATATAATTGTTTGCTTGCTTCCTTTTCGTGATAAGTTAGTGGCGCGCTATTAATATATTCACTTTCTTTACGTAGTCGATCTGCGTCTAGAGGCACTAGTCCATATTTTTGAGCTTGTAGTTGCATTTGAGCTTTATGGGTAACAGTATTTTGAACCTGCTGTGCTTGGTGTGATTTTGGATCATCCGGATTGTCCAAATATGCTATTCTTCGGTTAAGCATTGCTTCGTGAGATTTTCTCACTGGGTCGCTTAAGCGTGTATTTTCTATAAGGTTAGCTTCATGTTCAATTTTTTCCTTAGTGATTTTAGGATAATTTGGTTCTGCCACTGTCATTGGTGGTCGGCCAGCATAAAGTTGGCTATAGTAATATTGTACTCTAGCATTATATAGTATTGTACTTGCTTCCTTTTCCTTATCTGTAAGTGGTGCTTTATTAATATATTCATGTTCTTTACGCAATTGGGCTGCAGTTAGAGGTACTAGTTTTTGGGTTTGTTGCTCGGATGTAGCTTTAGTAGAAGCAGTTGTTTGAGCTTGCTTTTGCGTTTGAACATGCGCTTGTGTAGGCTCTTGTTTAGCCAAATACGCTATTCTTTGGTTAAGTATTGCTTCTTGATCTCGTCTCTCTTTGACAGTTAAGTATGCATCTCTTATAATTTGAGTTTCACGATCAATTTTTGCCTGTGTTATTTTAGGATAATTTGGTTCTGGATGGGCCTCTGGTTTATGCCCAGCTGCTTTTCTTTCCAAGAAATATTTCATTCTAGCATTATATAATTTTTGGCTTTCTTCTCTTTCAGCCGTTGCTAGTGGAGTGTTATCAATATAGTCTTTTTCTTTGCGCAATTGTTTTTCATCTAGAACAACTAATTTAGGTCCTTGTGTTTGAGGCGCCACTTTGCTACCTTCTTCATGACCCGCTACTGAAGAAATAGTAGGATTATCTTTCTTCTTTTCTTTCTTTGTTTTACTTTTAGCTTCTTGAGGTACTCTAAGGTTAGTTTGCTTATTTGTTCTTTTGTGTTTTGGTTTTTTTGGTCTTGAATTTGTTTGTGGAGGTGTTGATTTGGTCATGTTAGTCTCATTTTCTTATGAGCTTATAAAGATTGGCTGTAGTAGGCAAAGAAATATGAGTGATGAATTTGAAGAGTTTAGGGAAATATAGTATTTATGTCATAATTAAATAGAAAAAGAGCTTCCACACCCGCATTTTGTAGCTGCATTTGGGTTTTTAATTTCAAATGAAGCGCTTCCTAAATCTTCAACAAAATCAATTTGTGAATTTCCAATAAATTGCTCTGACATTTTATCAATAACAATTTTAATGTTATTTTTTTCTAAAACTATATCGTCAGTTTCAATAGTATTCGTTAGTTCATATTTATATTTAAAACCGGAACATCCGCCTCCTTCAACAGAAATTCTAAGAGCTATTGCAGAATTATCTTGAGAAAGTAATTCTTTTGCTCTTTTGTAAGCATTTTCTGTTACGGTAAAATTTGTCATATTAAGAGTAAGAAAAATTTGTTATGGTGTTATTTTATCAGAAACTAACCATTTAGTATATAGAAAGAGAGAGAAAAATGTTAGCAAGCTATGCCTCTGACCCTGAAAAAACAAAAGGAAGATTATATCCTGAAGACCCAACTCCATATAGAAATGAATATCAACGAGATAAAGACAGAATAATTCATTCAAATACTTTTAGAAGATTACAGTATAAAACTCAGGTCTTTATTAATCACGAAGGCGACCATTATAGAAATAGGATGACACATTCTATTGAAGTTTCAAGCCTATCTCGATCTCTTGCGCGCGATCTTAAAGTATCAGAAGATTTAGCTGAATGTATAGCTCTTGCGCATGATTGTGGACATACGCCATTTGGTCATGCTGGTGAAGATGCTTTAGATGAATGTATGAAAGATTTCGGTGGATTTTGTCATAATGCTCAGGCAATAAAACTTGTTACTGAGCTTGAAAAAAGATACGGTTCTTATGAAGGGCTGAATTTGACATGGGAGGTTATAGAAGGACTTGCAAAGCATAATGGTCCATATATTAAAAATGTTCCTATTGCAATAAGAAATTACGATTTAGCGCATAAATTACATTTAGATCAGTACTCTTCTTTGGAAGCACAAGTAGCAGCTCTTTCCGACGATATAACATATAATTGTCATGATCTTGAGGATGGAATTAGAGCAGATATGTTTGATATTGAAGACCTGCAAGAGATATATTTGCTTTGTCCTATTGTTGAGAATGTGCTTAAAAAATTTCCTAAACTCAATAAATCTCGCCAGATTTTTGAAATTGTCAGAGATTTAGCTCATTTACTAATAGAAGATGTTTTAAAACAAACAAAAGAAGCGATAAAGGTAAATAATATTATAACATCTGATGATGTTAGATTACTTCAAAAACCTCTTGTTACATTTTCAAGCGATGTTGAACGCTGTATTGCAGAGATAAGAAAATTCCTCTTTAAAAGAGTTTATAAGAATCCAAGAGTAATTTTAATAGCTTATAAATGTAAAAAAGTTGTTAGTAAATTATTTGAAATCTATTTTGAAACTCCAGAATGTATGCCATATGAATGGCAACAAAGAGCTGAAGGTGGAGATAAATTTAAAGCAAGAGCAATTGCTGATTTTATTGCTGGCATGACGGACAGATTTGCTATAAAAGAACTAAGTTCTTTGCATTATTTTTCTTTATAGATTGGAGTAAAATGGATTACACAAACATATATATTTGGCTAAAAGAAGAAATATCAAAACATGCTGAAGAGATTTTTGATATTTCAAATGAGCAACTTGATTTAATAGCAATTGAGATACCGAAGGATAAATCACATGGTGATTTATCAACTAATGCTGCAATGTTAATGGCCGGAGCATTAAAGCTAAATCCTAGAGAAGTGGCTACAAAGCTTGCACATGCATTAAGCACAACAGGTGGAATAAAATCTATTGATATTGCCGGGCCAGGTTTCATAAATTTTACTTTTACGGGAGAATTTTGGCACGATGTACTGAAGAATATTATAGTTCAAGGTGAGAATTACGGATCTTGCAATATAGCACGTGGCGAGAAAGTAAATATCGAATTTGTATCAGCTAATCCTACAGGGCCAATGCATATAGGCCATGCTCGTGGAGCTAGTTACGGAGATGTTATTGCAAGGGTT
>CAYPDX010000020.1:0-22850 GCA_964409695.1 uncultured Rickettsia sp. | reverse complement strand
TGATGCCATTTCTTACTTCTTTAAAATGCCTAATCCAACCTAAATTACTATAGTATGATAGAAATCAATATAAGAAAAAGTTAACTATAAGATTAGTTTTAAAATGAGAAATAAATCTAATAAATATTCTTTTCCATCTAGTATTTATGAACAGCATCTTTCCGTTATTAATGGTATCAAGTTTACTCCTCGAGAAATAGATGTAATAGCATGTGTTTTACATGGTAAAAATGATAAAGCTATTGCTCAATTACTTACAACCCCAGGGAAACCTCACTTGAGCTTTAAAACAATTAGAGCGCACTTAGATAATATCACTCGTAAAATTGAAAGCGGGATGCGTCAAAACCTGATTAAATTCATAGAAGAATCAGGAAAATTTCAAATAATACATGAATATTATACAGCTTTACTTGTATGCTTAGATTTTAAGAAAATTTTATATAATATTTCCAATATAAAATTCAAAGAAGAAGTTTCATTATTGGTCGTGGCAAATAGTATTGATAAGAAGCAAGATGAGTTTTTAAACCGCTTACTTGTTCATTTAAAGTTAGCTGGAGCTAAGATAAAATTTGTAATACAAGAAGAAATTATTGATGTAATAAAATTATTAACAAAATCATATAATACTTACTCAGCTCTCTATACTTTACCTCATGAAAGCAGTAAAGAAGAATATTATTTAACTGAAATTGAAAAATATATTCATAGCCAAGGTTCTAATTTTCAACTTAAGGATGTAGTATTTCTTGGATCCACAAGAAAAGATTACGATATCTTGAGTAAAAAAAATCTTCACTATATTAATACAGAGCAAGAGAATTATTACTTTTTATTTTTCGATATATTAAAATGCTTATTTCCAGTAGATTCTACAATTTCTGATGTTGCAATTAAGTTCTTAGACAAATTTAATAATATACAAAATATTGGTAATAGTCGGCCGTATATGAATATTGAGTTAGAAAATATCGCGAGTTACTCTTCTAAAAAACATCGAAAATTTAAATTCATAATTGCTGTTATTTTAATAATATTATCACTAGGTCTTTTCTATATTTTTTCATCTGAGTTAAACATTACATCTAATCCAACAGTCAGATCTGATTTTATTCTTCCGGTAGAACCTATTATGCTAGATAGATCTTCTATGGTAAAAAAAATAAAAGATAATATCGATGGAAAGCACGGAATTCAAACTATTGCTCTTGTCGGAATTGGTGGCGCAGGGAAAACTACTTTAGCCCGTTTATATGGTCAACAGGCTAAGGCTGATGTTGTATGGGAATTTAATGCTGAAAACCAGGAAGTATTTAAGAAATCGTTTGAAAAATTAGCAAGTAATCTAGCCGTAAATAATAATGATAAAGAGGTTTTAAGGGGAATATGCAATATTGAGGATCAAAATGACAAAGAAAATCAGCTCATAAACTTTGTGAAAGAAAGACTAAAACTAGCAAATAAATGGCTTTTGATTTACGATAATGTTGAAGATTTTGTTAGTATACAAAAATATTTTCCTCAAGACCCAGGAACATGGGGGAAAGGAAGAATTATAATCACGACTCGTAATGGTAATATCCAAAATAGCAACTATATTAATCATAGTATTTATATTGGTGAGTTAGATACCAAGGAAAAATATGAATTATTTATAAAGATTCTTCCATTAAAAGACCTTGTTCACAAGAAAGAAAATTCTGAAGAAACAATTAAAAAATTCTTGCAATCAATTCCTTCATTTCCCTTGGATATTTCTATTGCTGCTTATTACCTTCAAGCAACAAAAATATCATTTGATCAATATTTGACCCGTCTAAATCAAAATAAAAGTGATTTTGAAAAAATGCAGTATTTCATACTTGCAGAGACCGGTGATTATTTAAAAACTCGTTATAATATAATTTCTCTTTCTTTGAGCGACTTAATTGATAAGCACACTGACTTTAAAAATTTATTGCTATTTATTAGTATGCTAGATTCTCAAGATATCCCAAGAGAATTGCTCGATCAATATAAAAATAATATAGTGGTTGATAATTTTATTTATCAGCTAAGGAAATACTCTCTTATTACAGGTGAATCAGTATCAAGTTTTGGCCCTGGAATTTCGTTACATAGGAGCGCTCAAAATATTACTCTTGCGTATCTTTCTAAATCTTCGGATGATTCAATAAACAAATCATTGCAGTCGATTGCAGATTCTATCAGTAATTATTCCGATTCTTTATTGGATGCTCTCAATACACATCCTACAAAAATTGCGCATTTATTAAACCATTGTTTGGTATTTTTAAACCATAAAAAAATATTAACGCGCGATATGAAAGCCCCCGTAGAAGGAGCTGTTGGAAAAATGTATCTAACACTTAGCACTATGGTGGGTGTAGATCCTGCTAAAGCAAAACCTTATCTTATAAAAAGTTTAGATAGTTTTCAAAAAAATAATACTGTAAATGAATGTAAAATAGCACAAATAAAGATATATTTAGGAGCTACTGAAAGAGAATTAGGTAATGATAATAAAGCAGCCGCACTATTATCTTCTGGTCTATCAGTATATAATAAAAATTGCCCTACTAAATATGCACAAAGGGCTTTTGGGGCTTTTTTCTTGGGTCTATCTTATTTAGACCTTGGAGATTATAGGAAAGCTCAGAATCTATTTGATGAAGCATTACAACTTTATAAACTTCATATGCCAAAGCTTTATATATTTGCGAAACTCAAGGCTGCCCCATATTTTAGCTTTGTTAATACTAAATTAGGAGAATTCGAAAAAGCCAAAGAAATTGGAACAGAAGCTTTGTCACTTAGTAAAGAATATTTACCAGACGACTATTTACACATCGCTCGAATAATGTGGTTTCTCGGATATGCATATATAGGTTTAGGGGATTATTTAAGTGCAGAAAATACATTTAAAGAAAGCGTATCCTATGTTAAAAAACTAGTGCCAACCCAAATTAAAGACAATAGATATAATGGTAGATCTTTCCTTGGTTTAGGTATAGTTAACAGAATTACAGGAAACTACGCAGTTGCAAAAGAATTTCTAGAGAGAACCAATTTAATATATATAACTGATTTTGAAGAGGGGGATGGTATAAGACATGCTGAAACACAAACTCATTTAGGCGCATTACATCTTGCAGAAGGTAATATTAAAGAAGCAGAAACTGCGCTAAATGATGCATATAGTAGGTATAACAATATCAATCATCCTGATATTTATGCTACATTAGAGTTTTTGGCTGAACTAGAACTAAAAAAAGAAGCAGAAACTGCGGTTGTAGATAATGTTAATCGCAGTCAAACTCATAAAGTCCAGGCTATTTCCTATTTAAAAAGTGCGTTAAAGATTATTCATGAGCATTTTTCAGTTGATTCAGAACATAAACATAGAGTTTCAAAAAGACTTAATGAAATAGGAAGTAGTGGTTAACTTACGGAATATGAAAATTAGTTTTTTCTATTCCTATTAGCCTTAGTAATTCGTTTTTCCTGCACATATTCTTCGCGAGTAAAATGACCACGATATGTTCTAAATATTTCAACGCCATGTATATTGGCAAGTATCTCCTGGCAAAGCAACCCCGTATATATTGGTTTTTGTTTTTTAGGAAATCTATATTCTCTGTTATCAAAGAACTCATCCAGGTCTAATAATTGCCAGTGCTTACCATCATATACTTCACCTTTAAAATATCCACTAAATGTCGTGTCTTCGTAATCTCCAACTATTGGTGTGACCTTATCATTGGACAAGAAAAGTCTCACATCACCTTTTTCCACTACCAAAGGCTCATCGTGATATTTTATATAAATTTTTCCTGAAAGAATCAGCTTCCTATATTCTTCGACCATTTTCTTCTTTATAATTTGTTTGCATTAGACTAATAATATCAGGATAAGTTTTTGTGTCACCAAGTATGAATGATAAAAATTTCGAATTAACTGCTCTTGATTTAATTTCAAGATTAGCTTCTCAAATAGAAGCACAAGATTTTGAGTATTTGATCGATATAGATTACTCTAATGAAGTTTTAAAGCTCGAAATAGAAGATAAAATATTTATAATCAACAAACAGACTCCTGTAAAAGAAATATGGCTAGCATCACCACTTTCTGGCCCATACCATTTTAGAAATATAGGTGATGAATGGATCGATAAAAAGGGTAATGAGGTTAAAGAAATACTTTCTCGTGAGCTCACAAAGCTTCAAACGCAAAAAATAGATTTAAAGTGAGCAATAAAGAATTATTACTTTCTATATATAAATTCCTTGAGCCATATAAAACACGGCTATTTATTGCTGCTCTGGCTCTAATAGCAGTAGTATCCTGTATGCTAATGCTTGGTTATGCTATTAGGCATTTTATAGATAATGGATTCGCTGAAAGTTCCGATCAAGCTCCTATCATATATATTATTACTCTTACAACTATATTCGGATTTGCAAGCTTCATTCGCTCTTATATTATAAACACTACGGCTGAATTTGCGGCTAATGATGTAAAAAAAGCTGCATATTTTGAACTTTTGAAATTCAATGCTACAGAACTTGAAAATTATTCATATTCTGATATTTCAACTAGAATTAACTCAGATAGCGACTATATAGCACGGGTAATTATTGATACTACATCATTTTTCCTAAGAAATAGTATGACAACAATAGGTGGAATAATCCTAATGTTTGCTAGTAGTGCGAGGCTCTCAATAATAGCTTTTATAATTATATCGATAATAACTCTTGCTTCCACTTTGATTGGTAGAAAAGTTAGAATACTTGCTAAAAATGCTGAGAACTTTAAAGCAAAAATTACAAGTCTAGTATTTGAAACAATTTTAAATAATAAGGTAATTTCTGCTTTTAATAAGCAAGAAACTCTACAGAATCATTTTGAAATAATCAATCAAGAGGCTAAAAATAAAATAATACAAAGACTGAAATTTAGGTCAATATTTTTTGCCACTGTAATTACGAGTATGCTTCTTACAATCTCTGGTATAATTTGGTATGGAAGTATTCAAGTAGTACACGGGCTTCTTTCAGCTGGGACCCTTGCTTCTTTTATCTTCTACGCTTTTATGACAGCGACAAGTTTTGGCGGGATTATGGAAATGATAAATGATCAGCAAAAAAACCTAGCCAATTGTGAAAGGGTGCTTGAACTACTTAATGTAATTAGGAGATCAAAACGAGTTGCTGACGGTAAAATTTCATTTTCTAACAAAAATTCTATAGAACTTAAAAATATTTCTTATAAGTATAATAAAGATAATGTACTCAAAGTAATCAATGACATTAATATTTCTATAGAAGCCGGAAAATTTACTGTCATAACAGGAAATTCTGGAGTTGGAAAAACCACAATACTACATCTTCTTATTGGGCTATATAATTTTTGTGATGGAGAAATATTAATTGATAACAAAAGCTATAAATATATAGATCCTGAAATGTGGTGTGGAAAGCTTGCCTATGTGCCGCAAGATAATATGTTATTTAGCGGCACAATATACGATAATATAAGCTTTTTTAATAAGTTTGTAGATCGTGAAGAGGTTAAAAGAATCCTATCCTCTCTGGAGCTCGATTCTTATATTGATACAATGCCTAAAGGAATAGATACTGATCTTGGTAGTATTGCAACTAAGATTTCAGGGGGGCAAAAACAAAGAATAGCAATAGCGAGGGCTCTGATTGCAAAACCTGATATATTAATTCTAGACGAAATAACAAGTCAGCTTGATGAAAGTACTGAATCATCCATTCTAGATTTTATTAAAAAGACAATGAATGGTAAAACCATTATTTGCGTGGCCCATAGGCGTGGAGCTATAGAAAAAGCAGATAAAGTGATAAATTTATAAATTTGCTAAAAATAGGAGAAGTTGCTGATATATCTGGTGAGAAAGTGGCAACTATCCGTTATTGGGTAAAAACAGGTTTAATTGAGATCGTGGAAATCACAAATGGAGGTTATCAGTTATTTGAAAAAGAAGAAATAGAGAAGTGCAGGCGAATAAGACAGTTTCAAAAAGGAAGATATACACTTGAGGAAATTAAACAAAAAATAGAAATGTGAAAAAGAGCGTCACAAATTGCGCAGTATAAAATATTGAATTTTATCTTTATTAAAGTATATATAAGCTCTTACCATTAATCATCGAGAAAAAATGCAAAAAAAGAGAGTTTTGTCAGGGGTTCAGGCAACTGGAAGTCTTCATCTTGGTAATTACTTAGGGGCAATACGCCACTGGGTAGGGATGCAGGATGAATTTGAATGTTTCTTTTTTCTTGCAGATCTCCATGCAATTACTACACCCCAAGATCCTAATGACTTGAGGGATGCAGTGTATAACTCGGCTGTAGCATATCTTGCATCGGGTCTTGATCCTAAAAAAACTACAATTTTTGCACAATCAGATGTCAAAGAACATCCAGAGCTAGCTTGGATTCTAAATTGTATGACACCCATAGGGTGGTTAAAAAGAATGACGCAATTTAAAGATAAAGCTGGCAAAAATCAAGAAATGGCTTCAACTGGACTTTTTACTTACCCGGTTCTAATGGCAGCAGATATATTATTGTATGAGGCTGATTTTGTGCCTGTGGGTGAAGATCAAAAACAACATATTGAGTTAACGCGAGATATAGCTGGTGCGGTAAATAGAAAATTTGATAGAAAATTGCTTAGAGTTCCAGAGCCTTTAATTCATGGTAATACAGTAAGGGTTAAAAGCCTACGAGATGGTACAAAGAAAATGAGTAAATCTGATCCATCTGAGCAAAGTAGAATAAATCTTTCAGATAATAAAGACGAAATTATTTCAAAAATTAAGAAAGCTAAAACAGACTCAATAGAATATATTTCTTACGACGAATCTAGGCCTGAAATAGCTAATCTTCTTGAAATTTATGCTGAATTTAGTGACAGAAAGATAGAATCTATTGTAGGAGATTATGAAGGTCAGGGATTTTTAAAATTTAAAAATGATCTTGCTGAATTAGTGTCAGATAAATTAGCTCCAATTTCAGAAAAATATAGAGAATATTCAGCTGATAAAGAATTTTTACAACAAGTTCTAAGGAGCGGTAAGGATAGGGCTACGGAGGTTGCTTCTAAGACTCTATTTAATGTAAAAGATGCATTCGGCTTTTTGAATTTGTAAATTATCTATTTCAACTTATGCGATTCTAATTTATGCTACTTTTGTTTGTGGTGGATTAAAGTACAAATTTCTCAATTTTGTCTATTGCAAAATAAATTTATGTAGATATTGTTTAATGTACAGAAATCAAAAAGGTGATTAACATGCTAAAAAATCTTGTTATACTCGTATCATTACTATCAGCTTTTGCAGCTCATGGTGAGCAAAATAATGCAGAGCCAGAAAATACTCGCCATCCAGTAATTGCATCATCGAATAACGAGATACAAACCGACAAAATTACTTTTTCAAAATCTTGGATTAGAAAGCCTACGCCAACTTCAGTAAACACAGCTGCATATTTTGAAATTCACAATGGAATGAATATTGATATTAAAATGGTTGAAGCTACTGTTGAATCTGGTCTATGTAAAAAAACAGAAATTCATGGCACTAAGCTTGATGATAAAGGTGTAATGAAGATGTATAAATTAGAATCAATAACAATCCCAGCTGGTCAGACTATAGAGTTCAAACCTCATGGAAACCACGTTATGTTAATGGGGTTAGAAAAGCATCCCGAAGCTGGAACACATTATTCAATAAGTTTTAAAATGCAACCAGCAAGCGGAAATGCAGTAGTGATTCCCGATATGGTAGTTAAATTTCCTGTAGAATAGAACAAAAAACGGTAGATATGAGTATAGATAAAGATAAGGCGCTTCAGGCAGCTTTGGCGCAAATTGAAAAAAGTTACGGAAAAGGTTCCGTAATGAAATTAGGTCAAAGGAAAGCAGTAGATGTTGAATCGCTTTCGACAGGCTCTCTCGGCCTAGATATTGCTCTTGGTATTGGTGGGCTTCCAAAAGGAAGAATAATAGAGATATTTGGTCCAGAAAGCTCTGGTAAAACTACTCTAACACTACATGCTATTGCTGAAGCTCAGAAAAAAGGTGGGACATGCGCTTTTATTGATGCGGAGCACGCTCTCGATCCAGCCTATGCGAAGAAGCTTGGAGTAAATATTGATGAGCTTATTATTTCGCAGCCAGATACAGGTGAACAAGCTCTAGAAATAGCGGACACTTTAGTTAGGTCTGGTGCTATAGATTTGGTCGTTGTAGATAGTGTCGCTGCCCTTGTTCCTAGAGCTGAAATTGAAGGTGAGATGGGTGATTCTCATATGGGATTACAAGCTAGGCTTATGAGTCAAGCTCTTAGAAAATTAACTGCATCTATCTCTAGAACAAATACAATAATCATTTTTATCAATCAAATAAGAATGAAAATTGGTGTAATGTTCGGAAGCCCAGAAACTACAACAGGTGGGAATGCATTGAAGTTCTATGCTTCTGTTAGGCTTGATATTAGAAGAATTGGTTCAATCAAAGACAAAGAAGATGTTATTGGAAATCAAACTAGGGTAAAAGTTGTAAAAAACAAAGTTTCACCACCATTTAGAGTGGTGGAATTTGATATTATGTATGGTTCAGGAATTTCTAGAGATGGAGAGATAATTGATATTGGAGTAAAGCTTGATATCATAGAAAAATCAGGTTCTTGGTTCTCTTACAATGATATTAGAATAGGTCAAGGTAGAGAGAATGTTAAACTCTACTTGAAGGAAAACCCTACTATAGCAACTGAAATTTCTAATAAAATCAGAGAATTATCTTCATCTGCAACTACGGAAGTTTTTTCAGTAAAAGAAGGTGAAATGGAAGAAATAGGAGCTGAATAAATGTTTGATTTTACTGGCCAGACTGCTTTAATAACAGGAGCATCCGGAGGAATCGGAGGATCTTGTGCAAGAATTTTACATAAATTAGGCTGTAAAATTATTATTTCAGGAACAAATCTTGAGAAACTTGAAGAATTAGCTTCTGAACTCAAAACTAATGTAGAAGTAAAGCAATGTGACCTATCAGATTTTGCTGCTGCTGAAGCTTTAGTTGATGTGATAGAGGCTCCTCTTGATATATTAATCTGTAATGCAGGTGTAACAAAAGATACTTTGGCTATGAGAATGAGTAATGAAGATTTCGACAGAGTTATTGACGTAAATCTAAAATCTAGCTTCATTCTAAATAGATCAGCAATCAAAAAAATGATCAGAGCCCGCTATGGAAGAATAATAAATATTTCTTCGATTGTTGCTGTGTCTGGGAACCCAGGACAAGCTAATTATTGTGCATCAAAGGCTGGTTTAATAGGGATGAGCAAGTCATTAGCTCTTGAGGTTGCAAGTCGTAACGTCACTGTTAATTGTGTGGCCCCTGGTTTTATTGAAACAAATATGACAAGTAAACTCAATGATGATCAGAAAAATCATGTTATTGGTAAAATTCCAATGCAGGCACAAGGGAAACCAGATGATATTGCTTATGGTATTGCATATCTAGCTAGTAGGGAAGCTTCTTATGTTACGGGACAGACACTACATATTAACGGTGGAATGCTGCTTGTGTAAAACCTATTTATAGCGAAGAATTTCTGCGTTGAAACTTGTCTTCGGTGCTCGCCTATAAGAATAAGCAGCGCTCCACGACTCCGCTTCGCCTAGAGATTCCTCGCTATAAATAGGTTTTACATGCTGAAGATGTTGATAGTGCTTGCTGTTTTCTAAGAAGAGACTCGTCATCCCGAACTAAATGGGGGATGACGATTAAGAACTCATAAAAAACAATAGAATAATGAAATATTTTCAAGCAAATTTCCTAACAAAACTCCCAATAGCTTTATTAATATTGATTGTCCTAAACTGTGCTTATGGGATTTTAATTTTATATTCAGCTGGCTCAAATAATTTTGACCCTTGGGCTGTAAAACAAATGCTAAATTTTCTGATTTTCTTTCCGGTAATGATACTAGTTGCTCGCGTTGAGATAAGGCTAATCTATCAATTTTCATATATATTCTATTTTTGCGTTCTGGTTCTTCTTATATGTGTTCATCTTTTTGGACATACTGCAATGGGGGCAAAAAGATGGCTCGGCTTTGCGGGTTTTAGAATTCAGCCATCAGAACTTGCTAAAATTGCCATAGTTTTATTTCTTGCTAGGTATTTTCATAATCTAAAGGCAGAAAACATAGGAAAAATTCGATATTTAATACCAGCAATAATCGCAGTAATTCTACCTGCTGCTCTTATAATAAAGCAACCTGACTTGGGTACTGCAATTGTAGTGCTTGGAGTATCTGGAATGGTTTTTTTCGCTTCAGGCGTAAGGCTGTGGAAATTTGTCACTCTTTTGATAGGAATAATTATATCGCTTCCCATTATTTGGACTCACATGCATGATTACCAGAGAAAAAGGATAGAGGTTTTTCTAAATCCAGATCAAGATCGTCTAGGTTCAAGCTATAATATTATTCAGTCAAAAATTGCTATTGGTTCAGGTGGATTTTTAGGAAATGGGTTAGGGCAGGGAACACAAAGCCATTTGAGCTTTCTTCCTGAGCATCAGACTGATTTTATATTTGCTTGTCTTTCTGAGGATTTGGGATTTGTTGGAGGATTTATTTTGCTTCTTATTTATGGTTTAATAATTTATTTATCAATAAGTGTTGCAATAAATGCAAAAACTATGTTTTCTAAGATTTTAGCAGTTGGAGTGACGTCAATTTTCTTTTTTCACGTATTTATAAATATTGGCATGGTAACAGGAATTATGCCTGTAGTTGGTATTCCCCTTCCTCTTATATCGTACGGAGGGACAATGGTTGCTTCAATTTTAGTTGGATTTGGACTTATTATGAATGTGCATGTTAATCAGAGTACGAGATTATGATAGAATTACCGATCCTTCATTTACTAATAATAGGTTCGTTGTTTTTGGTAGTATTTTTATCAATAATTTTGGTATTATTTTTTAAATATTCAAATTTGAAAACTGCCTCAACCATAGCAGTTGAGGATTATATTGAGCTAAAAAATGACAATATAAGATTATACTCAGAAAGAGATGTCCATATTAAAAAAATTGAGCAATTAGCTACAAGCCTAAACATGCAAGAAGAAATACAAAATGAGGCTCTAAAAAACTCAAAATCAGTTCTGTATGATCTTAGTAATTCTTTGGTGAATCAGCTGCTCGAGCTTCATAAGCAAGAGACAGATGAGGCTAGAAAACAGTCTGAAGAAAAAATAGCAAAATCGACAGAAAGCTTTAATGGTGAGCTACAAAAAGTTGCAAGTTTAGTAACTATGCTTACAAAAGATATGAGGGATTCCAAGGATTTGGTAGATAATTTAAAAAATGCTCTGCTATCGCCATCAGCAACTGGAGCACTTGCGGAAGTTACATTGGAGAATTTACTAAAAAATTCTGGTTTAAAGCAGGATATTGATTTTATGCTTCAATATAGTTTTTCAGGTGGTGAGCAAAATAAATTACGCCCTGATGCTGTAGTTTTTTTACCTGAGAATAATTTGCTAATAATTGATGCAAAATCTTCTCAGTTTTTACTTAGTCCTGATAGTGATGTTGAGCTTGTAAAAGCAATGCAAACACATTTAAAAAACCTTACAAGCAAGGATTATACTTCTGAACTAAGTCAAAATTATTCAAAGAAAAATATAAAATTTGGGAGAGTTAGCACAATAATGTTTGTGCCAACAGAGCATGCTATTGAAAAAATGTCCAAGCTTGATCCTGGATTTGTTCAAAAAGCATGGAAAGACAATATTTATCCGGTTGGGCCATCAGGTCTTATGAATATATTATCTATAGCTAGACTTCATATAGGAGAAAGGCTTAGAGTTGATAATTATGAGCAAATTATTTCAGAAATTAATAGCTTAATAAGCTCTATTGCTGTGCTTTCAGAACATGGCGCCAGACTTGGAAGTAATATAGCGAGTATTGTATCAAGCTATGATAAGTTTGCTGCTTCATTTAATAGAAACTTAATATCAAAGGTAAAAAATCTTAAAACTCTTGGAACCGGCCAGCAGATAAAACAATCGCGTTTACTTGAAAGATATCAAGTAGTTTCATCAAAAAATGATCTGATTGAGGCTGATCCAGCAGAGCACGGTGAATTAAGTATTGATACCAATATTGCAAGTTAAATTGGGCCTAGTTGCGAGTTGAAACATATTGATTAAATGTAAGATTTAATATAGAAAGAACTTTGGTATTATCCAGAAATCCATATAAACTTATTTTCTAACTCTCAAAATAAACAAATAAAAAAGATGAATAATCAAAATTTAAATTTAATCGTAGCGATTTTACTTTCTATTGCAATAATATTTGGATGGCAATATTTTTTTGACAGGCCAAGGCTTCAAACTGAACTAGCTGAAAGGGCTTCATATAATAAAGCTATAGCAGAAGTAAAGTTAGTAAAAGATGAAGTAATTATCGATAGAACAGAAGCGATAGCTGGTGATTCTAGAGTAAAATTCGCAAATGACGATATATCAGGGTCAATTAATTTACTAGGCCTAAGATTTGATGATCTAACATTGTTACAATATAAAGAAACAACAGAAAAAAATAGCCCAGACGTAATTTTGCTTTCTCCTAATAAATCAAAAGATGCATATTTTGCTGAATTTGGATGGAGTTCATCTGATAAAAAACTTATTCTTCCAGATCAAACAACTCTATGGAAATCTGATAAATCATTTTTGAAACCTGCTGATTCAGCTGTGTTTTCTTGGACAAGTCCACAAAATATTCTATTTAAAGTGACAATCTCACTTGATAATAAATATATGTTTGATGTAAAGCAGGAGGTGGTAAATAATAGTGCTAACTCTGTGCCAATCCAATCATATGGCTTCATATATAAAACCTATGATCCAGAACAAAATAGAATGTCTATAGTTCACGAGGGAGGAACTGGAGTTTTTGGTGAAGAATTGAAAGAATTCACATATAGTGATATCAAGGATAAGAAGAAAATATCTAATAAGCTTGGCTCTGTGAATTGGTTTGGTATGACCGATAAATACTGGCTTGTAGCTTTAATACCTGATCAAAGTTTTAATTATAATAGCAATGCAAATTTTCTAATAAAAAATTCTCTTGAAAGATATCAAGTAGATTTTATCTCGCCTTCAGAGCTTCTTGAATCTGGTAATTCATTGATTTTTTCCCATAAATTATTTTCTGGTGTAAAAGATATCGCTATTCTTGATGAGTATGAATCTAATTTGAATATTAAATTATTTGATAGAACGGTTGATTTTGGATGGTTTTATATTATTACAAAGCCTTTGCTAAACATTCTCCATTTTTTCTATAATATTGTTGGAAATTTTGGTGTAAGCATCATGATCGTTACTGTGCTTGTTAAGCTTGCAATGTATAGTATGGCTAATAAATCTTACAAATCAATGAAGGCAATGAAGGCTCTTCAGCCTGACATAGAACGTATTAAGGTGCATTGTGGGGATGATAAGGTTAAATTTAATCAAGAGGTTATGGCCCTATATAAAACACATAAGGTTAGCCCTTTCTCTGGATGTTTACCTATTTTTATCCAAATACCTGTATTCTTCTCGCTTTATAAGGTTCTGAATGTAGCAATCGATATGCGTCATGCGCCTTTCTTTGGCTGGATACATGATTTATCCGTATGCGATCCTACGAATCTATTTAATTTATTTGGGTTACTACCAATTAATCCTCCTTCTTATTTGCACATTGGGATTTGGCCGCTTCTTATGGCTCTTACTATGTTTTTACAACAAAGAATGTCGCCACCTGCATCTGACCCAGTTCAAGCTCAGATGATGAAAATGATGCCACTCGTATTCTTATTTATGTTTGGTAATTTTCCAGCTGGGCTTTTGATATATTGGACATGGAATAATATCTTATCCATATTGCAACAAGCGTACATAAATAGATCCAATGCTTGACGATAGATATAAGGTTAGTAATTTAGAGAAATTATTTTCAGGTAATATTGAATTTATTTATGGTTCAAATAAGGCTGGAGATTTGCCAGAAGAAAAGTTATTTGAAATTGCAATAGTTGGGAAATCAAATGTTGGTAAATCTAGTTTTATAAATAGTTTTACTGGTAGAAGGCAACTTGCAAGAGTTTCAAATACACCGGGAAGAACTCGTCAAATAAATTTCTTTGATATAGGAAGTACATTCTATCTTGTTGATTTACCTGGCTATGGCTACGCTAAAGTTAGTAAATCAATAAAAAACAATTGGGAAGAAACTATCATATATTATCTTGAAGGGCGCAAAACTCTTGGTCTAGTTATTCTACTTGTTGATGGTAGGCACGGGTTTAAAGACCATGATGTTGCAGTGCTCACTATGTTAAATAGTCTGAATTTGAACTATTGGATAGTTTTTACAAAATCAGATAAATTACCAAAAAAGGACTTTGAAAAACTTAGAGTCCAAGCAAAAAACATTTGTAACAATGAATTTGCTGAAATTTTCTTTATAAGTAATTTTACAAAAGACGGAGTGAAAGCCTTTAGAGAACAATTTTGGCGACATTTTGTTGATGTTAACCAAGTCTCTTAATAATATCCCTCAGTCAAGATAATTTAATTAACGACCCATCATTCCTTCACCCAGAATTTCCCCAAGACCAGTGCAACTATCATCTCATACTTCATTATACCGAAGCTTCGCCTTTAAAGTTGTTTACCTGATTTAATCTAGGAAGCACTCTTATATTATTATGTATGGTTCTGTGTAGATTTTGTATATTTATTTTCTAAAATATCCCCTGTTTTAACATCAATCACTACGTGCAATTTACGCCATCTTTCAGTACAACTAAGCTTATTATTGCAATGTTTCCTGCGGTTCCATTCCGTCCTGGTATATAGAGATAAACACGTCGAATCTACCGCCACTACTATAGGTTCTTTGCTACTTTGAAGATGCTTATTACGTAATGATATCTCTTACTGAGTCAACAAAGCCAGATGACGAGGCTGATGACGTGCTAAGTCGTGTTGAAGATGTGGATAATGTTGATAATGTACCATTAGCTGGTGCTTGTGATGTGAACGAAGTTGATTAAATTTCTGAAAGTAAAATAAGCCTTATATTACTGTGGGATTATTTTATGTATTGGCATAACTTAAAGATGTTTTAAGATTGAGTTAGAAAATATAGTTCAAAAATAACTTGGCTAAACTGGGGAATCACTGTATTATCATGCAGATTTTAAAATGAAATGATATGAATGATTCTTCTTGTAAGTATTTTATAGGTGTTGGGTGGTTTGTTTTAAGCCTTGTTAGTAGCGTGTTAAACGATTCAATCGCAAAATATGCAGGCAATGATTTACATAGTTTTCAGGTAGCATTTCTTAGATTTCTCTTTAGTGCTCTAACACTAGTGCCGTTCGTAATATATTACGGAGCTCGCAGTTCAAGGCCAATGGTGCATTTTTTCAGAGGGTTATTATTATTTTTAGGAATGACAGCTTGGACTTTCGGGCTAAACGTTGCACCTCTAACTTCAGCAACCTTAATAAGCTTTACAATCCCATTATTTACCTTAATTCTTGCAAATTTCTTTCTAAATGAGAATATAACTTGGCAAAGATGGGTTGCAACTTTTGCTGGTTTTATAGGTATTTCCATGGTTATGGGAATTACTGAGGATGAATTTACTTTGGGCTCAATAATTTTTGTAGTTTCTGCAGTAGGATTTGCTGGACTTGATATTATTAATAAAAAATTCATTATAAAAGAAACTATGATAAGTATGTTGTTTTATTCTGCTTTAATTACAGCAATCTTATCATTTATCCCGGCTATGATGTATTGGAAAACTCCTACAATTCATCAATGGGTTCTATTTTTTATTTTCGGGTGTAGTGCTAATTTGATATTATTCTTTATACTGAAAGCTTTTTCAATATTAGATGCAACCGCAGTAGCCCCATATAGGTATTTAGAGCTTCTTCTTTCATCTTTAGCTGGATATATAGTTTTTAATGAAATACCTACAAACAGTACTTTTTATGGTGCCATGATTATTATTCCAGCAACACTTTTTATTGTTTATTCGGAAAATAAAGCAAAAAAAATGAAATCCTAAATGAATAAAAAAAAGCTTATTATTGCTAGCGGGATAGCAAATACTTTTGAATGGTACGATTACGCTTTATTTGGCAGCTTCGCTAGTTTAATAGGAACAAAATTTTTTCCAGGAACTGATGCAACTGCATCAATGTTAAATGCATTTCTTGTATTTGCTATTGGTTATTTAATGAGACCTCTTGGCGGAATTGTTTTTGGCGTAATAGGAGATAAATTTGGCAGAAGATTTGCCCTTTCTTCCTCTGTAATATGTATGTCTCTTCCTACTGCTGCTATTGGTATCTTACCAACCTACGATATGATAGGAAGCTACGCGTCTTACTTAATGGTATTTATGAGAATGTTACAAGGGCTTTCTATGGGTGGAGCGCTTACTGGTTCAATATCATTTTTAATTGAACATTCTGATAAAAAAAATAGAGGCGTTATAGCTAGCATACCTATGGCAGGAATCTGCGTTGGAATATTGCTTGGTACTGTTGTTTCATATGTAGTGAGAGAAAATTTATCTGCAGAATTTTTTGATCTTTGGGGTTGGAGAATACCATTTATTCTTGGCGTATTTATCATGTTCGTTGGTTTCTATATTAGAAAATATACTGATGAAACACCTGTTTTTAAACAGCTTGAAAAAAATGGTGAAATTATTGAATCACCTTTAAAATATGTTTTTAAGCATCATTGGTCTGACATGCTAATCTCTATTATGATAAATTCTACTGGATCTGTTCTATTCTATTTTCAAGCTATTTATGTATCAAATTTTCTTAAAAACACAAGATGGTTTTCAGCAAGTTCAGTTGATAAATTAAGCGCCATGTGCTATATAATTATGGCATTTGTATGTATTTTATCTGGCAAAATTTCTGATCTTATTGGAAGAAAGAAATTATACATATTTATTTTATTGCTAAGTATTATGTCTATATCAAGTATTACTGATATTATTCAGCTTGGTAGTTTCGAGGTTGTAGTATTATTCCAAATATTTTTGGCTATTGTTGCCGCTTTATATATAGGCCCAGAGCCTGCGTTGCAAGCTGAATTATATCCTACTGCGGTTAGATCAACAGCTCTTTCAGTGTCTTATAACTTAGCAACAAGTATATTTGGCGGTACAACTCCATATATTATTGCTTATTTATACAATAAGACTAATAGTTTAATAGGATGTAGCTACTATGTTATTGCAACATCATTCATGAGTTTAATTGGTCTGTATTTTTATAAAGCTAAATATACAGCGAAGACATTGGCAGAAAGCGTATGAGCATAAAATTTGATAAGGAATTTATTCAAATTTCAAAGAATGCATTTACTGCTGAGGAAGAATATATTAAGAATTTGCTTCCTGAATTTACATTTGATTTTAGAAGAAATGATAGAATATCAAAAAAAGCTTCAGCGCTAATAGAACATATCAAAAAAGATAGAATTTTTAGCGTTGAGCAATTTTTACAAAAATATAATTTATCTACAGCTGAAGGTGTTGCAATATTAAGCCTTGCTGAAAGTTTAATACGAATTCCTGATTCTAATACTGCACATGAACTTATTGTTGATAAATTAAGCCACAAGGAATGGGGAAAATATATAGGATTTGCTAAGTCTAGGCTTGTTGAATTAAGCTCTGTTGGGTTATTTGCTGTTGGAAAAATTGTTGATATACATACTATAGATAATGCATTTACAAAGTTAACAGGAAAATTTGCTGATCCGTTTACTTTAACAGCTATAAAGCAAGCAATTAAGTTTCTCGGCAAAGAATTTATTATAGGTTATGGTCTTGAGTCAGCTTTTCGTAACGCGCGCTCTAAGCCAGAATATCTTTACTCATTTGATTTGCTAGGAGAATCTTCTAGGAATGAAGCTCAAGCCCAAAAATATTTTCAGTCTTATTTGGAAGCAATAGATAAACTTAATTTTTATTTTCCTTGCTCAGGTGAGGGAATTTATGAAAGGCCAAATCTATCTATAAAACTCAGTGCAATTTTTCCAAGGGTGGAGCTTTTAAAATATTCTGAAATTGAACAAGTTCTAATGCCAAGGCTTATAGAAATTATAACTATGGCACAGGATCATAGGATTACTATAAGTTTTGATGCAGAAGAGTCTAAAAGACAAGATGTCTATCTAACAGTTCTTACAAAACTAATTAAAAGAAAAGAATTCAGTGATTTTCACGGTATTGGTTTTGTAGTACAGGCTTACCAAAAAAGAGCAGCATCTATTATCGAATATATTGTAAAATTAGCTAGGAAAACAAAGAAGCAAATACCGGTAAGACTTGTTAAAGGAGCTTATTGGGATAGTGAGATTAAGTTTGCTCAGGAGAACGGATTTGTTGATTTTCCAGTATTTACACATAAAGAATTTACAGATGCGCATTATTTAGTATGTGCTCAGAAGATGTTAGAGAATCCAGGCGTAATCTACCCTCAATTTGCAACTCACAATGCTTTAACTGCAGCTACAATAATAGAAATTGCACAAGATAATCCATATGAGCTACAAAAATTATATGGTATGGGCAACAGCATGCATAGCGAGCTTGTAGATGATCATAGAATTAGGATCTACGCCCCAATAGGGAAGATGGAAGATTTGCTCGCATACTTGATGAGAAGGTTGCTAGAGAATGGCGCAAGTACATCTTTTGTTAATATTGTAAATGACGAAAGTATTGATATAAAAAATATAGTTTTGCCTATATCGCAGCAGGTGGAGAAAGTCTTGGGTAATGGAAGTAGTGCTATTTTAGCTCCATCTAAGATATACAAAAATAGGGATAATTCTTTAGGAATGGATTTAGGGTATATTATGAATATTGAAAAACTGCAGACGGAATTAGATAAATATTCCAATAAAGTATATATAGCTGGATCTATAATAGATTCTAAAGAAATCATAGCCGCAAAATATTCAAGAGATGTTTTTAGGCCAGGAAATAGTGCTGAAAAAATTGGTGAAATTTCTCACGCAAAAGCTAGTGAACTTAAGGAAGCATTGGAAGTAGCAGATAGTTATTTCGACAAATGGTCAAGAACTGAGGTTTCAGAAAGAGCTGGTTCTATAAGAAAACTCGGTGAGCTACTTGAAACTCATAAATATGAACTATATTCACTTTTAGTAAGAGAAGGTGGTAAATCATTGCAAGATGCTATAGGTGAAGTACGTGAAGCTATAGATTTTTGTAATTACTATGGTTTGCAGGCTGAAAAAATTATTCAGGATATTATCCTTCCAGGACCAACTGGAGAAAAAAATATTCTTTCTTGGCATGCTCGGGGAGCATTTTTATGCATAAGCCCATGGAATTTTCCACTAGCTATATTCTTAGGACAAATTGTTGCCGCTTTAGTAACTGGTAATACGGTATTAGCAAAGGCTGCAGAGCAAACTTCATTAATTGCTAATTACGTTGTAAAACTAGCTTATAAAGCTGGGATTCCTCATAAAGCTTTACAGCTTTTATTGGCATCAGGTTCTTCGATAGGAGAAAATATCGTACCGGACAATAGAGTACGAGGTGTGGCGTTTACTGGATCAACAGATACAGCAAAACGAATCAATCTAGCAATTGCGCAAAGAGATGGAGCCATAGTACCATTAATTGCTGAGACAGGTGGACAAAATGCAATGATCGTTGATAGTTCAGCGCTTCTTGAGCAGGTCGCAGATGATGTTATCTATTCGTCATTCTATTCTGCTGGGCAGCGTTGCTCAGCTCTTAGGATATTGTATATTCAAGAAGAAATATACGAACCTCTTATAGAGATGATTTCAGGAGCAATGCAGGAGCTAAAAATTGGTGATACTATTGATATCACTTGTGATATTGGACCAGTAATTGATCAGGCTAGCAAGAACCAGCTACAAGAACATATAGTAAATATGCAAGAGAAAGGATTTAAGTTAATTGCAGCTCATCATATGTATAATAATGCAGCGCAAGGAAATTACTTCTATCCTCATATTCTAGAAGTGAGTAATATCAATGATCTTGAATCAGAAAAATTTGGCCCAATTTTGCATGTGTGTAAATATAAATCATCTGACCTTAATAAAGTTATTGAAGGTATAAATAATTATGGCTACGGTTTGACATTTGGGCTACAGACAAGAATAGAGAAAAAAGTTACAGATGTTAAAAACCTTATTAAAGCAGGAAATATATATGTAAATCGTTCAACAATTGGTGCGCAAGTTGAATCTCAGCCATTTGGTGGTGAAAATAAATCAGGTACAGGTTTTAAAGCCGGTGGTCCACATTATTTGATGAGATTTATGACAGAGAGGGCTCTTTGTATTAATTTGACAGCTGTTGGCGGAAATATTGAGTTGTTGAGTAAAGGTAGCTGAGAGGAGCTTTATTATGACAATAAAAATTTTATCAGAAAAATATAATAATCTACAAACGTTAATGGGAGCTAAAGAAGAAGATTTTTGGATTCGGGATATTGATACTTTATTCTCTGAAGATTTTACAAAGAAAGCCAATGGCCAATTTCTTGTTAATAGTCGTTCAGAGTTGCAAAAGCAAATAACCTTATGTGTGTCGCAATCAGGCTTATGGAAAATTGAAGAAAAAGAAATAATACCATCGCATGATGGTAAAAAATGTACAAATCGTTATATTATTTCAACTGAGAAAGCCGGTAGTTTTGAGGTAATTGCCATCATATATTCAAAGGATGGAGAGAAGATTGATTCAATAGAAGAAGTTTTTTATCAGATAGTGTAATATAGAATGCAAAATTGTATAATTGTTACTGGAGGAGCTGGATTTATTGGTAGTTGTTTTGTAAAAAAAACAATCGCTCGCGGTAATAAGGTAGTTGTTCTAGACAAATTAACTTACTCTGGAAATCTTGAAAATTTAGCAGAAGTTAGCGCTCACAATAATTATGTTTTTGTTAAGGGTGATATTTGTGATCCAATTATTGCTAATGAGTTGCTTGAAAAATATAATCCAAGAGCAATAATAAATTTTGCTGCTGAATCTCACGTTGATAATTCAATCTCAGGCCCTGCACCTTTTATTGAAACTAATATTTATGGTACTTTCAATTTGCTAAATTCTTCTTTGAAATATTTTAAGAATCTTTCAAAAAATGAAGCTGAAAAATTTAGGTTTGTTCATATTTCAACAGATGAAGTATATGGGTCTTTAAAACCTAACGACCTTGCATTCTCTAGGTCAACAGCATATGCGCCGAATTCACCGTACTCGGCTAGCAAAGCCTCATCTGATCATTTGTGTCGAGCTTGGTTTGAGACATATAATCTTCCGGTTATAATAACTAATTGTAGTAATAATTACGGTCCTTTTCAGCATGTTGAAAAATTAATACCAAAGATAATTACAAATGCATTAAATGGATTAGATATTCCAATATATGGGAATGGGGAGAATATCAGGGACTGGATATATGTTGAAGACCATGTTGATGGCGTGATTCTAGCACTAGAACATGGTGTGCCAGGAGAGAAATATCTTTTCGGAGGTAATAAGGAGCTACAAAATATAGATGTTGCTTATAGGATTTGTGATATTCTTAAAAAGAAAACTGGCGTAGATTATGGAAATCAAATCAAGTTTGTAACAGACAGGCTTGGGCATGATTTTAGGTATGCTATTGATAATAGAGAATCGGAGAGAGACCTTGGGTTTAAACCTTCTCACACATTTGATATAGCTCTTGAAAAAACAGTAAACTGGTACATGAAATGAAAGGCATAATTCTTGCAGGTGGTAGTGGAACGAGACTATATCCTCTTACTATCTCCGTGTCGAAGCAATTACTTCCAGTATATGACAAGCCAATGATCTATTATCCGATTGCTGTTCTTATGCAGGCTGGGATAAAAGATATTTTAATTATAAGTACGCCAGAAGATACTCCAAGAATGCAAAAAGCGCTTGGAAATGGCAAGAATTTTGGCATAAATCTATCATATAAAATTCAAGAATCTCCAAATGGTATCGCCCAGAGCTTTATTCTTGCTGAAGAATTTATCGGTCACTCGTCGGTTTGCTTGATACTTGGGGATAATATTTTTTATGGAAATGGTTTTGAAAAGCAAATCAGAAATGCTTCTAAATTAACATCAGGTGGTGTTGTTTTTGGATATAGAGTTTCAGACCCTGAGAGGTACGGAGTTGTTGATTTAGATGAAGATGGTAATGTAAGATCAATTGTAGAGAAGCCAAAAGAATTTATTTCGAATTATGCTGTAACTGGCTTGTATTTTTATGATAATACCGTAATAGAAAAATCTAAGACGTTAAAACCTTCAGCACGGGGTGAGCTTGAAATTACTGATATTCATAATCTTTATCTTGATGAAGAAGAGCTAAAAGTAGAGATTCTAGAGCAAGGAACAGCTTGGCTTGATGCAGGCACTTTTGATTCATTGCTTGATGCTTCTCATTATGTTCAAGTAATTGAAAAGCGCCAAGGTATAAAAATCGCTTGTCTTGAAGAGATAGCTCTTTCTAATGGCTGGATATCTCGCGATTTCTTGCGTTCAACTCTTCCTAAACAATCTAAGAATTCGTATTTTGATTATTTGTGGAAGTTGTGATTTTCTATAGTAATTTAGGTTGAATTAGGCATAATTATTTGTTATTCTAAA